>JAYVUZ010000197.1:0-26034 GCA_043787415.1 Fimbriiglobus sp. | reverse complement strand
GTGCGCGAAGCCGGCCGTCAGCTTCCTGGCCGTCGCCCGCGTGCGCATGATCGTCTGTGCCTCCGGCGGATCACCGGCCTGTCAGACAGAGCCTAGCAGCCGCCCGTACTTTTCTTGCCCCGACACGACGCACCGCACCTCCGCGCCCTCGACCAGCCGCCGCATGGCGGCTGTCGCCTCCCGGAACCCAGCCTCGTACCGCCTGGGCGTGTCGATGCGGGCGAGCCGCACCCGCTCGCCGTCACACCGCAGGGTGTCGCCTTCAATGGCGGTGCAGAGGGCGAAGACGTGGAGGAGGGGGACGAGCATGTCGGCATGAAGCCACTTCGCCACGTCGCATGCAAGCACTTCGTTCAGGATCTGTGAGTGGGCGTTTCCCGGCGGTACACGCGGCCCGCTAGGCGGCCAACAGCTCCGGCCCGTCGTTCTTCGGCGAGTTGACCGCCCAGTTCGCCGCCGTCACTCGCATTTGGTCGGCCGGATAGGGCCGCAGGAGGGTCGCCAGCCGGTCCGCCGGCGTGTCCGGCTCCAGCCACTCGGCGTAGCTCTCCGGCGGGACGATCACCGGCATCCGGTCGTGGACCGGCCGCACCAGCGCGTTGGCCGCCGTGGTGATCAGGCAGCAGGTGACGATATTCGCCGTGCCTTCGCCCCACACGTCCCACAGCCCGGCGAACCCGAACGGCCCGCCCGTGGCCAGAGTGAACCGCTGCGGGGTCTTCGTCTTCCCCACGGTCTTCCACTCGTAGAACCCGTCGGCCGGGATCAGGCACCGCTTGTCCCGCAGGAGGAACCCAAACTTGTCCGCCACCGACTCGGCCCGCAGGTTGATCGGTCGGGGGCCGTCGTTGGGCGACCGCGCCCTACACGGCACCAGCCCCCAGCGGAGGCGGGCCAGGCCCCGCCTCTTGTCGTATGGTTTCAGTCTCACCACGGTGACAACTTTGCTGGAGGCCACGTTGTACCGGCGGGCCAGCTTCTTCGCTACGGTCTCCTGGCCGTGCGGGCCGCTGTCGGCCGTAAACCACCGCACGATCTGCTTGCGGATCAGCGACCGCCTGGCATCCCGCACCAGGGCCAACCGGTGCCGTCATCGGGCCGCTACCCGGACCGTCTTGGGGGTGACAGTCCGCGCGTACACCGGCACCCCCTCTCTGGCCAGGTCGCCGTCTAGAATCTTCGTCCACCGACCACTGGTACGCTGGGGCAATCAGGCCGTCGCCCGGGTAGCCAGCAGACCCCACGTCCTTATGTAGCGATTATGGGGGTAGTCACCGGCCCGTCGGGTTAGCCAGCACTGCCTAGCTTGTGAGATCGGCAAACCTCTCCAAGGGTATTGCCAAAGCGGCCGGCGGAGCCGATGTTGACACCTAGTTAGCACGCCGAGCCCACTCACAGGGCTTTGACTCGCTTCCGCCGAAACTCGTTGGCCGACATGGCCGATTCGGGTTCGAGCTTGGAGGTGAGGCTCGCGGAGCGTTTCCATTAGCTGCATTGCGTCGCTGCCCCGACGCCCGATTCTGTTCTTGCCCGCACTCGTCTTGTCCGAAGGTGGTGATCAGCCCGCTGGCGCCCGAGATGGCCAAGCTGCTGGAGAACATCTACCGCTGCGTGAACATCGGGCTGGTGAATGAGCTGAAGCTGGTGGCCGACTGCATGGGCATCGACATCTGGGAGGTGATCGACGCGCCGGCCACCAAGCCGTTCGGGTTCACTCCGTTCTACCCGGGGCCGGGCCTCGGCGGGCACTGCATGCCGATCGACCCTTTCTACCTGACGTGGAAGGCCCGCGAGTTCGGCCTGCACACCCGGTACATCGAGCTGGCCGGCGAGATCAACACGGCCATGCCGGCGTGGGTGGTGTCCAAGACGGCGGACGCCCTGAACGACCGCGGCAAGCCGCTGCGGGGGAGTGAGTGCTGGTGCTGAGCATCGCCTACAAGAAGAGCATGGACGCCCCGCGGGATTCGCCGGCGATGGCGCTGATGGAGCGGTTCCAGCAGAAGGGGGCGGTGGTGAGTTACAGCGACCCGCACATCCCGATGGCCCCGCCCATGCGGCACTACGACCTCGACAAGCAGCAACTGCGAAGCGTCGAGCTGACCCCGGACACGCTGGTCGCCGTCGACGCGGTGGTGCTGGCCACCGATCACGATCGCGTCGACTACGCGGCCATCGCCGTGCAGGCCAAGCTGGTGGTGGACACACGCGGCCGGTATCGCCAGTCGCGGCCGAACGTGGTGCGGTGTTGAGCCGGACCTCTGCGCTGCTCAGTGGGTTCGGAGCGTACTCCCTGGTGCAAGTGCTGGTACTGGCGTCGAATATGCTGCTAGTCCCGTACACGATCGCCAGGGTCGGGCTGGCGGACTACGGACGGTGGACGGTCGCCTTGCAGGTGGTGACATATATCGGACTCGCGCAGTGCGGGGTAGCTATGGTTCTGCCCCGGGAGTTGAACAAGCTGGTCGCCCGCGGGGAGCTGGCCCAAGCCCGTGAGATGGTGAACACCGTCCTTCATATGATGGTGTATTCGACCGTCATGGTCGGCCTGCTGTCGGTCGGGGCGTATTTTCTGCTGCCGGTTGCGGTCCGCGGGCCGATGGGGGTATTGCTCTTCGGGTACACCGCCTGCTACACGCTAACAACCTTCGCGGCAGTCCTGATCGGCGCCCAAGACTTGGCCTTTTACTCGCTGACGGCCGGGGCGGGGGCTATCCTCGGGGTAGCCATCGGGGCGGCCCTGTTGTCCGCCGGTTGGGGGCTGTACGGGCTGGCCTGGGGGTGGGTCGTCGGTCACACCCTACTGATGGTGACGTGCGGCGTCCGGGCGGCCCTCCGCCACCCGCACCTGTGTCCCACCGGCCTCGGCCAGATCCGCACCCCGGCCGCGCTGGCTCTGCTTCGGGCCGGCGGCTGGCTGACGCTTAACGCCCTGGCCGGTCTGTTGGTGGCCGGGCCGGACGTGTTCCTGGTGACCGCCTACTGGGGTCCGGTGGCCGTCGCTGCCTACGGGTGTACCAGCCGGTTGGCCCAGGCTGCCGGCGGGCAGGCGGCGGCCGGGGCGGCGATGGCCGTCCCCGGGCTGGCGGCCGCGGTGACGACCGCCGACGCCACCCGCAGGCGGCGCCTGCTGGTCGACATGGCTCTCTGCCAGCTGGCGGTGACCGGGCTAGTGGTGGTGGTCGTGCTGGCCGTCAACCAGCGGTTCGTCAGGCTGTGGGTCGGGGGCGGGGCGTATGCCGGCGACGTGGTCACCGGGGCAGTGGTGGCCGTCCTCCTGGCACGCCACCTGAACACCGTCCTGCTGGCCATGGCCTACGCTCTCGACCGGGAGCGGGCCGTCACCCTAGTCAGCCTGCTCGACGGGGCCGCCACCGCCTTGGCGACGGCCGCCCTGGTGGCCGCAGTCGGCCCGGCCGGCGGCCACCTGGGTGGGTTCGCGGTGGCCGCCTTGGTGACGGTCCCGCTCAACGCCCACTTGCTCGGCCGGGTGATCGGCCCGCTGGCCGAGCTGTGGCGGGCCGTCGGCCGTTGGGCCGTCCGGTTCGCCCCGGTGGCCGCCGCCGCCTACGCGGTCGGGCGGGCGACCGCCGACGCCGACCTCGGGCCGGCTGGGTCGGTCGCCCTACTGGTCGGCACGGCCGGGCTGACCGCCGGGGTGTATGCGGTCGTCATGTACCCGCTGGTGCGACCCACCCCCGTCGGCCAGCGACTGGCCCGGCTGTTCCCGGCCGCCGGCCGGCCAAAGCCGGTCGCCGCCCCAGACCGACACACGCCGAAATAATCGGGCGATCGACCCGAACACCAACGACCGGCCCAGCCGGGGGAGAGACGGTGGCGCTGTCGACCGTAGTCCGCGAGTGGCTCAACCGGGCGGTCCGCCCGGCCGGGCTACAGATCGGCACCCTGACGGCCGACCGGGCGCGGGCCGCCCGGCTGGCCGTACTGCGGGCGCGGGGCCACTTCGACCGGCCGGCGTTCGCACTGTCGCCCGGGTTCGGCCCGCCGGCCGGGGGGCAGGTGTTCGGCTGGCTGGCCGAGTTCCGGGCGGACGCCGCCAAACTGGCCCGGTCGGACGACAACGCCGTTGGCTACAGCCCGGACAACGGCTACTTCACCACCCCGGACGCGGACGTGTACTACGCCGTCGTCCGCGGCGCCATGCCCGGTCGGGTGGTTGAGGTGGGCAGCGGGAACAGCACTCGGGTGGCCCGCCAGGCGATTCTGGACGGCAAGCTGGCGACCCAAGTGGTGTGCGTCGACCCCCAGCCGCGGGTGGCCGTGGCCGACTTCTGTGACCGGCACGTTATCGGCCGGGTGGAAGACATGCCGGCCGACGACCTGCTGGCCCTGCTCGGGGCGGACGGGCTGCTGTTCATCGACTCCAGCCACGCCTGCGAGGCCGGCGGGGACGTGCCGTACCTGTTCTGCCACCTACTGCCGCGGTTGCCGGCCGGCACCCTGGTCCACGTCCACGATGTCTTTCTGCCCTACGACTACCCGGCCGACTGGGCGGCGGGGGACGCCCGCACTTGGGACGAGCAGTACCTGGTCCATGCCCTGCTCCAGGGGGGCGGGTACGAGGTGTTGTGGCCCGGCTACCACCTCCAGCGGACCCTGCCCGGGTTCGCCGCCCACTTCAGCGGCGGCCCAGTCGGCCAGGCCCAGAGCTTGTGGCTGAGGAAGCGGGCGCCGGCCGGCCGATGACGCCCCCCCGCCCGCCGGTCGTGTTCGCTTCGCCGGGGGTGGCGCGGGACGGTATCCTGGTGGCCGACAGCCTCCGCCGGGCCGGCCTGTTGCGGGCGTTCGCCACCACCTGGGTGCTGCCGGACGGGCCAGCCGCCCATTCCTTGCCCACAGCCCTCCGGGAGCGGCTGAGCCGGCGGCTAGTGCCGCCCCCGCTGGCCCGGCTGACCGACTGCTACCCGGCCTGGCAGGTGGCCCGGCAGATGGCCACCGAGTGCGGGGCCGGGCCGCGGCTGCTGCATCGGCTGTGGGCCGCCGGGGAGGCCGGATTCGACCGTCAGGTGGCCGCCCGCTGGGCCGGCCGGGTGCCGGTGCTGTACGGGGTGGAGCACGCGACGGCCGGGGCGTTCCGCCGGCACAAGGAGCGGGGCGGGCACACCCTCCTGTGGCAGGTGATCGCCCACCCCCAGTTCCTCAACCGGATGGTCGGGGCCGAGTTGGAGGCGTTTCCGGCCCTCGCCGGCCCGGCCAGCACCCTGTGGCGGGCAGACCTGACCCGCAGCACGGCCCAAAAGGAGCGGCAGATCGCCGACGCCGATCAAGTGGTCGCCATCTCGCCGTTCGTCGCCCGCACCTTCATCGACGCCGGGGTGCCGGCCGACCGGGTGGTATGCGTGCCCAGCCCCTGCCCGCCGCCGGCGGCCGAGCCGCCCCCCCCGGCGGCCGGCCGCCGGGTGCTGGCGGCCGGCACACTGGGCTTCCGCAAGGGAACGCACTTGCTGTTGGAGGCGTGGCGACGGCTGCGGCCCGGGGCCGGGGCCGAACTGCTGCTGGTGGGCGGGTCGATGCTACCGCCAACTGCCCTGGCCGACCTGCCGGCCGGGGTGCGGGTGCTGCCGGCCGTCTCCCAGCCGGCCCTTCGCCGGCTGTTCCGCACCAGCCTCGTGCTGGCCCTCCCGACCCTGGCCGAGGGCCGGGCCAACGTCGTGCTGGAAGCGCTGGCCGAAGGGTTGCCCGTGGTCACGACTCCAAACGCCGGGTGCTGCGACCTGGTCGTCGCCGGCCGCACCGGCTGGCTGGTGCCGGCCGGCGACGTGGGCGTCCTGGCCGACCGGCTCGGCTGGGTGCTGGATCACCCGGCCGCCGTCCGCGAGTTGGGGCCGGCCTGTCTCGCGACCGCCGCCGGGTGGCAGGCGGACGACTTTCACGCGGCCCATCTGGCAGTTGTCCGTCGGTTCCTCGCCGGTCGCGGGCTGGCGGCCCCGGAGGTGAGCGGGTGAAGCGGCGGGTGTGTATCGTCACGGCCGGATCGGTGGCCAGCACCCCGCGTGCGGTACGGGCGGCCGACGCCCTACATGCCGCCGGGTACGCCGTCCGGGTGGTGGACGCCGACTACGCCCCGTGGAGCCGGCCGTTAGCCGACCAACTTGCCGCCTCCAGGCCATGGCCGCTGACCACCGTCCGCTGGCTCCGCGACCGCCACCCCGCCCAATTCTGGGCCACCCGCGTCCGCCACCGGGCGTGCCGGGCCACGGCCCGGCCGTGGCTCGGCCTAGCGGCCCTGGCGGCGGCCCAGAGCCGGGTCGGCCCCGAGCTGGTGCGGGCGGTGGCGGCCGAGCCGACGGACTTGGTGTACGCCGGCACCGCCGGCGGGCTAGCCGTCGGGGTGCTGGCCGCCGGCCGCCTCGGGGTGCCCTACGCCCTGGACCTGGAAGACTTCCACAGCGAGGAGCAGCCGCCGGGGGCGGAGGTGGCCGACCGGCGGATGGAGTGGATCGAGCGGCGGGTGCTGGGCGGGGCCGCGTTCGTCACCGCCGGCAGCGGCCCGATCGCCGACGCCGTCGCCGCCAAGTATGGGGTGCGGCCGTTCCCGGTCCACAACTTGGAACAACTGCCGGCTCCGCCAGCGTTCGACAGAACCGAGCCCGGCCGTCTGCGATTATTATGGTTTGGTCAGACGGTCGGTTCAGGGCGTGGGTTGGAACAGGTGGTGGCGGCCGCCGAGCGTGCAGGCCGGGCAGTGCGGATCGGACTGTTCGGCCATAGCACGAGGTTCGTTGACGAACTGCTAGCCTTGGGCAGAGAGGCCGGTCCGACATTAGCCGTAGACTGGCTCGGGGTATGTAGATCAGACGAGTTAGTGACTGCGTGTCGAAAGTGGGATGTGGGGCTAGCGGTGGAGCCAGGGTTTTCCGTCAACAACGGCTTAGCTTTATCTAACAAACTCTGTACTTACCTGGCAGCCGGGCTGGCCCTCGCTGCAACTCGCACGCGCGGCCAGTTAACCGTGGCACCGGCCGTTGGCGACGATGCCCTCTGGTATGACCCGGACCGGCCGGACTTGTTGGCCGACGGGCTGCGGCGGTGGGCCGACGACCCGGCCGCACTACTGCGGGCCAAGCAGGCCAGTTGGGCGGCCGCCCGATCCCGCTGGCACTGGGACCATCCGCTCGAAAAGGGGGCACTGCTGGCCGCCGTGGAAAAAACCATCGGGACGCCGTAGCCGTGCGCATCCTCATGACCGTGGACCCAGAAATCCCCGTGCCCCCGACCCTGTACGGCGGCATCGAGCGGATCGCTGCCGGGCTGTTGGCCGAACTCCGCCGGCGGGGGCACGCTGTCGGGCTGGTCGCCCGGCCGGGGTCGACCGCCCCGGCCGACGCCACGTTCGGCTGGCCGGGGCTGCGGTCCCAGCACCGGGGCGACACCGTCCGCAACCTGCTGGCCCTTCACCGGGCGGTGCAGGCCTTCCGGCCGGACGTGATCCACAGCTTCAGCCGGCTGGCGTACTTGCTGCCGGTGCTCGGCCGGGTGCCGGTGGTCATGTCGTACCAGCGGGAGCCGAGCCGGCGGACGGTCGGGCTGGCCGCCCGGCTGGGCGGCCGGCGGCTGCGGTTCACCGGCTGTAGCGAGTACATCTGCCAACGGGGGCGACCGGCCGGCGGCACCTGGGACGCCGTCCACAACTTCGCCGACACGGCCGCCGTGCGGTTCGCCCCGGCGGTGCCGGCCGATGCCCCGCTGGTGTTCCTCAGCCGGGTAGAGTCGATCAAGGGGCCGGACACGGCCATCCGGGTGGCCCAGGCGGCCGGGCGGCGGCTGGTCATCGCCGGCAACCACGGCGGCACCCCGGCCGAGGCCGAGTTCTGGCGGGCGGCGGTCGAGCCGGAGGTCGGCCGGGGAGGGGTCGAGTATGTCGGCCCGGTGGACGACGATGGCAAGAGCGAGCTGCTCGGCCGGGCGACGGCCCTGCTAGTGCCGATCCGCTGGGACGAGCCGTTCGGCATCGTGTTCGCCGAGGCGCTGGCGGCCGGCACCCCGGTGCTGTCGTGCCCCCGGGGGGCGGTGCCGGAGATCGTCGAGCCGGGCGTCACCGGCTTCCTGAGCGACGACCCGGCCGAGCTGACAGCGGCGGTCGCGCGGGTCGGCGGGCTGGACCGGGCGGCCTGCCGGCGGGCGGCCGAGGGGCGGTTCTCGGCGGCGGCGGTGGCCGGCCAGTACGAGCGGGTGTACCAGTCTGTCCGGGGGGCAACATGAGCCTGGTGGCGGCGGTCAAAGAGCGGGTCAAGCGGCGGCTCGGGGTGCCGTCGGTGGAGCGGTCCCTGGAGGCCCTGCGGGACCGCGGGTTCGCCCCGGCCACGGTGTTCGACGTGGGGGCCTACCACGGGGAGTTCGCCCGTTTCTGCCGGGCCGAGTTCCGGCCGGCTCCCCAGGTGTTCTGCTTCGAGCCGCTGGCCGCCGCGGTGGACAAACTGACGCCGCTGGCCGCCGCCGGCGAGATCACCCTCCTGCCGGGGCTGGTCGGGGCGGAGGACGCGGAAGCCGTCCCGTTCCACGAGCACGAGACCACAAGTTCGGTGCTGTCGCACGCCGGCCGGGTCGGGGCGGCGTCGGCCCAGCCGATGCGGCGGCTGGACACGCTCATCCGGGGCGGCCAACTGCCCGGCCCGCCGGACCTGCTCAAAATCGACACCCAGGGGTACGAGCTGCACGTCCTCAGGGGGATCGAGGGGCACCTGGGCGGGGTGCGGGTGATCCTGGCCGAGGTCAATTTGCTGGACATCTACGCCGGGGTGCCGCTGATGCACGAGGTGGTCGGATGGTTGGCCGCCAGAGGGTGGGTGGTGTACGACGTGTGCAGCCTGATCCGCCGGCCGCACGACGGGGCGGTGTGGCAGTCCGACCTGATCTTCGTCCAGGCCGGCGACCTCCTGCGGGCGGACAAGCGATGGGGCTGACGGCCGGCCAACGGACGGTGGTGTGCGTGGCGGCCGAGTTCCCGCCGTGCAACCTGACGGCCGGCCACCGCACCCGGCTGCTGGCCCGCCACCTGCCGGAGTTCGGGTACACCCCGGTGGTACTCACCCTCCGACCGGAGTGCTACGAGACCCGCCTCGACCCGGACCTACTCGGCCTGCTGCCGCCTGACTTGGAGGTGGTTCGCTCACGGGCGGTGCCCACCCGCCCGGTGCGGGTAGTCGGCGACCTGGGCGCCCGCAGCCTGCCGTTCCACCTGGCGGCCGTCGGACGGCTGGCCGCACACCGGCGGGCGGACCTGCTGTTCCTGCCAGTGCCGCCCAACCTGTCGGCCCTGCTCGGCCCGGCCTGCCGGCTGCTGTTCGGCCTGCCTTACGTCATCGACTACATCGACCCGATCGTATACGCCCCGACCGACAGCGATCAGCGATCCATTAAGGCGATGGCGGGGCACGCCGTCAACCGGCTGCTGGAGCCGGTCGTCATGGCCGGGGCGGGCGGCCTGACCGGCGTCTCCGAGGGGTACTACGCGGATGTCGTCCGCCGCATCCGCAGGCTGGATCGCATCCCGAAAGCCGGGTTCCCCTACGGCGGCGAACCTCTCGACCACGACGCCGCCGCCGCCCGGCCGGGGCCGCCCCGGCTGCTCGACCGGCCGGACTTACGGGGCAAGCGGGTGCTGGTGTACGCTGGGGCGTTGTTGCCGCGGGCGCATGACACCCTGCGGGCGGTGCTGGGGGCAGCCCGGCGGTGGCGGGCCGCCAGCGACCCCCGGGCGGCCGACCTGCGGCTGCTGTTCGTCGGCACCGGCCGGTGGGCCGCCGACCCGGCCAGCGGGCTGGTCGGGCCGATCGCCCGCGAGTGCGGGGCCGCCGACTTCGTGGTGGAGGTGGCGGACCGACAGCCATATCTTGACGTGTTGGCCGCCCTAGGCGGTTGCGAGGGGGTGATGGTGCTCGGCTCGACAGACCCGTTCTACACCGCTTCAAAGATGTTCCAGGCACTGTACTCGGCCCGGCCCGTGCTAGCTGTGCTACACGCCGACAGCACTGCGGCGGTCGTGGTGCGGGGGCAGCCGGGAGTCGAGCTGGTCACGTTCACCGCGGCCAATCCAGTCGCCACGCGGGCGGATGTCCTGTTGGCCGCGCTGACCGCGACGGCCACCGCTCCGGCCGGCCCGGTGGCTCGAGACCTGGCGGCCCTGGAGCCGTACACCGCCCGGGCGTCGGCCCGGCGGCTGGCCGGGGTGTTCGACGCGGTGCTGGCCCGGCGGGGCCGACGGTGAACCGGCTCGGCATCCTGTCCACCCACCCGATCCAGTACTACTCGCCGCTGTACCGCGAGCTGGCGGCCCGACCGGGGCTAGATCTGACCGTGTACTATGCCCACGACCCGACCCCGGCCGACCAGGCGGCGGCCGGGTTCGGCGTCGGGTTCGCCTGGGACGTGCCTCTGCTGGACGGGTATCGGTCGGAGTTCCTGACCAATGTGTCCCGTCGGCCGGGGTTGAGTGACTCCGGTGGGTGCAACACCCCGGGGGTGGCCGAGGTAATCCGGCGGGAGCGGTTCGACGCCTTCCTGGTCCACGGCTGGTACACCAAAAGCTACCACCAGGCCATGCGAGCGTGCTGGCAGACTAGAACGCCGCTGCTGGTGCGGGGCGACTCGACCCTCCAGGTGACGAAAGGGCGGCTGCGGCGGGCGGTCAAGTGGGTGGCCCGGCGACGGCTGGTGCCGCGGTTCGACGGTTACGCGGTGGTCGGCCAGCGCGCCCGGGAGTATTACCTGCACTATGGGGCCGAACCGGCCCGGATGGCGGCCAGCCCGCACTTCGTGGACAACGAGCGGTTCGCCCGCCAAGCCGCTGAAGCCCGCCCCCGGCGGGCCGAACTACGGGCCAAGTGGGGGTTGCCGGCCGACGCGGTGGTATTCCTGTTCGTCGGCAAGCTGCTCCCCGGCAAGCGACCGCTGGACTTGGTGCGGGCGGTGGCGGCGGCCGGCCTGCCGGCGGCCGGGCTGGTGGTGGGGGACGGGCCGCTGCTGGCCCCCAGCCGGGCCGAGGCGGCCCGGCTGGGGGCGGCCGTCGGGTTCACCGGCTTCCTCAACCAGTCTGAGCTGCCGGCGGCCTACGCGGCCGCCGATGTGGTGGTGGTCTCGTCGTCCAGCGAGACGTGGGGGCTGGTGGTGAACGAGGGGATGGCCTGCGGGCTACCAGCTGTCGTAACCGATCAGGTGGGGTGCGGGCTGGACCTGGTCCAGCCGGGCGAGGTCGGGGCCGTCTACCCGGTGGGCGACGTGGACGCGCTGGCGGCGGTGGCGGCCGGGTACGCGGCCGACCCGGGGCGGTTGGCGGCCGAATCGGTCGCCGCCCGCCGGCGGGTGGGCGGGTACACGGCGGCGGCGGCGGCCGACGGGGTGTGCGAACTGGCCGGACGTTTCGGCTAACGAGGGGGCCATGTCGAACTGGACGTATCTCGCCTACCTAGCGGTGTTCGGGTTCTGGTTCTACTGCGTGTACCGGGACGGGCGGACGGGCATCGGCATCCGGCTGATGTTCGGCATCAACCTGTCGCTTTACTTCCTGGTCGGTCCGGCCCTGGGGGAGGTGTTCGGCACGGAAGACCTGCGGTTCTTCCTCCACCCGGTCGAGCCGGCCGCCCAACTGGCCCTGGGGGCACTGGCGTCGTACGTGTTCGCCGCCTACCTGCTGATGCCGGTCCTGGTCCGCCGGCGGACCCTGGTGCCGGACAAGCTGGTGCGACTCGGGCAGCACCCCGGGTGGGTGGCCACCCAGGTGCGGCTGGGCTGGGCGCTGGTCGGCCTGGGGACGTTCGGGCTGCTCACCACCGGCATGGCCAGCCGGATCCCAACCCTCGGGGCGGTACTCGGGCAGATGGGCCAACTGGCCGACGCCGGGTTCCTCATCCTGGTCGTCGCCTACGTGACCGCCCGGCGGTTCCGGCCGCTGGGCTGGGTACTGGCCGTCATGTTCGGCCGCGGGCTGATACTCGCCGCCATCTCGGGGCACGCTGCCGTAATCGTCATCGGCGGGTGTGTGGCGATGTTCATCGCCGTCACCACGGATCGGCTCCGCCTCGGCCGGGTGACGGCCGGGTTGCTGCTAGCATTGGTGTTGACCGTCCCGACATCGTACTGGCTGGCCGGCCGCAGCGATTTGCGGCAGGCGATCAGGGAGGGGGCCAGCCTGACTGACACCGTGAGCCTGACGCTGGACATCTTTTTCAGCCCGCGGCCGATGGCTGCCAGCGGGTTCGCCGACCGCTACCGCCAGCGGGGCGACTACTCCGACCTGATGGCGGCGGCCATGACCCACACCCCGGCCATCCAGCCATACGCCGGCGGGGACACCTATGTTGAGTCTCTATCCGCACTACTGCCCCGGTTCATCTGGACTGACAAGCAGGTGATCGCCGGCGGGAACGAGTTCGTCAGCCAGTACACCGGGGTGACGTTTGCACATGAGACGAGTGTCGCCATGCACTACATGTTCGAGATGTACGTCAACTTCGGCACGCCCGGGGTAGTGATTGGTATGATGCTGCTCGGGCTGCTGATGGCCGGCCTTGAGCACTTATATTATATCTCGCTACCTGAGCGTTTTTTCTGGCAGTACGCCAGCGTGTACGCCGCCGCCGCCATCAGCCTGTCGAGCGACCGGGCGTCGGACGTACTCATGACCGTGCCCCCGGGGCTGGTGATGTGTGCCCTGGTCTGGTACCTGGCGAGCGCGGCGGTGATCGCCCCCCGGCTCGGCGAGGCGGCCCAGTGACCCCGGCCGTGTACTTACTTCTGCCGGTGTACAACGGCGGCCGACATGTCCGCGCTGCGGCGGGCGGAGTGTTTGCCCGGACGACCGCCGGCCGGGTGGGGGTGGGGGCGTGACGGTCGGACATCCCGGCCAGGACCGGCCGGCCTCCCGGGACATCCCATGCCTAGACGGGTTGCGGACGGTGGCAGACGGCTTCGTCCTCTGCCATCACGACAGCTACTCCCTCCCGTTCCGGTGGGCGGCCCCGCGACTTTATGAGGACGTGCTAGGGAACGGGCACATCGGCGTGTCGCTCTTCTTCGTGCTGAGCGGTTACCTGATCACCCGGCTGATGCTCCGGGAGTGGGACGCCACCGGGCGGGTGGAACTCGGGGCGTTCTACCGCCGCCGCGCCCGCCGCATCATCCCGGCCTACGTCGCGTTCCTGCTGGTCGTCGGAGGCGGGGCGGTCGCCGGCCTGCTGGACGTGGACGGGTGGGCGATCGCGGCGAGCGGCACTTACACCTGGAACTACCGCCACCTGTTCTGGCCCCCCGTCGCCGGCCAGGCACTGTGGTATCTCGGGCACACGTGGTCGCTCTGTATCGAGGCCCAGTTCTACCTGCTATGGCCGCTCGCCTTCCGCCTGGCCGGGCCACGACCGGCGGCCTGGCTGTCGCTCGCGGCGGTGGCGGCCTCCCCGGTCGTCCGCGTCGCGCACTACCACTTTTTCCCCGCGGACCCCGGCCGGATCGGTGTCATGTTGCACACCTGGGCGGACCCCCTCCTTACCGGCTGCCTGTTGGCCCTGGGGCGACGCCTTACGCCGGCGGCGGTCGCCGCCGTGTGCCGACCCGTCGCGGCATTTTGGGCCTGCACCCTGTTGGCGGTGATCGTCAGCCCGCTCCTGTCCCAACGGCTCCGCGGGGCGTACATGCTGCCAGTCGGGCTGACGGCCGAAAACGTCTGCCTAGCTGTGATACTCGGGCATCTTTTGGAGCGGCCGACCGGCCGGGTGGGTCTCGTCCTCGACTCCGCCCCCCTCCGTTACCTCGGAACCCGTTCGTACAGCATCTACCTGTGGCAGGTGTTGTTCATCGGCCCGTTCGACTGGCAGCAAGCCTGGCTGCCGTTCCCGCTCAACTTCACCCTCATCCTGCTCGTCGCCGAGGCGTCGTACCGGCTGATCGAACGCCCGTTCATGGCGAGCCGCTCACGGCCCGCGACACCAGACCGGTCCGGGCCATGAGCCGGCCCACGGTACGCCCCCTGGTGTTAGCCGCCGGCACCGACCCGGCCAGCGGCGGCATCCAGGCGGTAGCCGACCAGATGCGCCTGGCGGTGGCGGCGCGGGTGATCGACACCGCCGGCCGCCGCAAGCTGGCCGTGGCTTGGGAGTGCCTGCTGGCCGGCCCGGCCGACCCGACCGTGGTCATGCACGTCGGGCTGCTCAAGCTGCTGCCGCTGCTGCCCCGGCCCCGCGGTCGCCGGGTACTGTTCCTGCACGGCGTCGAGTGCTGGCGCCCGCCCGGCCGGCTCGCCCGCCGGCTGCTAGGCGCGGTGGACCTGTTCCTGTCCAACTCGGACCACACCTGGGAGCGGTTCCTGACCTTCGCCCCGCAGCTCGCCGGCCGGCCGCACGCCACGACCGCGCTCGGTCTGGGCGAGCCGCTGGCCGGCCCGACGCCCCCGCCGGCCGACGCGCCGACGGCCGTCATCCTCGGCCGGATGGATCGAGGCGAGGATTACAAGGGCCACCGCGAGCTGATCGCCGCCTGGCCGCGGGTGCGGGAGCGGGTGCCGGCTGCCGAGCTGGTCGTCGCCGGGGACGGCGACCTGCGGCCGGACCTGGAGCGGCTGGCCGGCCCCGGGGTGCGGTTTGTCGGCCGAGTCTCGGAATCGCAGAAGCAGGAGCTGCTGGCCCGCAGCCGGTGCCTGGTGATGCCCAGCCGGGGCGAGGGGTTCGGGCTGGTGTACCTGGAAGCCATGCGGGTCGGCCGGCCGTGCCTGGTGGGCGACCGGGACGCCGGCCGGGAGGTGGTGAACCCGCCGGAGGCCGGGCTGGCAGTGAACCCCGACGACCCGGCCGCCGTGGCCGCCGCCGCCGCCGCTCGGCTGCTCACCCCGGGGGCCGAGTGGGACGCCTGGTCAGCGGCGGCCCGGCGGCGGTACGAGGGCCGGTTCACGGCGGCCCACTTCCAGGCCCGGCTGCGGGCCGCCCTCGGGCCGGGGGGCGGCTGATGTGCGGTATCGCCGGGGTGATCGGGCGGGACCGGGACCGGGTGGCCGACGCCACCCGCCGGATGACTGCCGCCCAGGCCCACCGCGGGCCGGACGGCGACGGGCTGGAGGTCCACCCGTTCGGCGACGGCTGGGTCGGCCTGGGCCACCGCCGGCTGGCCTTCCTCGACCTGTCCCCGCTCGGCCTCCAGCCGATGGCCCACCCGCCGACCGGCGGGCGGGTGGTGTTCAACGGCGAGGTGTATAACTTCGCCCGGCTGCGGGCTGAGCTGGAGCGAGACGGAGAGCGGTTCCGCTCCGGCAGCGACACCGAGGTGCTGCTCGCCGGGCTGGCCCGCCACGGCCCGCGGTATGTCAAGCGGCTGGAGGGCATGTATGCCTTCGCCCACTTCGACCCCCGCGGCCCGGCGCTGCTGCTGGGCCGCGACCCGGCCGGCATCAAGCCGCTGTACCTGGCGGCGGGGGACGGCCACCTGGTGTTCGCCAGCGAGGTGCGGGCGGTGCTGGCCAGCGGGCTGGTGCCCCGAGCCGTCAGCCGGGCGGGGGTGGCCGGGCTGCTGGCCTACGGGGCGGTGCCGCAGCCACTCACCCTATTCGACCGGGTGCGGATGTTCCCGGCCGGGGCGACGGCGGCCGTCCGGCCGGGCGGGCCGGGCGGCTGGCAAGCCGACCCGCCGCGTGTGTGGTGGGCGCCGCCGCCGCCGGAGCCGGCCCCGCCGCCCGGTGAGGTGGTGGCCCACACCCGGGAGCTGCTGGCCGCCGCCGTCCGCGACCACCTGATCAGCGACGTGCCGGTGGGCGTGTTCCTGTCCGCTGGGCTGGACAGCACGGCGGTGGCCGGGCTGGCGGCCGGCGCCCCCGGGGTGCGGGCGTTCACCGTCACCGTCGGCGACCAGCCGGACTTCGACGAGCTGGTGCCGGCGGCCGCCTCGGCCAAGCGGTTCGGCCTGCCGCACACCCCCATCCACCTGCCCGGGTCGGCCGCCGAGGCCGCCGCCGCCGACTGGCTGGCCGCCGCCGACCAGCCGTCCATGGACGGGCTGAACACGTTCGTCATCAGCCGGGCGGTGCGGCAGGCCGGGGTGAAGGCGGCGCTGAGCGGGCTGGGGGCGGACGAGCTGTTCGGCGGCTACCCGAGCTTCCGCGAGGTGCCCCGGCTGCGGCGGCTGCGGCAGGCCGTCGGCTGGCTGCCGGCCGCCGCCCGCCGGGGGGTGGCCGGGGCGGTGGCGGTGCGGCGGCCGGCGGCCCGAGACAAACTGGCCGACTTGCTGGCCGGGCCAGCCAACGCCGCCTGCCTGACCCTCGGCCGGCGGCGGCTGATGACCGACCGCCAACTGGCCGCCCTCGGGCTGGACCGGGCGGCCCTCGGGCTGACCGCCGACTGGCTGCCTACGGAGGCAGCCGACCTGCTACCTCCGGCCGACGCCGACCCGGGCTGGGCAGTGTCCGTCACCGAGAGCCGGTTCTACCAGACCAACGTGCTGCTGCGGGACTCGGACGCGGCGGCCATGGCCAGCGCCCTGGAAATGCGGGTGCCGTTCCTGGACCAGCGTTTGTTAGACTGGCTGCACCGGCTACCCGGGGCAGTGCGGTTCCCGTCCGGCCGGCCGCCCAAGTGGCTGCTACGGGAGGCCGCCGCCGACCTGCTCGACCCGGCCTTGCTGGCCCGTCCCAAAACCGGGTTCACCCTGCCCATCCGGCGGTGGATGGCCGGCCCGCTACGGGGGCTGTGCGACGCCGGGCTGGCCGCTCTGAAGCAGTCCGAGCTAGTCGCGGCGGCCGGGGTAGATGCGGTGTGGGACGGTTTTTCGGCCGACCCCGAGGGGCCGGGCTGGAGCCGTGCGCTGACCCTGGTCGCGCTGGGCGACTACCTGCGGCGTCACGCCACTGGGCACCTGGAGCAGACGGACCATGCCTGACCGACCCCCAGACGCGCCTCACGCCGGTACGCAGCGGCGGGTGCCGAGCCTGGACGGGATTCGAGGAGTGTCCGTGCTCGCCGTGATGGCCGGGCACATCACACAGTCCGCCCCTGAACTTGTGCCGCGGGCGGTCGCTGCGGAGTGGGTGTCAGGCCGCCTGGGCGTAGATGCGTTCTTCGTCATTAGCGGTTACATCATCACTCGGCTGGTGCTCCGGGACCGAACCGACCAGGGGCCGGCCGGGTTGCTGCGGGGATTCTACACCTGCCGGGCGCTCCGGTTGCTCCCGGCCTACGTTGCTCTGCTTGCCGGCACTTGGAGCGTGAACTGCTGGGTGACCCCGGTCGGGATCACGGACGCTGACCTGTGGCGGGCGTCCACCTTCACGACTGGGCTAGTCGGCGAAACCTCCGCCCCTCTGATGCACACTTGGTCGCTAGCTGTCGAAGAGCACTTCTACCTGATCTGGCCACCCGCCCTCGTGCTGCTCGGGCCGACTCGGGTCGGGCGGCTGGCCGCGGTCGCCGTGTTGCTGGCCCCGGCGGTGCGGGCGGCGCTGGTCGTGGCCGGTGTCGGCAGCCAGTACACGATCTACTGGCGGGGGGACTTCCTGTGCTGCGGTTGCCTGGCCGCCCTTGCCCAGTCCGCCGACCCGGCGCGAGTTGCCCGGGCTGCGGGCCGGCTGGCGGGGGTGGCCCGGCCCGCAGCCGGGGCCGCTTTGGTGCTGGCCGCCGCCGTACCATACACCCGGTTCGCAGGCACGGCGGCGACGGCGGCAGCGCCAACGGTCGAGGCGTTCGGGCTCACCTACCATATCCTCTCGTGCGTACACCGCGAGTCTGGCCTAGTCTTTCGCTTGCTCAACTGGCGGCGGCTAACAGGCTTCGGCCTTCTGTCCTACAGCCTGTATCTCTGGCAACAGTTGTTCCTGATCCACCCGCCCCGAGACGAGAGTTGGTGGCGGCAGTTCCCGACGAGTGTCGGGATGGCGGTTGCGGCAGGGGTAGCAAGTTATCTGTTGATCGAGCGACCGTTCCTGGCCCTGCGGGACCGATGCCGACGGGCAAGCGGGGCCAGCCATTACCCGCTGCCGGTCACCCTATGACCGATCACTCACCCACTCATCGATCCCACCGCGTCCTCCGGCCGCACATGCCGGAACTGGACGCCGTCCGCGGGGTGGCCGTGCTGCTGGTAGTTGTCTACCACGGCCTGTTTTGGTCGAACCAGCACGCCGACGTTGGCCCGGCCGGCAGGGCGCTGCTGGACGCCAGCAAGGTCGGCTGGACCGGTGTGAACCTGTTCTTCGTGCTGTCCGGGTTCCTCATCGGCGGCGTGCTGCTGGACACCCGCCGCCTGCCCGCGCGGGAGTACTTTGGGGTGTTCTACGCCCGCCGCGCCCTCCGCATCCTGCCGCTGTACTACCTGGTGCTGGTGGTCGTGTCAGGGCTGTTGGCGGCGGCCGGGGAGATCAATGCCCCGTTCTTCTGGGCCGGCGTGTTCTACCTGTCCAACCACGCCGACGCCTTCGGCGGGGCGGCCGGCTACCCGCTGGGTGTGCTCTGGTCGCTGGCCATCGAGGAGCAGTTCTACCTGGTCTGGCCGCTGGTGGTGTGGGGGTGCGGACCGCGGCGGCTCATCCTGGTGTGCGGGCTGGTCTGCCTGGCCGAGCCGGTCGCCCGGGGGGCGGCCTTCCGGGCTTACGGGGAGGACGTGGCCTTCTCGGCCACCTGGGGCCGGCTGGACGGGCTGGCACTGGGGGCCATGCTGGCGGCCGTGCTGCGGACCGGGGCGACCCGGCGGCGGGTGCTGGCCCTGGCCGCCGTTCTGGCTGGAGGGGCGGTGGCCGTCGCCGTCGTCGGCCGGCCGTTCGGGGTGGCCACCCGCACCACCCTGGCGGGGGCGGCCCTCCAGACCAGTTGCCTGGACCTGTTCTACGCCGGCGGGCTGGCCGCCACCCTGGCCGCCGGCAGTCGGATCGGGCCGCGGGCCGCGGGGCTGCCGCTGCGGTCGGTCGGGCGGGTCAGCTACGGGGTGTACCTGACCCACCAGACGGTGTTCTGGCTGACCGACCGGCTGGCCGGGCCGGCCGGGCTGGACGCCCTCCGGCAGGCGTACCCGACGGCCGGAATGCTGGTCCGGCTGCTGGCCGTCGGGGCCGTCACCCTGGTGTTATGCCGGCTGCTATTCCGGTATTACGAGGCGTGGTGGCTGCGGCGGAAGCCGGCGTACACCGTCCCGGCACCGGTGGGCGGCTGACGTGCGGGTGCTGCACGTCATCCCGGCGGTGGCCCCCCGGTACGGTGGACCAAGCACGGCCATCGGGCCGCTCTGCCAGGCGCTCAACCGGCTGCCCGGGGTGCGGGTCGAGCTGGCCACCACCGACGCCGACGGGCCGACCCGCCTCACCCCGGCCGACCTGCCGGCCGGAGTGCCGGCCCACGTGTTCGGCGGGGTGCGGACCGAGTCACTCAAGTACAGCCCGGCCCTGCACCGCTGGCTCCGCCAACACGCCAGGGACTACGACCTGCTCCACCTGCACAGCCTGTGGACGGCACCGCCGGCGCTGGCCGCCGCCGCCGCCCGCCGGGCCGGGGTACCGTACATCGTCCGCCCGGCCGGCATGTTGTCCGACTACACGTTCGCCCGGGGGCGGCTGAAGAAGCAGCTGTTCTGGCTGCTGGTGGAACGGCGGACGGTGGCTGGGGCGGCGGCCTTCCACGCCACCAGCGAGCAGGAAGCAGCCGAGGTGCGGGCCGTCCGACCGGGGGCGGCGGTGGCAGTCATCGACAACGGGGTGGGGGAGGACGCCTGGACCACGCCGGCCGACCCCGGCCACCTGGCCGGGCTGTGCGGGCCGGCGGCGGCCGGCCGGCCGGTCGTCCTGTTCCTGTCCCGGCTACACCCGAAGAAGGGGCTGGCGGACCTGCTGCTGCCCGCCTTCGCCATGCTCCGCACCCCCGCCGTCCTGGCGATCGCCGGCGGGGCCGACGACTCCGCCCCGGGCTACCCAAGCGAGGTGCGGCAGGCCGTCCGCCGGCTCGGGTTGGCCGACCGGGTGGTGCTGCTCGGGGCCGTGCCTCCGGCCGAGCGGTGGCGGGTGCTGGACGGGGCGGCGGTGTTTGTCCTGCCTAGCCACCAGGAGAACTTCGGCATCGCCCTGGCCGAAGCGATGGCCCGCGGCCGGCCGGTAGTGGTGACGGATCGGGTGCAGGCGGCCCCTCATGTGACCGCGGCCGGGGCCGGGGCCGTGGTGTCACCGGACCCCGCCGCCCTGGCCGCCGCACTGGACGGGCTGCTGGCCGACCTGGCCGGGCGGGCGGCGGCCGGAGCGCGGGCGGCGGCCTACGCCCGGGAGCGGTTCGGCTGGGACCGGGTAGCCGGCGAGGTGGCCGCCCTGTACCGCCGATGCCTGGGGAGCGGGCCGTGAGCGGGCTGCCGGACCTGTCCCGGTACCGCAACCGGCTGGGGTGGCGGAACCAGCTCGGCCGGGCCGCCTGGGGGGTGGTGTGGGCGGTGCTGTACCGGCCCAGCCCGCGGCCGTGCCACGGCTGGCGGCGGTTCCTGCTGCGGCGGTTCGGGGCGGTGGTCGGGGCCGGGGCGCACCCGTACCCGGCCGCCCGGGTGTGGGCGCCGTGGCACTTGGTCATGGGCGAACACAGCTGCCTGGCCGACGGGGTGGACTGCTACAACGTGGCCCCGGTCATCCTCGGGGCCAGCGCCCTGGTGAGCCAGCGGGCGTTCCTGTGCGCCGCCACCCACGACCACCGCCACCCGGACTTCCCGCTGGTGCCGTCCCCGATCACGGTCGCCGCCGGGGCGTGGGTGGCGGCCGAGGCGTTCGTCGGCCCCGGCGTGACCGTCGGCGAGGGAGCCGTAGTCGGTGCCCGGGCGGTGGTGACCCGAGACGTGCCGCCCTGGGACGTGGTGGCCGGCAACCCGGCCCGGACGGTCGGCCGGCGGACGTTCCCGACCGCACACCCGATTCCCAACGAGGGCGTATGACCGCCGCAGCCGGTGGCAACCTGTCCGCCTACCACTATACGACCGCGGTGTCCCACACCGACGCTTACCTGATGCCCACGGTGCTGGCCGAGGTGGCCCGGGTCGGCACCCCGACCCGGGTGTTCGACCTGGGCTGCGGGAACGGGGCCACCGCCGCCCGCCTGGCCGCCGCCGGCCACCGGGTGGGCGGGGTGGACCCGTCGGCCGAGGGCATCGCCGTGGCCAACCGCCTGCACCCGGCCCTGCCGCTGCGGGCGGGGTCGTGTTACGACGACTTGGCGGCGGCCTACGGCCGGTTCCCGGTGGTGGTCAGCCTAGAGGTGGTGGAACACGTGTTCCAGCCGCGGGCCTTCGCCCGGTGCGTCCACGACCTGCTGGAGCCGGGCGGGACCGCCGTCATCTCCACCCCGTACCACGGGTACTTGAAGAACCTGTTGCTGGCCGCGACCGGCAAGATGGACGCACACTTCACCGCCCTGTGGGACTACGGGCACATCAAGTTCTGGTCGGTGCGGACGCTGACCGCCCTGCTGGCCGAGGCCGGGCTGCGGGTGGAGCGGGTCCACCGGGTCGGGCGGGTGCCGGTGCTGGCCAAGAGCATGGTCGTCGTCGCCCGGCGGGCGGCATGACCCCAGCCGTGTCGGTGGTGGTGCTCACCCACAACGAGGCCCGCACCCTGCCCGGGTGCCTGGACTCGCTGGCCGGGTTCGACGACGTGCAGGTGGTGGACAGCGGGTCCGCCGACGGCACCCGCGAGCTGGCCGCCGCCCGGGGCGTCGGGGTCCACGTGAACGCCCCGTTCCGCGGGTTCGGCACCCAGCGGAACTGGGCCATCGACCACGTCCCGGCCCGGTACGATTGGCACCTTCACCTGGACGCCGACGAGCGGGTCACCCCGGCCTTGGCGGCCGAGCTGGCCGCGGTCGCCGCCGCCGACCCGCCGCACGGCGGCTACCAGGTGCCGAGCAAGTTGATGTTCGCCGGCCGCTGGCTCAAGCACGCCGGCCAGTACCCCGGCTACCAGGTGCGGTTCTTCCACCGCCGGCGGCTGAGGTTCGCCGACCACGGCCACGGCCAGCGGGAGGTGACCGATGCCCCCGTCTGGTACCTGACCGAGCCGCTCCTGCACCACGCCTTCGCCCACGGGCTGGACCGCTGGTTCGCCAAGCACGTCGGGTACGCCCGGCGGGAGGCCGAGCAGGCGCTGGCCGGGGGCGGCGGCGGCCGCATGTTCAGCCGTGACCCGGTGGCCCGGCGGCGGGGGCTGAAACGGCTGGCCAGCCGGCTGCCCGGCCGCTACCCGCTGCGGCTGGCCTACCTGCTGGTGGCCCGGCGGGCGGTGCTGGATGGCTGGCCGGGCGTCACCTACGCCCACATGCTGGCCACCTACGAAGGCATGACCGACGTGTACCTGCGGCTGCTCCGCCGCGGGGTAGACGTGGACGCCGGGCTGTGACCCCCGCTACAATCACCCCTCCCCGAGGACCACTCCCGTGACCCAACCCGAAACCCTCGTCACCGGCGCCGGCGGGTTCATCGGCGGCCACCTGGTCGCCGACCTGCTGCGGCAGGGCAAGTCCGTCCGGGCCGTGGACCAGAAGCCGCTGGCCGACTGGTGGCAGCGGTTCCCGGAGGCCGACAGCCGCGTCCTCAACATGAACGACCTGGCCCAGGCCCGCCAGGCAGTGGCCGGCGTCCGGTACGTATACAACCTGGCCGCCGACATGGGCGGGATGGGGTTCATCGAGCACAACAAGGCCCTGTGTATGCTCAGCGTGCTGACCAGCACGCACGTGCTGGTGGCCGCCAAGGACGCCGGGTGCGAGCGGGTGTTCTACTCGTCCAGCGCCTGCGTGTACGCAGCCGGCAAGCAGACCGACCCGAACGTGACGGCCCTCAAGGAGGAGGACGCCTACCCGGCCATGCCGGAGGACGGGTACGGGTGGGAGAAGCTGTTCAGCGAGCGGATGCACCGGCACTACGCGGAGGACTTCGGCCTTCAGACCCGGGTGGCTCGGTATCACAACGTGTACGGCCCGAAGGGCACCTGGAAGGGTGGGCGGGAGAAGGCCCCGGCGGCCGTCTGCCGGAAGGTGGCCCAGGCCAAGCTGAGCGGCGACCTGAGCATCGAGATCTGGGGCGACGGCAAGCAGACACGCAGCTTCCAGTTTATCGACGACTGCGTGTTGGGCACCCAGAAGATCATGCACTCGGACGTCCGCGAGCCGCTCAATCTGGGGTCGAGCGAGCTGGTGACGATCAACCAACTCGTGGACATCGCCGAGGCCATCGCCGGGGTAAGGCTGGAGCGGCAGTACAAGCTGGACGCCCCCAAGGGGGTGAACGGCCGCAACAGCGACAACACCAAGATCCAGCAGCTCCTCGGCTGGGAGCCGTCCACCCGGCTGAAGGACGGACTGGAGAAGACCTATGCCTGGGTCCACGACCAGATCGTCTCCGACGCCCCCTGCCCGGTGTACTGACCGGATGCCCCCCACCACCGGCCGGCAGGCCTGGGCCGACACCCTCCGCGGGCTGGCCATCGGCCTGATGGTGTTCGGGCACGTCGTCGGCGGGGTGGCCACGGCCCGGCCGGGCGACCCGGCCGCCGACCTGCTATGGGCCGCCTATCGGTACATCTACGCCTTCCACATGCCGGCCTTCCTGTGGGTGAGCGGGGTGTTCGCCCCGGCCTCCCTCCGCCGGTCCGGGCGGGCAGCGTTCCTGCTCGACAAGCTCCGCACCCTGGCCTACCCGTACCTGCTGTGGGGCCTCATCACCTGGGGCTGCCACGCCGTCATGCGGGGGCACACCAACTCCCCGTTCGACCCCCTTACCCCGGTCCACATCCTGTTCAACCCGGCCGCCGGGTTCTGGTTCTTGTACGTGCTACTCCTGCTCATGGGCGGTCTGGCGGCGGTCGGCCCGTCGGCGGCCGGCCGCCTGCTATTCACGGCGGCGGCGGCCGGCGGGTATGGCGCCACCGCCTGGGGGATGACGGCTGACTGGCCGCCGGCCGCCGGGCTGGCCGCCCGCCACGCCCTCTGGTTCGCAGCCGGGCTGTGGTCGGCCCGGCCGGCGGCAGCGGCGGCCCGGCTGCCGCCGGCCGCGCTGCTGCCCGCCGCCGGCCTCGGGTTCGCCGCTGTGGCCGCCCTCGACGCCCCGCTGGTGGACACCGCCGCCCGCGGTACGGCGGCGGCCGCCGCCGGTACCGCCGCCCTGTTCGCCCTGTCCGCCGCCGGGGCCGGCACGGCCGCCGGCCGGGCGGCCGGCGTGGCCGGCCGGCACTCGCTCGAAATCTACGTTGCCAGCGGCATTCCGTCGGTACTCACCCGGCTCCTGCTAGTGAAGGGGACCGGGGTGACGGCCTTTCCGGCCCTTATAGTCGCCTGTACTGCGGTCGGCGTCGGCAGCCCGTTGGCTCTAGTGTGGCTTGCCCGCAGACTTGGCGTCCGCCGGCTGTTCCGCTGGCCGCCACCCCGCCCATGACCGACCGCCCGCACGCCACAATCCTATACCATTACCTACACCCGGACGACGTGGTGTCGGCCCGACACTTGTCCGACCTGGCGGCCGGGCTGGCGGCCCGCGGCTGGGCTGTGACCGGCGTCGCCTGCAACCGCGGCTGCCGGGACGAGTCGGTGACGTACCCGACGGCCGGGGAGTGGGAGGGCGTTCAACTTCGGCGGATGTGGCGGCCGCGTTTCCTGCAGTCGACCACCCGCGGCCGGCTGCTCAACGCCGCATGGATGACCGCCGCGTGGGGTCTGCGGGGCGCAGTCGGCCGGCGGCACCGCCGCGAAATCATGTTGGTCGGGACCGACCCGGTGTTTAGCGTGCTGGCGGTGCTGCCGTGGGCGCTGTTCCGCCACCGCTGCGGACGGGCGCACTGGGCCTTCGACCTGCACCCAGAGGCGTCGGTGGCCGAGGGGGCGATTCGGGAGCGGTCGGTGGCGGTGCGGCTGGTGAAGGGGCTGCTCGGAATGGCCTACCGCCAGTGCCACCTAGTCGCCGACCTCGGCCCGTGTATGAAGGGGTTGCTAAGGCGGTACGGATCGCCCGGCCGGCACGTCACCCTGACCCCGTGGGCGCTGGTCGAGCCGGCCGCCTCGGTGGCGCCAGACCCGGCCACCCGTCGGGAGCTGTTCGGCGACGCCGCCCTCGGCCTCTTGTACAGTGGCAACTTCGGCCGCGCCCACGGCTATGCCGAGTTCCTCAACCTCGCCCGCCGGCTACGGGGCACGCCGGTCGGCTTCTGCTTCGCCGGCCGGGGCAATCGCACCGACGAGCTGAAGGCCGCCGTCCGACCCGACGACACCAACGTGAGTTTTGCCGGGTTCGCTCCGGAGAGTGAGTTGGAGAAGCGGCTCGGGGCGTGCGACCTGCATCTGGTCAGCCTGCGGCCGGAGTGGGCCGGGACGGTGGTGCCGAGCAAGTTCTTCGGGGCGCTGGCGACGGGGCGGGGGGTGGTGTACGCCGGCCCGCAGGACAGCGCCATCGCCCGCTGGATCGACGAGTTCCAGGTGGGCTGGGTGCTCACCCCGGCGACGGCCGCGAGCGTGGCGGCCGACCTGCAAGTGTTGGCCGCCGACCCCGACCGGCTGGCCGACATGAGACGCAGGTGCCATGCCGTATACCACGCGCACTTCTCGAAGGCGATCCAACTCGCCCGCTGGGACGCCGAACTCCGCCGGCTGCTCTGACCGCCTGCCTGGCGTCACGCTCGTCCCGGGCTGCCCGTCCACGCCCGACGGGGGTCCTCTCGATTCTCAGCCCACGAAGGGCCCGGCAGGCACTTCCCAGACTCACCTCAGGTGGGTAGGCATTTCATGGGGTGAGCGATCAGCCTGCCGAAAGCCAACCATTTTGCCGCCGTAAAATAAACCGGAGCGCGGAAAATAGCTCCTTCTGTCGCCTAACTTAATTACCATAAAAATTACTAATATATCAAAGTATTTTAACTCCGTACGTTCGTTAGTTATCGATTTTAATTAGCATATCAGGACGTTAGTTCGGTAGAAGGGTGAGATGCACAACCTCTTGTGTCGAATCCGAGGTAGTGGCCTCATGGCCGGCAGCGGCGTGAGCGGTTGTAGAGGCGGATGAAGTACCACAGGGCGCCGACATGGTTGCGGTCGCACTTCGAGAGCGAGA
>JAYVUZ010000196.1:0-9869 GCA_043787415.1 Fimbriiglobus sp. | reverse complement strand
CCCGCCGTCTGCCACGGCCCGTGCCGCGCGGGCGCGTCACGCCCGGCCGCCCCGGTCGCCCGCCGCCGGGGGACGGCGTCGGCCGCCGTCCGGCCGTTCCGCCGGCGGCCGCCCCGGCCCCGTCGCCGGGGCGGGGCGACATCGGCCGGGGGTGCCCACCCCCGGCCGGCCGGCTCGTGCCGCTCCCCGCCGGTGGAGACGGCGGACGGACACCACACGATCCGTCAGACAGAACCCAGGCCGGCGAGAACAGCCGTTGATACAGCCTCTTGCCACGCTGTGCACGATTGACGTGATCGCTGCTTTAGCTGGGCGGGCAAACCGCCTCAGGCGTTGATGAGGCCGTGAGTTGGGGTCAGGATGCCAGCGGATCGCCCGAGATAGCGGAATGCCGTTGTTCTCTGATATTCTCGACGATTCTAACAAGCTTGTTGAAGCGGGGTGGCCTTCCCGGGGAAAAGGGAGCCCGGCTTTAGCGGCGGGCCGGGTTGTCCGCCCATGCGAGTTCGGCCGGGGAGTGGTGTCCCGAGACGGAGTGACGGCGGACGCGGTGGTGGAACACTCCCAAAGCTTCGCACGGCACGGTCCGCAGCGGCTCGCGGGGCTGTCCGGCGTTGCCGGCCGAGACGGCCGGTGGACGGCCCGACCGCGGGGCAGGTCGGTACCCGCCCGCCCGGCTGCTGCTAAACACGATCCCCGCGGCCGTCTACTCGCCGGCGGGCCTTTGCCCGGGTGCTGTCCGCCGGCAGGGGGCGGTCCGAAGGGTCTGCCGCCCCGTCGGACCGGCGGGTGTCCGCCGCGTTCGCCGGCGACCGTAAACCCCGACGTGACTCCGGTGGGCACTGGCCCGACCCGCTCCCGCCGTCGCCCGGTCGGGGCAGGCGGGCGGGCGGGCGGGGCTTGGCACCCGCCGGCGGACACCCCCGGGGAACGACACGGCCGGGCCGGCGACCCGCCGGCCCGGCCGCCCGGCGTGCGGCGTGCGGGACGGCTTGTCCCCATCGGTCCTGTTCGGCCTTCGGGCGAGCGGCGGCGATTGCGTCGAACGACGCATCGCCGGTGTGGGGCCGGTTGCCCTCGACCGGCCGGCGTCGCCCGCTTCGGGCCGGTCGCCCGCGACACGGCGGCGAGCGGCCGTGTGCGTCGCCCGCGTTCGCGGCATCGGTGGCCTCCCGGGCCTGAGCCGACACTACTCCCTTCGTGCCCACCAACCGTCGGGAACCTCAGATCGTTGTCGGGTGGTGTCGAGTCTTCGCGGCCCACTGTTTGTGCTACCGCCCGACGGTGGGACTCGACGGCTCGGCACCACCCGACAAAAGCTCGACCAGACGGAAGTGATGCGGGCCGAGCTTGCCGCCGTAGTTGCCGGCGGTGATCCGCACCAGCCCCGGCACCCGGCTGGCGGCGTGCAGCCCGGCCCGCATGGCCGCTTCCACCGCGGCCCGGCTCAGCCCGTCGATGACCACCTCGTAGGCGGCGTTCACCCCGGCCGGCAACTCACTCGCCACCACCCCGCGGAGGGTCGGGCAGAAGGCGTCATTGCTGCTTGCCTTCAAGCTCGGATACTTGCTCCCGACCTTGCTGCCGCTGCGGACCACCCCGCCGGGGAACGGCAGGATCACGTCCGGTACCCCCCGGCACGCGGCCATCACCGCCTCGGCGGCGGCCAGCGCCGCCTCTTGCGTCGTCCCGAGCAGGATGAGGTTGCCGCCGGCGACGCCCCGCACCGTGCCCACCTCGTCGGCCACCAGGAACTCGCCGTCCATGGTCGGCAGCCGCCAGTACCGCACGCCGTTCAGCACCTTCGAGATTTGCCGGCCGTCGCCGAAGTAGCGGAGCTGCGCCCCGAGCTTGATGGCCCGCCCCGGGTCGCCGGCCAGGCCGCTGTAACAGGCGGTGGTGGCACACGTCAGCACGCACTGGCCGACCCGGTTGACGACGGCCTTCTGGAGGGCGTCCCGGCTGAAGGCGAACAGCAGTAGGCTGACGCCGGGCCGGCCGTCGGGCGTGTCCTCCGGCGACAGCTCCCGCTCGACGCCGGCCTCGGCGTCGCAGCCGATGACGGACGCGGCGTAGCCGGTGGCTTCCGCCCCCGCCGTCCGCGCCCAGCCCGCTGTTGCCGCCGTGACCAGCAGTCGGCAAGCGGTCATGCCGAACGCCTCGGCGAAGGTGTCGGCCACCTCGACGCCGTTAAGCGTCATCGCAGGCCCTTCGGCACGACCAGCCGTTCGAGCAGCTCGAACACCCCCTGCACGGCGACGGCCAGCCCGGCGGCCGGGATCGCACCGAGCAGGATCAGTTCGCGGTCGTTGGTCCGTAGCCCCTGCTGGATCGGCACCCCGAGGCCGCCGGCGTCGATGAGTGCCCCGAGGGTGGCCGTCCCCACGGTGATGACGGCGGCCGTCTTGACCCCCGCCAGGATGGAGCGGGCAGCCAGTGGCAGCTCCACCCGGCGGAGGCTCTGCCACGAAGTCAGGCCAATGCCGGCGGCCGTCTCGCGGAGGTGTGGCGGGATGTCGGTCAGCCCGGTGGCCGTGTTGCGGATGACAGGGAGTAGGGCGTACAAGAACAAGGCGACGGCCGCCGGCGGCCAGCCAAGCCCGCCGCGGATACGCTCCGGCAGTTCGGCAAAGAGCATCAGTAGGAGGACGAGCAGGGCGAGCGAAGGCACGGTTTGGATCAGCCCCGCCACCCCGGTGATGACCTGCCCCAGCCGTGGCCGGCGGGCCGCCAACACGCCGAGCGGGATGGCCACCGGGACGGCCGCCACGAGAGAGACCACAACAAGGAACAGGTGTTCCCGCGTGTGACGCCACAGCTTGGCGGCCCGCGTCTCAACTGCGACGACGGCGGCCAGCCCGAACCGCTCGGCCAGAAACTTGCCGGCGGTCGTCGCCTCCGGCACCCGCTGCTGGGTGCGGGCGTTCAGCCGCCGTACGGTCCCCTCGTCGAGACTGTGCTCCAGCCGTCGCACCGACGCCATGGCCGCCGGGTGGGTGTCGGCCCACGCCTGCCGGTACACGAACAGGGCGGCGTAGCGGGGGAAGAAGGTGCGGTCGTCGGCCAGCACCCGGACGGCGTAGCGGTCGATCTCGGCCTCAGTGGTGTACACGTCTAGCACGTCCACGGTGCCGGCAGCGACGCCCTGGTAGGCGAGGGAATGGTCGGTGCCGTCCGGGTCCGGGTGGGGCAGGGCGTAGGCTCGCTTGAGGGCCGTCCAGCCGTCCGCCCGGCGGACGAACTCGGGCGTCAGCCGCAGCCGCAGTTCGGGGTGTTTCGCCAAGTCGGAAACGGTTTTCAGGCCGAGCCGGTCGGCCACCGCACCGCGGACCCCGACGGCGTAGTTGTTCTCGTACCCCAGCGGGGCGGTGACGCCGATGCCCTTCGCGGCCAGTGCGGTCCGCAATTTGTCGAAGTCGGTGAGGGCCGGGTCGCCGAGCGTCTGGAAGGCCAGCGTGCCGGTGAACTCGGGGTACACATCGATCTCACCGGCTAGCAGCGCCTGCCACAGCACCGGGGTGCCGCCGAGTTCGCGGCGATGGGTGACGGCCGTGCCGGTGTCGCGGACCAGGGCGGTTGCCAACTCGCCGAGCAGCACCGACTCGTTGTCCAGCTTCGACCCGACGCGGGTGCCGGCGGCCGGCCCGCACCCGGCGACCAGCAACAGAAGTAGCGGCCACCGGCTCATACCGCCACCCGCTGGGCGTCGAGGAACTTGCCCACGAACGCCGACGCCGGCTTCGCCCGCAGCTCGGCCAGCGGCCCGTCCTGTTCCACCCGGCCGGCGTTCAGCAGCACCACCCGGTCGGCCAGCTCGGCGGCGTCGTGGAGGTCGTGCGTCACCAGCACGGCGGCCTTGCCTAGCTCGCGGACTAAGCGTCGGAGGTCCGGCCGCAGTTCGGTCTTCACCAGCGGGTCGAGGGCCGACAGCGGCTCGTCCAGCAGCAGCACCGGCGGGTCGAGCATGAGCGCCCGCATCACCCCGACCCGCTGCCGCTGGCCGCCGGACAGGGCCTTCGGGTAGCGGCCGAGCAGGGCCACGTCGAGCTGCACCAGCCCGGCCAACTCGGCGACGCGGGCGACGACGCGGGCCTCATCCCAACTCAGTTGACGGGCGACCAGGGCGACGTTGTCGGCGGCCGACAGGTGCGGGAACAAGCCGCCGAGTTCCTGCACCACGTACCCGCACCGCAGCCGCACCGCCCGGGCGGTGGCCGGCGTCACCGGGGTGCCGTCGAACGCCACCTCGCCGGCGTCGGGTGTGAGCAGGCCGAGGACCAGCCGGAGCAGCGTGGATTTGCCGCACCCGCTCGGGCCAATGAGCGCGACCGTCTCGCCGGCCGCCACGGTCAGCGACACCGGCCCGACCGTGGCCGTCGGCCCGTACCGCTTGACGACCTCGCGGAGGGCGATCATAGCTGGGGGATCGGGTCTTCCTCGCCCTTGCGGATGTAGTTGTACGGGGTGAACATCTGGAGCCGGTAGTTGCCGTCCGGGTCGCGGACGAACCGGGCGGTGAAGTGCCGGGGCAGCCGCGCCCCGTCCGGCAGCGACCCCAGCCCGTCGAAGGCTATCAGCACGGCCGGCACCCCGTTCACGTCCTGGTACACCGTCTTGTCGCGGTCGAACCCGCTGACGGTGGCGGTCACGTTCAGCCGCCGGGCCTCGGCCCACCAGCCGGCACTGCCGAAGTCGGCCTTCTTCCGGCCCTTGTAGTCGAACGACTCGGACAGTCCGGCTAGGAAGCCCGACTGGTCGCGGGCCGTGATCGCCTCCGCCAGCGCCCGAATTCGCCGCCCCGCCTCCTCGCGGGGGCTTTCGGCCAGCGTGTCGCACAGGAACAGCCCGAGCAGCAGGGCGACGGATGCCGCGGCGCGAATGAGGTGGCTGCGGGTTTGGAAGCGGGCCGCCAGCCCGACGGCGACGACCGCCAGTAGTGCCAGCAGCACGTAGAAGGTCGGCGACGGGTCGGCGAGCGGGGTGGGCATGGTCACTTCCGCAACTCCACCCCGTACACCGCGGCGCTACCCAACTCCTCTTCAATGCGGAGCAACTGGTTGTACTTGGCCACCCGGTCGGTGCGGCTGGCCGACCCGGTTTTGATCTGCCCGCAGTTGGTGGCCACCGCCAGGTCGGCGATGGTCACGTCCTCCGTCTCACCGCTGCGGTGACTCATCACCGCCGTGAACCGATTCCGCTTGGCCAGTTCGACCGCCTCCAGCGTCTCGGTGAGCGTCCCGATCTGATTTACCTTCACCAGAATGCTGTTGCCGCACCCCTCCTGGATGCCCCGCTTCAGCCGCTCGGTGTTGGTCACGAATAGGTCATCACCCACCAGTTGGACCTTGCCGCCGAGCCGCTGGGTCAGCTTTTTCCAGCCGGCCCAGTCGTCCTCGCTCAGCCCGTCCTCGATGGACCGGATCGGATACTTGGCACACAGCCCGGCCCACAGGTCGATCATCTCGTCGGACGAGATCACCTTGTCCGGGGCGCTCTTGAAGAAGCAGTACCCGTCCTTCCCCTTGTGCTTGGCCTCCTCGAACAATTCGGTACAAGCCGCGTCGAGGGCGAACTGGATGTGGTCGCCGAGCTTGTACCCGGCCTTCTCGACCGCCTGTGAGATGATGGCCAGGGCCTCGTCGGCCGACGGGATGTTCGGGGCGAACCCGCCCTCGTCCCCCACGGCCGTGTTCATGCCTTTGTCCTGAAGCACCTTTTTGAGCGCGTGGAACACCTCGGCCCCCATGCGGAGGCCCTCCCGGAACGTCTCGGCGCCGACGGGCACGATCATGAACTCCTGGAAGTCCACCGTGCTGTCGGCGTGCTTGCCGCCGTTCAGGATGTTCATCAGCGGCACCGGCAGCACCGTGGCGTTGGACCCGCCCACGTACCGATACAGCGGCAGCCCGCTGGTGGCGGCCGCGGCGTGGGCCGCCGCCAGCGACACCCCGAGGATGGCGTTCGCCCCGAGCTTGGCCTTGTTCGGCGTGCCGTCCAGTGCCAGCAGCGTCTTGTCCAGCCCGACCTGGTCGAACACGCTCATCCCCACCAGAGCCTCGGCTATCGTGCCGTTCACATTGGCCACGGCCTTCAGCACGCCCTTGCCGCCGTACCGGCCCTTGTCGCCGTCGCGGAGTTCGACGGCCTCGTGAGCCCCGGTGCTGGCCCCACTCGGCACGGCCGCCCGGCCGAGGATGCCGTCGTCGGTCAGCACGTCCACCTCGACCGTCGGGTTGCCCCGGCTGTCCAGGATCTCCCGGGCGGACACGGACAGGATGGCGGCGTCGGACATGGCGGCGAAGCCCTGCGAGGGAAGAGACGGTCGCAGGTGGGATAGGGACCGGCGGCCGGCGGTTCAAGTGGCCGGGGTGTCGCCGCGGGGAGGGTCGGGAGCCGGGACCGGCTCGACCGACGCCGGTCGGGGCGGCGGGGGCCGCTCGCCGACCGCCTCCCCGCGGCTTGGGCCGCAGATGGGTCAAACTGTTCATCGGCGGCCGACAGCGGGCGGCGTTAGCCCGAAGCCCACAGCCGCAGAAGCCCGAGGTTGACCGGGTCCATCGCCACCCCGTCCACCTCCTGCGGCGTCTCCAGGATCATCGGCGTGCGGGCGAACCGGCTCGTCCCGCACCAGTCGCTCGCCGCAGCCGGCCCCGGTCATCCCGGCGCGATGTCGGCGTGCCGGTCCATGCGTTTGCCTGGTCCCTTCACGCTGTAGTTCAAGTGAAACAGCTTGAGCCGTTCTCTAGCAGCACCGACACCGTGCCGCCGGCGGTCCGCCGCAGCGCCTCGTCCAGGCCGGCGACCACCCGGGCCAGCCCGGCGGCGTCGCCGCTGCCGACGTGTGCCCCGGGGTGGGTCACGAGGTGACGCAGGCCGAGTGCGTCGGCCGGTTCTCGCTCATGGGCGAAGGCAGTGATCGACTTCTGCCACAACTCGTCGCCGGGGCGGCCAGGTTGATGAGGTACGAGTCGTGAGCGGTGAGGTGCTTTAATTTCGCCGCCTTTGCCGCCGTCTTGAACGCGGTCACGTCGGCGTCGGTCAGCGGCGTGCCGGCCCACTGGCTCGGCGACGTGGTGAAAACCTGTAGAGCGCCGCAGCCGAGGGCGGCGGCCGACGCGCCGGCATTGTGCAGCCCGCCGGCGATGGACAGGTGGGCACCGAACGGCGGCATCGCTGGCCCCCGGGGGTGGCAAGACGGAGAGCCTAGCCCCCGCCGATAGAATGAGGCAGGTCAGAAGGGGTCAGTGATGCCCGTCCGAATGCCGCGCCGGGTGGTCTGGTTCGCCCTCGTCACCGCCGCCGTAGTGGTCGGTGGCGGCGTACTGGCCTACCGATTGACACGCCCGCTGACGGTGCCCGAGGTGCCGCGGCTACCCTCGTCGGCGTTCACTGATCGGGAGGTGCAACAGGACGTGGCGGGGGCGTCCCGACGGGTCGATTCGAACCCGCAGTCGGCGGCTGCCTGGGGGGAGTACGGGTCGCTGCTGCGGACCTACCGCCAGCACCCGGAGGCCGACCTGTGCCTTCGAACCGCTGCCAGCCTCGACCCGGCCGACGGTCGCTGGCCGTACTTGCTCGGCCACCACCTGGTCGACGCCGACCCGGCGGCGGCCGTCGAGTGGTTGGCACGGGCGGCCCGGGGCACCGTCCCGGAGGTCGCCCGGGAGACGGTGACGGCGCGGCTGGCCGAAACCCTGCTCGCCGTCGGCCGGCCGGCCGACGCCCTCGCCGCCGTCGGGCCGGACCCGCAGTCGCCCCGCGCCCGGCTGGCGGCGGCCCGGGCGGCGGTCGCCGCCGGGGCGGACCGGACGGCGGCCGAGTTGCTCGGCGACCTCGACCACCCGGCGGCCGCCCGGCAGGTGCTGCTGGTGCGGGCCGAACTCTGCCGCCGGCAGGGCCGGACGGCCTACGCCGACCACCTGGGCGGGCGGGCGGCCGACGTGCCCGACAGCTCCTGGCCGGACCCGCTGGCCGACCCGATCAAGTCCCGCGACCGTAGCCCCGGCGGGCGGCTGGACGAGGCTGCCCGGCTGCTCCGGGTCGGCAAGCCGGCCGAGGCCGAACAGCTCCTCCGCCCGCTCACCGCCGACCCGGCCGCGACCGACCCGCGGGCGTTCGTCGGGCTGGCCGAGGCCCGCGGGGCACAGGGCGACCGCAAGGGGGCGCTGGACGCGCTGGCGGCGGCGGTCAAGGCCGACCCGAACAACCTGACGGCCAACTACCAGGCCGGGCTGCTGCACTTCGACGCCGGCGAACAGCTCTGGCTGGCCGGCCGGCCGGACGCCGCCCGGACCGAGTTCCACCTGGCCGTCGAGTGGCTGGACAAGGCGCTGGCCGTCAACCCGGACTTCGGCAAGGGGCTGCTGCTGAAGGGGGCGGCGCTCCAGCGGTTCCTGGGCAAACCGGACGAGGGATTAGAGCTTCTGCGGCGGTTCGTGCAACTCCGGCCGGAGGCCGCCGACGGCCATCTGCTGCTCGGTCAGGCGCTGGCGGAGATGGGCCAGACGGCGGCGGCGGTCACGTCGCTGCGGCGGGCCGCCGAGCTGGCCCCGCCCGGCGACCGCCGGGCGACCGATGTCCTGGCCAAGTTGATGCGGACGAAACGGCTGTAGGGCGGTTCATCGGGGCCGGGTTGAGTCTTCGAAGCACCCCCAGGATACCCAGCCGTCAATACAAGTGGTCCCCCAGGTCGGCGTCTTCATGAACTCAGTGGTAGGCGTCACCTGACCCAGACACCGCGCCCGTCGTCACCTCGACGACAACCGCATTTCGACCATGCGCCGGGCTAAGACAACCTCGAAGGCCGGCCGGCCGCCGCTCCCCACCGGCAGTCCCTGACCGGCATCCTGTTCGTTCTCAAGACCGGCCTCCCGTGGGCGGACGTTCCGGCCGAGATGGTGTGCGGGTCAGGCATGTCCTGCTGGCGACGGCTGGCCGATGTTACCTGGACCCGGCTGCACGCCGCCTGTACGGAGCCATCAATCGGTACTGGTCCCGCTCGGTCATCGACTCGCCGAGTTTTCGGGCCGTTTTTGGGATGCACAGACCAGCTCCGACCCGAAGGACCGGGGCAAAGTGGGCGCGAAGTACCAACTGATGGTGGACGCCACTGGTGTGCCCTTGGCGGCCACCATAACCGCCGCCAATGCCCCCGAAGTGAACGGCCTGCCTGCTGTCCGGGTGTGGCACGCCAGGCCTGCTACACAAGAATACTGCGGTGGCTGAGAATCTGCCCCCGGTTTGTCCGCCTGGGTTGGCCCACGGCAGCGGCCTCGGCAAGCGACGGTGGGTGGTCGAGCAGACCATCGCCGCCATCCGACAAAACCGTCGGCTCAAGGTGCGGTACGAGCAACAGATCGCCAGCCATTGGGCGTCCCTCACCTGGGCCGGCCTGCATCAAGGTCTGCTAGAATCTCGGTGCCGGACGGTACCGTTAAGGTTTCTTAGAAACCCTATCTCTACCGGCACAGGCGATACCAGCAGAGCTTGACACAGGCGAGGGTGAGGAAGGCTTGGTGGAGGTCCGCCCGCCGCTCATACCGGACCTTGAGGCGGCGGTTCTGGTGTAGGCGGGCGATGGTCCGCTCGACCACCCGGCGGTGCTTGCCCAGCCCGCTGCCGTGCGGTTGGCCGGGGCGGGCGGACCGGGGGCGGCGGATGCCCAGCCAGCGGAGGACGCTCTCGTGCCCCCGGGACCGATACGCCCGGTCGCCGAGCAACTGGCCGGGAATGCGGCCGGGCGACCCGTACCCCGGCAGCGGGCAGGCGGTGACGTGGTGCTCGCTGCCCGCGTTCGCCCGGTCCGTGGGGTTCGGTCCGGTGGCGACCCCCCAGAAGCGGCCCGCCCGCCGGACGAGTCGATGCCGCAC
>JAYVUZ010000195.1:0-5726 GCA_043787415.1 Fimbriiglobus sp. | reverse complement strand
CGGCGAGTCGGGCGTCGGCAAATCGACGCTGCTCAACTGCATGGCCGGGCTCGACAGCTGGGACGAAGGCTCGGTCACGCTGGGCGGCATCGACCTGGGCGCGCTGACCGACGACCAGCGCGCCCTGCTGCGGCGACGCCATGTCGGCTTCGTGTTCCAGGCTTTTCATGTGCTGCCGCACCTGGACGTGGCACAGAACGTCGCGCTGCCGCTGTTGCTGCTGGGCGAGCCGGACGACGCTCGCGTCAAATCTCTGCTGGAGGCGGTCGGCTTGGCAGGTCTGGGCCAGCGCCTGCCGCAACAGTTGAGCGGCGGTCAGCTACAGAGGGTGGCAATCGCCCGCGCGCTGGTCCACCGCCCCGCCCTGCTGCTGGCCGACGAGCCGACCGGCAACCTCGACCGGGCGACCGCCCACACCGTCGGCGAACTCCTGCTGGAACTCCACCGCACGCAGCAAGCCATCCTCGTCGTGGTGACGCACAGCGGCGAACTGGCCGGCCTGTTCCCGAAGCGGCTGGCGATGGCCGACGGGGTGCTGCTGCCATGATCCGGCTCACATCGTTGCCGGCCCGCGGGGCGGCGTACCACTGGCGGAACACCCTGCCCGTCGCACTCGGGGTGGCCGTCGCATCGGCGGTGCTGGCGGGGGCGTTGGTGGTCGGCGACTCGCTGCGGGGCAGCCTCCGCGAGCGGGCGTTAAATCAGCTCAACGGCGTGCAACTGGCGATGGTCGGCGGGCGGTTCGTGCGGGCGGATGCCGCGCCGGGGACGAGTCAGCCGGCCATTCTGCTGAGTGGGTCGGCGACAGCCGGGGGCCGGACCCTCAACCGGGTGAGCGTCATCGGCGTACCACCGTTGCCGATCCTCGCAGACCGTGCCGTCGTGTCGTCGCGGGTGGCCGAACGGCTCGGACTATCAGACGGTAACACCATCGCGCTGAGTGTCGAGAAGCCCACGCTCGTGCCCCGCTCGTCGTTGCTCGGCCGGCGCGAGTTGGACGAGTCCGCGAACACCCTTCGGTTGCCTGTGTCGTTGCTGCCGGCGGGCGACCCGGCGGGCGACTTCAGCCTTTCGCCGACCACCGACCCGCCGCTCAACGTCTACGTCCCGCTCGCCGAACTCCAACGCGTTCTCGGCAAGCCAGGCCGGGTGAATGCTCTGTTGGACAACACCGAAACCTCGACGACCGAACTGAACGCATGGTTCGCCGGCAAACTGGCCCTCGACGACTGGGGCCTCACCGCCCGCGTCGGCCCGAGGCGTGGAGCTTACGTCAGTGTCGAGAGCGAGCGGCTGATCCTGTCGCCGGCGGAAGTCGAGGCGGCCGAGCGCGCAGCGACGGCCGTCGGAGCGACCAGCCGGCGGACGTACAGCTACCTTGCCAACGCCCTCTCGGCCGGCACGCGGATGGTGCCCAACGACGACCCCGGCAGCGGCCAGAAACTGGCCCCGTATGCGACCGTCGCCTGCCTCGACCCGACGGCTCCGACCCCGCTCGGGCCGTTCTTGCCCCCAGGCAAAACCAGCCTTGCCGACGACGAAATTGTGCTGCTCGAATGGCCCGACTCGCCACTGAACGGGCTGAAACCTGGCGACCCGGTGACGCTCACCTACTTCAAGCCGGAGTTGGAAGCGGGCGTCGAAGAAACCTCGGCCACGTTCAAGCTGGCCGGGTACGTCCCGCTCGCCGGGGCCGCCGCCGACCCGGACCTGACGCCCCCCTTCCCCGGCATCACCGACAAGCTGAACGTCCGCGAGTGGGACTCGCCGTTCCCGCTCAACCGCGCCCGGCTCAAGGCCAACGACCCGAGTGAGCGGTTTTGGAAGGCCAACAAGGCGACCCCGAAGGCGTACCTCACCATTGCGACTGGCGAGCGGCTGTTCGGCAGCCGGTTTGGCTCGGTCACGTCGGTGCGGGTGGCGCCGCCGGCCGGCGTGACCCCGGATCAACTGGCCGAGCGGCTGAAACCCGAGTTGCTGAAGGCCCTCGACCCGGCCGCCGCCGGGCTGGTGTTCGAGCCGGTGCGGGAGCGGCTGCTCGCGGCCAGCAAGGGCGGCACCGACTTCGCCGGCCTCTTGCTCGCCTTCTCGTGGCTGCTCATCGCCACCGCCCTGCTGCTGGTCGGACTCCTGTTCCGGCTGGCTACGGAGCGGCGGGCGAAGGAAGTCGGGCTGTTGTTGTCGGCAGGTTACTCACCGACGCTGGTCAAACGCTTGCTGCTGGCCGAGGGGCTTGCGGTGGCCGGCGTCGGGGCACTGGTCGGGGTCGGGCTGGCGGTGCTGTACGCCGGCAGCATGTTGCGGGTGCTGGCCGGCCTGTGGCCCGACTCGTCTGTGGGCGGCTTCCTCCGCCTCCACGTCCAACCGGGCAGTCTGGTCATCGGGTTCGCCTCGTCGGTGGTGGTGTCGCTGCTGGCCGTCTGGCTGAGCCTGCGGGGGCTGGTGACGGTTCCGCCGCCGCAACTACTCCGCGGGGTGACGAGCATCCCCCAGGTCGGGCCGGGCCGGTCGCTCGGCGGCTGGTGGCTCCCGGGCCTGCTGGCCGTCGCCGGCATCGGGTCGGCGGTCGGCGGCACCACCCGCGGTAACCCGGACGAGCGGTCGATGGGCTTCTTCTTCGGCGGCGGGCTGGTGCTGGTCGCCGGGCTACTGGCCGTCCGGCGGAGGCTCCGCGTCCCGCCCCGTGGCCGGCCGACCTCGCCCGCCGCGCTGGGTGGTCGCAACCCCGGCCGCACGCCGGGGCGGTCGCTGCTCACCGTCGCCCTGATCGCCCTGGGGGTGTTTTTGGTGGTGTCGGTGGAGAGCTTCCGCCGCCGGCCGGACGGCGACTTTGCGGCTAAGACCGGCGGCAGCGGCGGGTTCGCCCTGGTGGCCGACAGCGACGTGCCGCTATTCCGGCCGTTCGACCGCGGCCCCGGCAAGGACGAGTTGCGCGACCGCCTACAAGCGGCCTACCAGCGGGACACGACCGCGGACGTGCCGGCCAGGCTGAAGGACGCCACGGCCCTGCTCGACCGGGTTCAGGCGGTCCCGCTCCGCCGGCGGGAGGGCGACGACGCCAGTTGCCTAAACCTCTATCAGGCTGGCCGGCCACGGGTGGTCGGGGTGCCAGACGCACTGCTCGACCGCGGCGGGTTCCGCTTTTCTCAAACGCTTGCCGCCACCGCCGACGAGAAGGCCAACCCGTGGCTGCTGCTGCGGAAGCCGGACCCAGACGGGGCGGTGCCGTTCGTCGCCGAGCAGAACACCGCCCTGTTCATGCTGAAACTTCAGCCGGGCGGCACCCTGACCGTGCCCGACGAGGCCGGCAAACCCCAAACCCTGCGGCTGGTCGGACTGCTGCAAGACAGCCCGTTCCAAAGCGAGTTGCTGATCGGCGACGCCGCCTTCCGCCGCTTGTATCCTCGCACCGAAGGCTACCGGGCGTTCCTCATCGACACCCCGAACCCGGTGGCCGTCGCCGGGCTGCTGGAAACCGGGCTGCGGTCGGCCGGGTTCGCCGTCACCCCGACGGCCGACCGGGTGGCCGCCTACCAGAAGGTGGTCGGGGCGTACCTGACCACCTTCCAACTGCTCGGGGCGCTGGCCCTGCTGCTGGCCGTGGCCGGGCTGGGGGTGGTCATCCTGCGGGCCGTCTGGGAGCGGGCCGGGGAACTGGCCCTTCTGCGGGCGGTTGGCTACCCGGCGGCGGCCCTGCAAGCGATGGTCCGGGCCGAGACGCTGCTACTGCTGGTGGCCGGCGGGGCGGTCGGGCTGACGGCCGCGGCGGCGGCCGTGCTGCCGAACCTGGCGCTGGGGGGAAGTGTGCCGTGGGGCCGCATCACAGGTCTGGTCGGGCTGGTGGCCGCCGCCGGGCTGGGGGTGGCGTGGGTCGCCACCCGCCAGGTGAGCCGGTCGCCGCTGGTGCCGGCCCTGCGGCAAGAGTAGGGCACGGTTCACCGTGCCGTCCGGGGCGAAGACGGCACGGTGAGCCGTGCCCGACGAGTTAATCCTTGCCCTTCTTCCGCTCCTTGTCCACCAGCACGGCCAGTTGCAGCCCCTTGCCCTTGGTGGTCAGTCGCAGCCGTAGGGCGTCGCCGCCGTCCACCCGTAGCGTCATCGTGTCCCGGCCGGCCGGGCCGGCGTCGCCGAACACCTGCGCCACCAGCTTCTTGGCCGCCGCCGCGGACACGTCGTCGGTGCCCAGGGCGAACAACCGGCCCAGGTTGACGGTGCCGGCCATGAGCGGGGCCGGCCGCGGGTCGGCCGCCGCCGCCGCCTTCACCTCGGCCCCGGCCGGCTCCATGCCGACCACCAGCCGGTCGCCGCCGACGGCCAGCCAGGCGGCGTCCGACCCGGTGGCGGCGGCGAACTTCGGGTCGGCCACTGTCAGCTTGTGCAGGGTCAGCCCGCCGGCCGTGCCCTGGTCGAAGGCGAACGTCACCGTGTCGGCCGGCACGAACGGGGCCAACTGCTTGGCCGTCGCCTCGATCCGCTTGCCCTCGGCCACGGCCATGGCGGCTACCACCGACAGCTTGCCCGCGTCGGTGCCGCCGACCAGCAGGTTGAAGTCCAGCACCCCCGCCTTCAGCGTCGGGGCCAGGGCGTCCAGCACCAGCTTGGCCCCGATCTTGTCGGCGTCCTTGGCGGTGGCCACCGCCTCGGCAATCAGCATGTCTACCACTCCGGCCAGCGACACCGTGGCCTTCGGCCCGAGCGCCCCGGTGACGCCGAAGGTGGCCAGCTTGTCACCTGCCGGCGGCAGTGGTGCCCGGGTCATGCGGCTGCTGCCACCCAGCCCGACCAGTGTCGTGGCCAGCGGCGAGTTCGGGGTGGCGGTCAGGCTCAGGTCCAGGCCCAGGTCGTCGGACTTGGGGTCGGCCACCAGTTTGGCGGTGAATTCCTTGCCGTCGGTCAGCACGGCCGCCGCCGCCTCGGCCAGCCGGTCCAGCACCCAGCCCTTGAGGGCCGTCTGGCCGGGCGTCTCGCCGGCCTCCGTCTTACCCTTGGCGTCGGCCAGTTTTAGCTCCAGTTGGCCCAGGGCGGTTTTCTTCAGGTCGGCCGGGATGCGGTCCAGCCGCACCGTCACCGACAGCACCCCGTCGTCCGCCGCCGCGAACAGCTTGGCCGGGGCGACCAGTTGCTTCGGGTCGATGCCCGCCGGGCTGGCCACCGTCACGTAGCAGCTCTTGTTGGCGAACCGGAAGTAGAGCGGCAGCGGCACGTTCGGCACGGTCAGGGTGTACACCCCGTCGGCCCCCTTCTTCGGGTCCAGGCTCAGCTTGCCGGTGAGCAGCCCCAGGAACGCCGTGTCGCTGGCGATGGGCAGCACCAGCACCGCCTGACTCTCCAGCGGGTTGGCGGCCACGGTGGCGTACAGAGCCAGCGGCCGGGCCGGGTCGATGCCCTCAATGCCGGTCTTCACGTCGGCGAAGCTCTGGATGGTCTGGGTCAGTTGCTGGCCGGCGTCCTCCTGATCGACCAGCTTGGCCAGGTACTCGAAGCGGTCGAGCAAGTCGCTCACCCCACGGAGTCGGACCTCGACCGTCGGAGCCGGGGGGGCTTGGGCCGCGGCAAATGGGGAGAAGAGCGTGGCGAGAAAGACGGCAGCGAGCAGGCAGCGCATCGGCAGAGTCCTCGGTGGGCGGTCGGTGAATATACCAGCAGTCCTGCGGCCGGGTTTCGGCGTAGGGTGGTGCCGAGTCTTCGAGGCCCACCGTATGACAATTGGCGGCCGACGGTGGGCC
>JAYVUZ010000194.1:0-15972 GCA_043787415.1 Fimbriiglobus sp. | reverse complement strand
CGTCTGGCGAGACGCTCCCGTGCGGTCGCGGCTCTCACCAGATGAGTGTTTCGCCGCCGGCCCGGGTCGCGAGTGCCCGCCACACGTCTACTTCCACCGCGCCCGTCACCAACCTCACTGCCCCGTCGGCGAACAGCACGTTCACCCCGCCGGGGTGCCGGCTCCGCGCCGCTATCCGGCCGGTCTGCTGGGTGGCGTTGGTGCAGTCCGACTCGGCGGCGTTCGGCGGCAGGGCGTGGTTGTAGAGCGTGTTGCCGTAGTTGCCCATCACCCATTTGGACCCACGCTCGCTGTTCCGGCCGGTGCCGGCGGCACACGCGGCCGGTGTCGGGTCGGTTGCACCGGGCAGTTCCACGAACCCGTCGCCGAGCGGTCGCTCGCTGGCCAGCACGGTGCCAGAGGTGCCGTCGGTCAGGTCGTCCAGCCGCCGGCCGGTGCCGACCCCGAACGCCCCGTCGGCGGTGGCCAGCGGGCCGGTGCTACCGGCACACACGGCGTAAGCCGTGCCGCCGTAGGCCGACCCCGGCACCCGGCCGCCGGCCGGGTCGGCCGGGCAGACAAACACCCGCACCACACTAGCCGCCGCCGGCGAGTTCTTCGACCCGTCGTAGCTGACCGGGCCAGCGGTGTACGACGCCGGCGGGGTCGTGAAGTCGAGCCGCGCCCCGACGGCTTCTTGCTCCAGGTACGGAAGCGCCTGGGCGTGGGCCGAGAACACCAGCGGGGCCGGCCCGCCGCGGCCGAGCGGGAACCGGCCGACGGCCGCGTGGTGGTTGTGCAGGGCCAGCCCGAACTGGCGGAGGTTGTTCCGGCAGGCGGTGGCCGCCGCCGCCGCCCGAGCCTTCTGCACCGCCGGCAGCAGCAGCCCGAAGAGGACACCGACGACGGCGACCGCGGTCAGCAGTTCGAGCAGGGTGAAGCCGCGGCGGCTCACTGGACGGCCACCCGCCACACCCGGTTGCCGGCGTCGTCGGCCACCAGCAGCGCCCCGTCGGCGGCGAACGCCACCCCCACCGGCCGGCCGTAAGCTTCCTTATCGTTCGCCAGGAAGCCGGTCAGAAAGTCTTCCGGCGGGCCGCTCGGTTTGCCGGCCTTGAACGGCACGAAGGCCACCTTGTAGCCGGCGAACGCCGAGCGGTTCCACGACCCCCGCTGGCCGACGAAGGCTCCGCCGCGGTACTTCGCCGGCAGCTTGTCACTCGTGCCGAAGGCCAGCCCGAGAGACGCCGTGTGCGCCCCCAGCGGCACGTCCGGCACCACGCTCTTGGCCACCAGGTCGGGCCGCTCGCCCTTGCGGCGGGGGTCTTCGTTGGCCCCGAAGTAGGCGAACGGCCAGCCGTAAAAGGCCCCGTCGGCAACTGAGGTCATGTAGTCCGGCACCAAGTCGTCGCCGAGATGGTCTCTTTCGTTGACCGCCGTCCATAGCTTGCCCGTCACCGGCTCCCAGGCCATGCCGACCGGGTTCCGCAACCCCCCGGCGAACACCCGCAGGCCGGTGCCGTCCGGGTTCACTTCCAGGATGTTCGCCCGCAGGATTTCGTTGCCGGTGCCGTGTTCCGCGACATTGCTGCCGCTGCCCACCGACACGTACAGCTTTTGGCCGTCCCGGCTGGCGAGCAGGTTGCGCGTCCAGTGGTTGTTGTACCCGCCGGCCGGCAAGTCCAGCACCTTGCGGCCGGGGCCGGCCAGCTTGGTCGCCCCGACCTGGTAGGCGAACGCCACCACCCCGTCGGTATTGGCCACGAACAGGGTGTCCCCCAGCAGGGCCATGCCGAGCGGCTGGTTCAGCCCCTCCAGGAAAGTCTCCCGCACCTCCGGCGTGCCGTCGCCGTCGGCGTCCCGCAGCAGGGTGATACGGTTGGCCGAGGTGAGCGACAGGTTCTTCGGCTCGACCTTGCCCTTCCGCTCCTCCGGCTTCTCCTTCGGCTCGGGCTTCTTCGGCGGCAGGGTGCGGCTTTGGGCCACCAGCACGTCGCCGTTGGGCAGCAGGTAGAGCCAGCGGGGGCTATCGAGGTCGGCGGCAAAAGCCGTCACCGTGAACCCGGGCGGCGCGGTCGGGGTCTTGTCGGCCGGCCAGCCGACCACGTTGGCGAACTTGGCGACCGACTTGGTGGCGTAAGGTTCTGGCAGCGGCGGCTGCGGCACCTGGGCGAGAGCGAGCAGGAGGAGCATGGCGGCGGGTCCGGAGGTCGGTGGAGAAACCACCCGGATGATAGTCCGCTACCCGAACAGGTCGGCGGCCGGCACCGAAAACCCGGGCAGCACGTCGGGGGCGGTCAGCACCTCCTGGTCGCTGACCATCTTCGGCCCCACGCCCGGCCGGTAGATGGTGACGGCCCGCGTACGCGGGTCGAGCACCCACACCACCTTCACCCCGGCGTCCAGGTACGCCTCCCGCTTGTCCTGGTGGCGGTCCCACACCTCGCCGGGGGAGATGATCTCGACGGCCAGTTCCGGCACCCCGACGACGACCGCGTTGGATTTCCGGCTCTGCCCAGCCATCATCGCGGCCGTCACGTACATCATGTCGGCCCCGAAACTCACGTCGGCGCTCAGCCGGATGCCGACATCGCCGGTGAAGACGGCGTCCCGTGGTTGGGGCTGTGTCCGCAGCCACCGCTCCAACTCGTAGCTGAGGACGGTCATCGTCCGGCCGTGGTGGTAGTTCCGCTCGGGCATGTGGTACTCCCGCAACTCGCCGTGGATCAGCAGGCGGGACACCCCGTCGTCCTGCGGCAGCGCCAGGAACTCTTCCACCGTCATCCGGGTCGGTGCAGCTACCGTCGCCATGTGGAACCCCCTCCCCGGACATTCTACCGATTGGCCGCCGCGTTCTCCGGGGCCGGCTCGTCCCGCCGCGGGTGCGCCCAGGCCAGCAGGCTGGCGGCGATGCCCTTCGCCGACTCCCACCGCCGGCCCGGCCACCGTAGCGACTTGGCGTAGCAGCCGGCCGCGGCCACCGGGTCGCTGTGTCGTAGGCTCCAGCCGAGAGCCGTGTAGGTGCTGGCGTACCCCTCCCCCACCACCCCGGCCGGCAACAGTTCGCCGAGGCCCCGCCGCTCGACCGCCCGGGTCATGATGGCGTCGGCCGTGGCGACGCGGTCGGCCAGCCGCCGGGACAAGTTGCCGTGGCCGGTGCGGTACAGCACCAGCTCCTCGTCCACCAAACCGAACTCGTAGTGCCGGGCGGCCCGTAGCCACAGGTCGTAGTCGATGGCCAGATCGAGGGCCGGGTCGAACCCGCCGACGTGGTCGAACACCTCCCGCCGCACCGCCACCGACGAGAAGCAGACGAAGTTCCGCAGGAACAGCTCGTCCAGCACGCGGCCGGTCGGGGCCGGCGGGTCACTGACCGGCAGCCGCTCGCCGGCGTCGTCGATCAGCCCGCGGCGGCCGAAGCACACGCCCACCTCCGGGTTGGCGGCCAGCACGTCCACCTGCCGGGCCAACTTCTCCGGCAGCCACACGTCGTCGGCGTCCAGGAAGGTGATGATGCGACCGCGGCTGAGGCCGACGCCCAGGTTTTTGGCCCGCGGCTGGCCGAGCTTGTCGCTGCGGTGATACCGCACCCGCGGGTCGGCCAGGAACGGCCGCACCGCCGCCGGCGTGTCGTCGGCGGACCCGTCGTCCACAATAATCAGTTCCCAGTCGGGGAACGTCTGCCGCTCGACACTGCCGACTGCTGTCGGCAGGTAGCGGGCGTAGTTCTTGGCGGCCATCACGACACTGACAGCGGGCGCGGGCATGGGAGGGGCCTCGCGGTTCTTGCGTAGGTCGGGCTGTGCCCAACACAGGAGAGGGAACGTCCGGCACAGCCCGACCTACACCGACAGGTTTCTCAAGTAGTCTTCGGCCGGGCGGCTGACGCAGAAGCGGTATTTCCCGCTGGCCTCCTGCGGCAAGGCGTCCACCAACTCTAACTGGTGACGGACGGTTGGGCCGAACGTCTCGCGGACCAGCTCATCGACTTTCCGCCGGCTGGTGTCGGAGAAGTCGTCATCCGGCACGAGCCGAACTGTTAACCGGGTGACGCTCTCTTGTATCAACTGAACTTGGGCCGCCCCGGGGATGAGGAGGGCGAAGTTCTCGGTCAGCGAGATGCCGCTCACCAGCCCGCCGTCGGGCAGCAGCACATAGTCCGCATCCCGCCCGGTCACCCCGCCCAGCGTCGGCAGGCCACGACCACAGGTGCAGGTGCCGCCCGGCGTCACCACGTCCCCGACCCGGTAGCGGATCAGCGGCATGGCCAGGTTGACCAGGTCGGTGACCAACAGGTGGCCGTCCGGCCTGGCCTCCGTCAGCACGCTCTCGGCGGCAACGTGCAAGCCGTTGTGCTGCTCGCACTGGCTGGCGATCAGGCTCACCTCTTCGCAGCCGTAGCGGTCCGTCACGGGCACCCCGAACGCCGCCTCAATCGCGGTCCGCTGGAAGCCGTGCAACGGCATGGCGGTGGCGATCACTCCGTTCGGCCGTACGTCGTCCACGCCAAGCTTTCGGAGTTTCAGGGCCAGCAGGTACAGGCTGTGGGCGTGGCCGAAGATCAGTCCCGGACGGTGCCGCCGCAACGACCGGGCGAACCGCTCCACCCGGGCGTCGTTGACGTGCCGGGTGTCCAGGTGGACGGCCCGGTCGAGCAGCCGATTCCGCAGCCGGCCGCGGAGGCCGTCCCGCTGGTACTCCGGGTTGCCCCACACCTTCGCCACCCGCTGCCCCAAGCGATAACCGCTCCACTCGTCGGCACGCAACGTACATGCCGCTTTCCACTGGGCGGCCGGTTCGTCCAGGTGAATCGTCAGCGGCACGCCGGTGGAACCGGACGTCCGCTTCACCCGCACCTTCGACTGGTCGATGCGGTCCGAATGGAAGGCCGCCGGGTCGGCCCGGAGGTCGGCTTTTGTCACCTCCGGGAAGTGGCGGAGGTCGGCCAGCCTGGTCAGGTCGGTGGGGTGGACGCCGGCGGCGTCCCAGGCGGCGCGGTAATACGGCACACTGGCGTAGGCGTGATCGACCATCGCCTTGATCAGCAGGAACTGCCGGCGGGCGTGGACGGCCGGCGGGTCGAACTGCGTGTCTTCGAGCAGCTTGTGGAAGTGCAGGTGGCGGCTGCCCCGCTTGCGGGCCACCAGCGGCCAAACGACGTGCCGGTTCAGGAAGGCGAGCATCCGTGCCCCTCGGGTTGTCGATCGCGTTACATCAAACCCCGCTGCCACTCGATCTGCCGCCGCAGCCCGTCGTCCAGGCCGGTCGTCGGCGTCCAGCCCAGGTGCCGCTGGAGCTTGCCCACGTCGGCGGCGGTGGCGAGCTGGTCGCCCTTGCGGGGCGGGTGCCGCTCGATGACGGCCGGCTTTCCCGCGATGCGCTCGATCTTGCGGATCACTTCTGAGATCGTGGTGAGTTCGCCGCCGCCGAGGTTGAACGTCTCGCCCGGCAGCGCCCCCAGCCCGGCCGCCACCGTGGCGGCCACGCAGTCGGCGACGTAGGTGTTGCCGCGGACGTGCATCCCGTCCCCGGTCAGGGTGATCGGCTTGCCCGTCAGCACGGCGTCGATGAACAGGTGGTAGCCCATCTCCGGCCGCTGGCGGGGGCCGTACACGCTGAAGTACCGCAGGGTGACGCCCGGCACGCCGAACTCGTCCGTGTACACCCGCACGAGCTGCTCGCCGGCCAGCTTGGTGATGCCGTACGGGCTGCTCGGCCGGGTGGGCAGGCTCTCGTCCCCGCTGGCGTACTTGCCGTACACGCTCGACGTGCTGGCATACACGAACTTCTTGAGCGGCCGGCCCTTCACCGCCTCCAGCAGCCGGTGCGTGGCCGTCAGGTTGTGGCGGGTGTACAGGTCCACGTCGGTCCAGCTCTTCACCAGGCCGGGCATGGCGCCGAGGTGGAACACGTACTCGGCCCCGGCGACGGCGTCGGCGAGCGGGTCGGCCGACAGGTCGAGTTCGTGGAAGCGGAAGTGCGGGTGACCGTTGGGGGATGCGAGGTTCCGCTCCTTCACCGCCCGCGGGTAGTAGGCAGTGAAGCAGTCGAGGCCGACGACGTGGTGGCCGTCGGCCAGCAGGCGGTCGCACAGGTGCGAGCCGATGAACCCGGCGGCGCCGGTGACGAGGCAGGTCATGAGGCGGTTCCCAGTGGTCTGAGACTGTAGCACGCGGGCGAACGGGATCGCAAGCCCACCCGTTGCCACGGGCGGGCTTCGCCCGGTTACAATGCATCATCCGCCGGAAGTCGCTATGCCCGTCGCCCTCGCCGCCCTGCTGCTGGCCGCCCCGTCCGCCGCCGACCGGGGTAGGGTCGCCCTGGAAGGCACCGCCTTCATCCGCGGGTTCTGGCCGGCCGCCGCCTACAAGCAGGTGTGGAAGCAGTGGGGGCCGGGGGACAAGCCGGCCGACCTGACCGCCGCCGTGGCCGAGCGGTTCGGCCTGCACCCGGCCCCGTATCCGAACGGCGGCTACCCGATGGGGCTGCGGGCGGCCCCATACCTGTTCACCGCCGGCGTCGGCATCGACTGCATGACCTGCCACGGTGGCAGCATCATGGGGGAGAGCAAGGTCGGGCTGGGGAACACCTCGCTCGACATCCACGCCCTGTTCACCGACCTCGCCCGGGCGTCGGGGGCCGGGGCGGCCCCGCCGTTCGCCTTCAGCCAGGTGCGGGGCACCTCCGAGGCCGGGGCGTTCAGCGTCTACCTGCTCGGCCTGCGGAAGCCCGACCTGAGCCTGGCCGACAAGCCGGCCGACCTGGGGCTGGCCGACGACAGCGTGGAAGACGTGCCGGCCTGGTGGCTGCTCAAGAAGAAGCGGACCATGTACCACACTGGCGCCACCGACGCCCGGTCGGTCCGCAGCATCATGCAGTTCCTCATGCACCCGCTGACCACCCGGGCCGAGTTCGACGCCGCCGAGCCGCGGTTCCGGGACGTGCTCGAATACATCCTGAGCATCGAGCCGCCGAAGTACCCGTTCCCGGTGGACGCTGCCCTGGCCGACCGCGGCAAGGCCGTCTTCACCGAGACGTGTGCCTCCTGCCACGGCACCTACGGCGAAACACCGACCTACCCGAACAAGGTGGTGCCGCTGGCCGACATCGGTACCGACCCGAAGCGGCACGAGAACATCGGGGCGAAGTTCGGCCACGCCTACAACGCGAGCTGGTTCGCCCAGGAGGAACCGGGCGGCAAGCCGGTGAAGGCGACGGCCGGCTACCAGGCGCCGCCGCTGGACGGGGTGTGGGCAACCGCGCCGTACCTGCACAACGGCAGCGTGCCGACGCTCGCCGGGATGCTGGACTCGACCGCCCGGCCGCGTGTGTTCACCCGCAGCTTCCGCACGGGGGAAGTGGACTACGATCGGGAGCGGGTGGGCTGGAAGGTGACGGAGTGCCCGCCGCCAGGGCCGGGGACGAGCGGGTTCGAGCGGCGGAAGGTGTACGACACGAATCAGCCCGGCCGGGGCAACGGTGGCCACACGTACGGCGACCACCTGACGGCCGATGAGAGATGGTCGGTGGTCGAGTATCTGAAGACGCTTTAACCGGCGGTCGGCCGAAGCGCCTTCGCAACTGTTAGGCAGTCTCAACCCGTCGAAGTCGCTTCTGCCTCATCGGTCAGCGCACGCCCGGCGTGCCCGGGGCGGTCGGCATCATGGGAGCGTAACCGGCAGTCGGCACCACACCCGGGGCCTGCATAGCCCCGGCCGCGATCGCCGCAGGTACTGCCATCCCGGCCCCCGGATTCGGGGCGCCCGGCCGATCCGAGACGGTGTCCGCCGGCCGGGCGGCGGCCCCGATCCGGCCGACCAACACCCCGATGACCAGAAGTGCCAGTCCGGTTAGGAACACGCCGGCGCAAAGGTAGACGTTTCGTGCCCATGCCGGCACGGCCTCGTTCCGCATGGCCACGAACCAGATGCCGCTCCAGATCATGGCGAGCACCCCACCGATGATGAGAACGAGAGCGACCTGAGCGCTCTGCGACTGCTTTTTAGGGGCATTGTCGGCCATGTCAGACTCCCGGCGGACGAACTGGGGACGTAAACGGGCACGCCGTTGCCCATGCACGCCCCGTGCCGAAGCCCGCCGCCGATCCACCTGTTCCGATACAATTCCCGTCACACGCCACCGGAGCCTCCCATGCTGCTGCTCGCGCTACTGCTGGCCGCCGACCCGCACCCCGGCCACCGCCTGCTGGCCGCCGACCGCTCCACCGGCAAGATGGTGATTGTCGGCCGGGACGGTCAGACCGAGTGGGAGTTCGCCAACGGGCACGACGTTCACGACCTGCACCTGCTGACGACCGGCAACCTGCTGACGCACACCTCGCACACTACCGTCGTCGAGCTGACCCCGGGCAAGAAGGTGGTCTGGAAGTACGAGGCCAAGCCGAAGCCCGGCTACACCGGACGGGTGGAGGTCCACGCCTGCGAGCGGCTGGCCGACGGCACCACCTTGGTGGCCGAATCGGGCAACGCCCGCCTCGTGCAGGTGAACCCGGCTGGCGAGGTGGTCAAGACGGTGCCGCTAACGGTGCGACATCCGAACGCTCACTCGGACACCCGGATGGTGCGGGCGCTGTCGGGCGGCGGCTACTTGGTGTGCCACGAGGCCGACGGCTGCGTGCGGGAGTACGACGGCGCCGGCAAGGTGGTGTGGGAGTACGCGGTGCCGCTGGGCGACCGCCAGCCGGCCGGCGGCCACGGCCCGGAGGGCTACGGCAACGCTGTGTATGGGGCGATCCGGCTGAAGTCCGGCAACACCCTCATCGCCGGCGGCAACAACCACCGGGTGCTGGAGGTGACGCCGGACAAGACGGTGGTCTGGAGCGTCGAGCAGAAGGAGCTGCCCGGCATCACGCTGGCCTGGGTGACGGGGCTGCACGCCCTGCCCAACGGCAACGTGGTGATCGGCAACTGCCACGCCGGCCCGGACCAGCCGCAGCTCATCGAGGTGACGCGGGACAAGAAGGTGGTGTGGACGTTCAAGGACTGGAAGCGGTTCGGCGACAACCTGGCGTCGGCCCAGATTCTGGATGTGCCGGGGGCGATCCGGTAGGGCACGTTTCAACGTGCCGCGGGGGGCGTGGGACGGCACAGTGAACCGTGCCCTACCCGTTCGGCGTCAGCCGTAGGGCACGCCTGGCGTGCCGTTCGGGAGGCCAAGACGGCACGCCATGCGTGCCCTACCCTTTGGGAGTCAGCCGGGTCAGCAACTCGTCCCACCCCGGCCAGCCGCTCGCCAGCTCGTTCCGCTTCCCCGTCGCATAGTCCTCGTACCGGAAGGCCGGGGCCATCGTCGCCCCGACCAGCACCCAGCCGTGCGGCCCCGGCAGCGGGTGGCTGCCCTGCCACACCCCGCCCGGTACCACCAGTTGTGGCACCTGCCCAGCGGCCAAATCACTCCCTAGCGTGAGCACCTCGACGCGTCCGCCCGGGTGCAGTTGGAGCATCCGCAGCGGGTCGCCGGCGTACCAGTGGAACACCTCGGCCCCCGGCAGCCGGTGCATCTCGCTCACCGCGTCGCCGGCCAGCAGGTAGTAGATGGCCGTGCCACGCTCGTCCCGGTGGGTTTCCCGGAAGTGCCCGCCCTCGACCGGGTGCGGCGCCAACGCCAACACGCGAATCACGTCCGCGGCCGTCGTCACGCCTTGGCGCTCAGGATGGTGTACCCGCGGTTCTCGACGCTCTCGGCGTCGCCGAACGTCTCCACCACCTCGGGGATGGTCTGCACCGGCATCCGCGTCGTCAGGTAGAACCGGCCGCCCGGCTTGAGCAGCTCCCGGCCCCGCTGGATGAACAGCCGGGCCACCTCCGAGTTGGCGTAGTACGGCGGGTTGGCCAGCACCACGTCGAAGCTCGCCTCGGCCATGCCGGTCAGGGTGCCGTTGGTCACCAGCTCGTAGTTGGTCAGCCCGTTCGCCTTGGCGTTCAGGTCGGTCAGGGCCACGGCACGGGCCGAGCTGTCGAGGAACGTCACCTTGCCGCCGGCCGTCCGCTGCGACGCCAGGCAACCGACCGACCCGTTGCCGCAGCCCATGTCCAGGACGTGGTCGCCGGGGTGCAGTTCCGCCACCTCCAGCATGGCCCGGCTGCCCTGGTCCATGCGGCCGTAGGCGAAGGTGCCGGGCCAGCACACGAAGCTCAGCGGCGGGTGGTCGCCGACCTTCGCATGGAACGTGACGGCGTGCCGCCGCCGCGGCTTGTCGCCGTGCTTGTCGCTCCAGAAGGCCATGCCATTCTTGCTGCGGGGCGACTCCCCGCACTTGCCGTACATCCGCTTCATCCAGCGGGCGAACTGCACGTCCCGCTCGTACTCGCTCAGGGCGATGAACCGGCCGCCGTCCTCCAGCACGTGGAACGCCTGCTCGATCACGTCCAGCTTGAGTTCCTTGTCCGAGTGGGCGGCGGCCGGGAACAGCACGGTGCGGTACTTGCCGGGGGCGTCCCACACGTCCGGGGCGACCACCACCTCGGCCGTGACGCCCTCCTGCTTCAGCTTCTCGCGGAGCCGGGCGGCGGCGAACACGTCGAACTGCAAGCAGGTGACGGCCGCCGGGGCGAGGGCCTTGGCGAGCTGCGTCACCGGCCACGGCGGGCCGAGGGCGATGAGCACCGGGTCGGCCACGCGGTCGGCCACCGCCGGGAACAGGTCGAGTAGGTGTTTCACCCCCTCATGGTATCAGACCTCGTCGCGGCCCCCCGCGATCAGCGGGTACACCACCCCGGCCAGCACCGCCCCGACCACCGGCGCCGCCCAAAACAGCCACAGCTGCGCCGCCGGGGCCGACACCCCGTTCACCAGGGCCACGAGCGCCGGCCCGGTGCTGCGGGCCGGGTTCACACTTAGGTTCGTCACGGGGATGCCGATCAGGTGAATCAGCGTCAGCCCGAAGCCGATGGGCAGCGGCGCGAACCCGGCCGGCGCCCGCCGGTCGGTCGCCCCGAGGATGACGAGCAGGAAGAAGAAGGTCAGCACCACCTCGGCCGTCAGACAGGCGATCATGTTGTACCCGCCCGGCGACATGGCCCCGTACCCGTTCGTGGCGAACGTTCCGGCCGAGTCGCCGACCGAGAACCCGGGCTTCCCGCTGGCGATGAAGTACAGTACGAACGCCCCGGCCGCCGCCCCCGCCACCTGGGCCAGGATGTACGGCACCAGTTCGCTTGCCGGGAACCGCTTGCCGACGCACAGGCCGACGCTCACCGCCGGGTTCAGGTGGCAGCCGCTGATGTGGCCGATGGCGTAGGCCATGGTCAGCACGGTCAGCCCGAAGGCCAGCGACACCCCCACCAGCCCGATGCCGATGTTGATGGGAGACGCCCCCTCCTTGATGAACACGGCGGCGGCCAGCACGGCGCTGCCGCACCCGCCGAAGGTCAGCCAGAAGGTGCCGAAGAACTCGGCCCCGAGTTTCCGTCCGAGCGACATGTCGTCCCCTTGACAGTGGCGAAGTGGTCGCCGCGGTACGGCGAGGCTACGAGCTTACAGCCGCGGCCGGCCACCGGCCAATCGGCGTCAGCCGTCCGGGTGTGGCACGTCGAGCGACTGCCGGATAGCGGGGGCGAGAACGGTTCGCCGCGCACCGTCCGGCCAGCCGACCGTGACGGCGTCCACCCGGTCCCACTGTCCGAGGCCGAAGTGGGCGACGGCCTCGTGCGGGCCGCCGTCGATCCCCCGCACCTGAGTCCGGCCGCCGGCCGTCAGCCGCACCACCGCCCCGCGGGCCGCCGCCCCGAACCGGGTGAGCGGCCGCACCCGCAACCAGCCGTTGGCGTTCGGCATGTTGAACAGCCCGGCCGGGTCGCCGGTCAGCAGCAGTTCCAGGGTGCCATCACCATCCAGGTCAGCCACGCACCCGCCGGCCGCCGGCGGCAGCCCTGCCGGGGCCAGCCGCCAGCCGTCCGGCGTGTGGCGGAACAGCCGGCACGGCTCGTCCGGGCAGAACAGCACCAGTTCCTCGTGCCCGCAGTTGTCGAAGTCGGCGACGACCGCGGCCGCCGCCCCCGGCAGGGCCAGGGCCGGGCTGGCGAGGTCGCGGAACCCGCCGTCCAACGTCCGCCCGAACAGCCGGGTGGGGCCGCCAGCGTTCACCAGGCACAGCCCCGGCCGCCCGTCGGCGTCCCACGCGGCAGCAGCAACGGAGCGTTCCCGCGGCTCGGCTAGCCCGGCGGGGGTGTCGCCGTCCGGCCGGTACAGGCGGTTCGGCCCGTCACCGAGAACGAGCAGGTCGGGTCGGTCGGCCAGCAGCGGCCCGGCCCACACCCCGACCGACGGGGCGTCCAGCCCGAGAGCCGGGGCGGCGTCGTGCGGCCAACCGGCGGCGTCCAGTTCGATCAGCCGCAGTCGGTCGCCGGCCACCGCGAAGGCGTGCCGGCCGGTGCCCCGGCGGTCGAGGGCGGCAACGGCCGTGCCGGCGAGCGGGCGGGGGAGCCGATCCGACCAGCCGGCCGGGGTGAGCTTGAGTAGCCGACCCGTCGGCCCGGACAGGAACCACTCGTCGGTGCCGTCGCCGTCGGCGTCGGCGGCCGTGACGGCGAGGGTGCCCGGGTGGGAGGCGGGGGGAAGCGGCACGTCGGCCAGCCGGCCGGCCCGCCAGCGGAGGAGGCGGGTGCGGTCGCCGACAGCCAAGAAGCCGGCGTCGCCGACGGCGACGGCCGCAGCCGTCAGGCCGGGCGGCAGGTGGGCCGACAGGTCGGCGAACATGGGGAGATGATAGGACGCACACAGACCTGGGGGGCGAGCGGCCGGCGTGAGCCGGCTGAGGGCGGGTGGCGGACTTCGCAGGTCGCCCGCCACCCGCCCACAGCCGGCTCACGCCGACCGCTCGCCTTCAACCCTTGCCTAAGACGAGGTCTACCGGCCAGCAGCCGCGGGCGTGCGGGCCGGGGCTGCGGAGGTGGGCCAGCAACGGTACGCCGTCGCACCCGGCGTCCGCTAAGGCGTCGGCCAGGACCGGCAGGCGGTCGAACGCCCGGTCGGCGTAGACGCCCTCGGCCAAGGCCAGAACGGTCGGTGTCCGCCAAGCCGGGGCGAAGGCGACCGGGCGGTAAGGGTTGCCGACGGCGCACTGCAACAGCGAGATATAGTCAGTCGCCACCGCCGCCGACTGCATTGATCGTCGCTCCTGCTGGGACCGCCGTTCCAGGATGATCTCGTCCGTTCCGGCTGCGGTGCCGGCAACGACTGCCGCCGCAAGGTAGCTGGCGTACAGCGGGGCATCGAGCAGCAGGCGGAGGGCCTGCTGCCGGAGCGACATCGGATCGGCTCCAGCCATCACAATCAGCGGGAACAGTCCGTAGAGCAGTTCCGTGGTCCATCCCATAACCGGCCGCTCACCCCGGCCCTCCAACCACCGCTCGTACCCGTCTACAAGGTCCGGTGCCGTGTCGCGGAGGGGGTTGTATTCCGTGACCGCCCGCCGACACCAGTGAAGTGCCAGCCAGCGGAGCTTGCCAGCCGCCACGCCACAGGTGCCATGGAGGTGTCCGACCAAGTCGCACGGCTCGGCAGTTCCGAACCACTGGTCCTCAGTCACGGCTGGCCCCCGCTCAGAAGTTGATCGGGCTGCCGGCGAACGCCATCCGGGCGGCCTCCCCGACCGCCTCGCTCAAGGTCGGATGAGCGTGAGTACATCGTGCGATGTCCTCGGCCGAACCCTTGTACTCCATCACCGCCACGCACTCGGCGATCAGCTCCGACGCCCGCGGCCCCAGGATGTGGACGCCGAGCAGCCGGTCGGTGGCCGCGTCCGTCAGCACCTTGACGAAGCCGTCGGTGTCGTCCATCGCCCGCGCCCGGCCGCTCGCCAGGAACGGGAACCTACCCACCTTGTACGTCACGCCGGCCGCCTTCAGGTCCTCCTCGTGCTTGCCGACACTCGCCACCTCCGGCCAGATGTAGATGACCGACGGGATGGCGTCGTAGGACAGGTGGGGCTTGCCGCCGGCCAGCCGCTCGGCGAACACCACCCCCTCCTCGCTGGCCTTGTGGGCCAGCATCGGCCCGTCGATCAGGTCGCCGATAGCGCTCACGGTCGGCAGGTTGGTACGGAACTGCCCGTCCACCGGCACCCGCCCGGTCTTCGGGTCGGTCGTCACCCCGACGGCGTCCAGCCCCAGCCCGGTCGTGTGCGGCTTGCGGCCGACGGCCACCAGCACCTTGTCGCCGACGAACTCCAGCCGTTTGCCGTCCTTCGACTCGGCACTCACGGTGACGGTGCCCGGCCCGAGCACCCCCGGCTTGACCGCCGCCCCCGTCACCTTCGTGTCCAGGTGGAACTCGATGCCCTGTTTGGTGAGCAACTTCTGCACCTGGGCGGCCACCTCGCCGTCGGCGATCGGCAGGATGCGGGGCAGGTACTCGACGACCGTCACCTTCGCCCCGAGCCGCGCCCACACGCTGCCCAGCTCCAGCCCGATGTACCCGGCCCCGACGATGATCAGCCGCTTCGGCACCTGCTCGAAGGTGAGTGCCTCAGTGGAACTGACCACGTGCTGGCCGTCGAACTTGAGGAACGGCAGCTCAGTGCTATCGCTGCCGGTGGCCAGCAGCACATGCCCGGCTTCGAGGACGGTTTCGCCCCCCTCCCCGGTCACACTCACGGTCGTCGGCGAGGTCAGCCGTCCCGTCCCGTAGAACGACGTCACCTTATACTTTCTGAACAGCCCGGCGACGCCGCCGGTCAGCGCCTTCACCACCTCGTCTTTCCGCTTCATCATCTGTGACAAGTCGAAACTTACGCCCTCGGCCTTGATGCCGTGTTTGGCGAACTTGTGGAGTGCGACATCGTACATCTCGCTCGAATCCAGGAGCGCCTTCGACGGGATGCAGCCGATGTTCAGGCAGGTGCCGCCGAGCGCCTTGCCGGCCCGCTTCTCGACGCACGCCACCGTCTTGCCGAGCTGCGCCGCCCGGATGGCCGCCGAGTACCCGCCGGGGCCGCCGCCGATCACCACCAGGTCGAACTTCTGGGACATGATTGCTCCGTAGGGCACGCATGGCGTGCCGTTCCCCGCCGACGGCACGCCATGCGTGCCCTACACCTCGAACAGCATCCGCTCCGGGGCCTCGACGCAGTCCTTCACCCGCACGAGGAATTGGACCGCCTCGCGGCCGTCGATCAGCCGGTGATCGTAGCTCAGGGCCAGGTACATCATCGGCCGGATGACGATCTGGTCGTTCACTACAACCGGTCGCTTGACGATGTTGTGCATCCCGAGGATCGCCGCTTGCGGCGGGTTCAGGATGGGCGTGGACATCATCGACCCGAACGTACCGCCGTTGGTGATTGTGAACGTGCCGCCCATCATGTCGGCCGGGGTCAGCTTGCCGTCCTTCGCCTTCTTGCCAAGGTCGGCGATGGCTTTCTCGACCGCGGCGAACCCGAGCGTGTCGGCGTCCCGGATGACCGGAACGGTCAACCCCTTCTCCGTGCTCACGGCCACGCTGATGTCGTAAAAGTGTTGGACCACCACGTCCGTGCCGTCGATCCGGGCGTTCACCATCGGGAAGGCTTTGAGGGCCTCCACCACGGCTTTGACGAACACCGACATGAAGCCGAGCTTGGTGCCGTGCTTCTTCTCGAAGGCCGGGTTGTACTTCTCCCGGAGGGCCATGACCGCCGACAGGTCGCACTCGTTGAACGTAGTCAGGGTGGCCGTCTGGTGCTGACTGTCGAGCAGCCGCTCGGCGATCCGCCGGCGGATCATGGACATCGGCTGGCGGGTGTCGCGGCCGGCGACCGCTACGGGGGCCGGGGCCGGCGGGCCGGTCGGCTTGGGCACGGCCAGGGCGTCCAGCTTGTAGCCGACGGCGTCCTCCTTGGTAACGATCCCTCGCGGACCGCTGCCCGAAACCTGGGACGCTTGCAACCCCCGCTCCGAGAGCACCCGCTGGGCGGCCGGCGAGGCGACGGCCTGAGACCCAGGCGAGCCGTCCCCGTGAGGGGACGGAGGCTTGGGCGTCGGGGCGGCCTCCGTC
>JAYVUZ010000193.1:0-16752 GCA_043787415.1 Fimbriiglobus sp. | reverse complement strand
GGCGTTCAGCACGGCCAGCACGTCGATCACCTCCTGCACCACCGCCCCCGCCACCGGCGGCAGGTACCCGGCCGCCGCCACCCCCATGGCCGCCAGGCTTAGCACGATCCCGCCGACCGCGCTCTGGAGGGCGACCGCCCGCAGCCGCCGGCTGATGTGCAACAGCTCGTCCACCCGCCGCAGGTCGGCGTCGAGGACGACCGCCCCGGCTGCCTCGGCGGTCACGTCGCTGTTGCGGCCGAACGCCAGACCCACCGTGGCCGCCGCCAGCGCCGGGGCGTCGTTGATGCCGTCCCCGACGTACACCGTCTTGGCCGCCGCCGTCTCCCGGCGGACGATCTCCACCTTCTGCTCGGGCGACTGGGCGGCGGACACGTCGGTAATGCCGACCGCCTCGGCCAGATACCGCACCTCCTCCTCACGGTCGCCGGACACGATCAGCACCCGCTCGAACCCGTGCCGCTCGCCGAGGTGGCGGATGAACGCCTTGCCGTCGGCCCGCGGGCGGTCGCGGAACCGGGCCGTCCCGGCCAGCCGGCCGTCGATCAGTACCACACACTCCAGCCCGCCCGCGGTCGGCGGCAGCATTGCGGCGAGGGCCGGCTCGGCCGCCGCCAGCTTCGGCCGCCCGGTCACCCGCACCGCCCGGCCGCCGACCGTGCCGACCAAGCCCTCACCGGGCCGCTCGGCCACGTCCGACGCCTCGGCCAGGTGCAGCTTGGCGGCCGTCGCCGCGTCGAGCACCGCCCCGGCCAGCGGGTGCCGGGAGTACCGCTCCAGGCTGGCCGTCAGTTGCAGCACCTCGTCCCGGGCGAACCCGTCGGCGACGACCAGCTCGACCAGGGCCGGCCGGCCGTAGGTGAGCGTCCCGGTCTTGTCGAAGATGCCCACCCGGCAGGCCGTCAGGGTCTCCAGCACGGCCGGGTCGCGGACCACGATGCCCCGGCGGGCGGCCAGCGACACCGCCCCGATGATGGCGACCGGGATGGCGATGAGCAGCGGGCACGGGGTGGCCACCACCAGCACGGCCAGGAACCGGACGGGGTCGCCGCTGGCCGCCCAGGCGACCGCCGCGACGGCCACCGCGGCCGGGGTGTATAGGGCGCCGAGCTGGTCGCCCAGCCGCCGCAGCCGCGGCCGCCGCTGCTCCGACTCCCGCATCACCTGCATGATCTTGGCGTACCGCGAGTCCACCGCCCGCCGCTCGGCCCGGACGGTCAGGGCGGCCTCGCCGTTGACCGCCCCGGACAGGGCCGCCGACCCGGGGGCCTTGGCCAACAGGTACGGCTCGCCGGTCAGGTACGACTCGTCCATCGTGCCGTGGCCGTCCGTCACCACCCCGTCCACCGGGCACGTCTCGTGCGGGAACACCACCACCAGGTCGCCGACCGCCACATCGTCGAGCGGCACGTCGGTCATCGTCCCGGCCCGGCTGCGGTGGGCGACGGCCGGCATCCGCCGGGCCAGGGCCGACAGGGCCGACGACGCCCGCCGGACGGCGTAGGCCTCCAGCGCCTCCCCGCCGGACAGCATGAGCACCACCAGCGTGCCGGCCAAGTACTCGCCGAGGGCGGCGGCGGTGACGATGGACAGGCCGGCCAGCAGGTCCGAGCCGAACTCGCCGCGGACCAGTTTGACGAGCAAGCCGACGACCAGATATCCGCCGCCGGCGACCAGGGCGACGAGCAGCGGCACGTCCGCCGGCCGCACGGCGGCCGTGGGCAAATCCGCCACCGCCCGCCAGACGAGGTGGGCGACGACGGCGACCACGGCGAGAGCAGCGACGCCAGTCTGGACGAGGCCGGGCCGGGCGGTCGTGGTCGGCGGTGTCGGCGGGTTCAGCAAACGGACCTCCGGGACGATTCGCCGACACAACACAATGTATTGTAGACCGCTCGTTAGACCTGTGCGTCATACGTCCACGTGCCGCCTACACCAGTCCGGCAGCACCCGCCACCGCCCGCCGTGGCCGCGCCCTCGGTCGGCTGACGCTACCCGCTCGTCTCCAGCCGACACGCTCCCGAAAACTTTCGCAAAGCGGACGGAATTCCCTGGCGTTCAAACGGGGGGGGGGGCACATGATCGGGAAGTCGAGTGGAACGGCTTTCCTACTCCCCGGAGTAGCCGATGTCCCGAACGATGTCCCTTCTGGGCGGCGTGCTGTTCCTCGGGTTGGCCGGTGCGAGCGGGTACTGGTCGTACCGGCAACCTGAGGGCGGGCCGTCTGGCTTGGTACAAGCCGTCGAACTCGTCCCGCCCGTACTCGACTTCGGGACGATCCGACCAGGTGGTACCGAGATCGGTCGCTTCGAACTGAAGAATGCGGCCGGCGGTCCCGTTCGCATCGTGTCTGTCACGACGGGCTGTTCGTGTACTGACGCCAAGTTCAGCCGAGAGCCGGTCGCGGTCGGCGGGACGACGGTAGTGACGTTGGGCTGGCGAACGTTCGGCCGCCGCGGGCCGGCGTCGCAGGGCGTCGGCATCACCTATCGGACGGCTGACGGCCAGACCGCCCAGGTGGTCGGCCGGCTGACGGCCGATGTCCGACCACCGGCCGCCTGTCAGCCCGAACGGCTGGAGTTCAGTCCGGTCGGGCGACAGCGGCAGGTCGTCAAGTTCACAGTTGATGGCCGCGACGCAGCCCTCACAGGGGCGGTCGCCAACCACCCAGCCCTCTCCGTGACGGTGGACGGCGGGTTGGCCACGGTCGAGTTTGATCCGGCCGTCGAGGGCTGGGAGACGGGCCAACTGGTGGTCACGGTCGCCACCGGGTGTGCCGAGGAGCCGACGTTCGGTGTGCCGGTGCGGGTGATGCGGTGATCTGCAACTAACGACACTTCTCCAGGAGGCGGTCATGGCGAGGACGTATCGAGGGCTGGCGGTTGTAGCTGCGCTGCTGGGGGTAGCCGCCCTGCTGGGTGGCCTGGCCTACGCCGACACGACTTGCACGACGACGTTGGTCGGTATCAATCAGGTTCCTTGTCAGGTTCCTACCAAAGACTATCCGGTTACCCGCAGGCGGGGTCAAGGGCGAGATGTGACCCGGCGTTGTCGATCAAGCCTCTTCTCGGGCCGTTTCAGTGTAACTGGGGCAGTCAGACCAGCACGTTGCTGTGCATCCGGGAAACGGTGACGAACAGCACCTACCCTGTGAAGTACCCCTGCACAGAGGAGTGGCTGTGCGTCATGGGTTACGCAAAAACAATTCCGATGGTAAGATTGTGTGTCTAAAATACAAACTCGTCTGTGTACGGGCAGCAGGGGGCTGACCACGTTGGACTGTCGCGACATCGGGTCGCCACCTGCACCCGGTGGTCCGAACGCTTGAAGCAGGAGTGACCGAGACACAGCGTGGAGAATGTCTGTGCGGAACCAGGGAACTGTGCTGGCAGCGTGCGTGGCGATCTGTCAAGCCGCCTCGGCCGTACCGCCGACTGCCGAGCAGGTCGTCGCAGACGCGCTGCGGGCGCGGAAGGGCGTGACCCGGTATCATCTGGTCATGACCGTGCGGATGTCCACCGCCGTCCGAGGCGAGCCGACCCTGATCCAGCGACAGCGGTGGGAGGTCTGGTCCGACGCCGGTCGCCTCCGCACCGACCGCACCATGCTCGAACACACCAAGACTCCGAATGAAGTCGGGCAACGGAGCGTGGTGTGCCGCGACTGTGAGCGGGCGGGGTACGCGACAACTACTAATCAGGGGCCAAACTATCTCACCCCCGTCCAGTACCCCCAACTCGACGCCAAGTTCGACGCCACCGATATCACGCGGGTCGATTGGCGGATGTTCGGCCTGCTTAACGCCGCCCTAAATATGTATATCCGTGATCCGAACGACGCCTTCTTGCGAGCAATTGGCAATTTCAAACAGGTGACCGTTAAAGCTGTTTCGCTGGACGGCGGCCTGCCCGGCACCGAGTTGACCGGGGTATCCGCGAGCGGGACGACGTTTACCGCCCGGTTCAGCCCGGAGCAAAGCGGCAACCCGGTCTACTACCGCATGGCGGACGGCCCACCGGGCGGCGGACCGGCGGACATGGAGCAGGAAACCCGGACCGAATACCGTCTGGTGCAACCGGCCAACGTCTGGTTCCCGAGCCGCTCCACTTTCCGCGTCGGCGGTGCCGGAGACGGCGTGGCCCACCTGGATCACGAGTGGGTGTTCGAGACCGCCGAACTGAACGCCCCCATCGACCCGGTCGTGTTCACCTTGGCCGGGATGGGGCTGGCCGACGGCACGCCGGTCGAACTGCCGGAGGTGGCTGATCGGTCCGCCCAGCCCACCTGGCAGCAGGGCCGGCTAGACGACAAGGCGACGCGGGGGAAGCAGGCAGCGGCAGTGTACCGCCAGATGCTGGCGGAGGGGGCGGCCACCGATCCGGCCCCGGCGCGAACGATGGTCCGCTGGCCGTACCTGCTCGGGGCCGCTGTCCTGGCGGCGGTCGGCCTCGGGTTTCTTGTCCGCGGTGCCCGCCGCAGGGATAGCCGTGACCGCTCTGCTCCCATGCCACCGCACTAGCCTATTCCGGACCGGGTACACGTTGCTTGAGCTGGTGGTAGTCGTCGCGATCCTCGGCGTCCTGGTCGGCCTGCTCCTGCCGGCCGTCCAGCGGGTACGGGCGACCGCCGCACGGGCCGGGTGCGGCAACAACCTCCGTCAGGTTGCCCTCGCCTAAGTCCAGCATCACGACACCTTCGCCACCCTCCCGCCGGCCATCCGCCCGGCGGCGACCCGGGAGCCGCTGCCGTACCTCCAGTGGACGGTCCGGGTGGCCCAGTTCCTCGACCAGCAGGCGGTCTGGCAGCAAGCCGAGACCGACTACCGGACCGGCGACCCGTTTCTCGGACCCAAGCAACACGCCGGCCTGACGGCCGTGCCGGGCGTATACCATTGCCCGGCCGACGACCGGGTTCGGCAGCCGCACACCGTTCGCACCCGCATCGGTACGGAGATTTCTATCGCCGTCGGGTCTTATCTCGGCAACCCGGGTATTACCTCCCGAACCCGGGACGGGTTGCTATACACCGGGTCGGCGGTCAGTTTTTTGAGCATAACGTACGGCACCTCCAACACGCTGCTGGCCGGCGAGCGACCTCCGGCCGCCGATCTGCAATACGGTTGGTGGTACACCGGGGCCGGGCAGGACGGCACCGGGTCACTCGACTCGGTGCTCGGGCCGGGCGAGCAGAATCGGTCGCCGCTGTCCGGCTATCCGCGGTGCGGCCGGGGGCCGTTCCCCTTCGCCGCCGGCCGGCTAGACGACCGCTGCGCCGCCTTCCACTTCTGGAGCCTGCACCCGGGCGGAGCCAATTTCGCCTTCTGCGACGGGTCCGTTCGCTTCCCAACCTACTCGGCCGACGCCATCCTGCCGGCCCTGGCCACCCGCGGCGGCGGCGAGGTCGCGGCCCTGGACTGACTGCGACGGCGAACGTGAGAGTTACCCGGCCTGGATTCGAACCAGGAACAGCTGAGCCAAAGTCAGCTGTGTTACCGTTACACCACCGGGTAGTGCCGACACGAGCATCTTAAGCCGGCCGGCGGCGGCGGGCAAGCCGACCCGGCGTCACGGCCGGCCCCACCGCACCGGCACCGTCAGCGTATGGCCGGCCGGGTCGCTCAGCCGCACCCGTAGCACCGCCTCCCCGGTCGTGCCAGCAGCGGTCCCCACCGCCACCCGTAGCGTCAGCGTCGGGCCGCTGCCCTCGGCCGTCGCCGTCACCGCCGGGTGGTCGCTCTCCACCGCCGCCACCGCCAGCGACTTGTTGCCGGCCCGCCGCAGTTGCACCGTCGCCGAGCCGCCCGCCGCCGTCGCCACCGGCGGGTACGCCCGCACCTCCTGCGGCGACCGCTTGTCCACCGTCACCGGCACCCGCAGTTCCGGCATCGTCGGGTCGGTGGTGGCCAGCACCAGCGTCTCGGCGTGGCGGCCCGGCGGCAGCCCGACGCCGACGGTCAGCGCCACCGCCTGCGACCAGACGCCGTCCGGCCCGACCGCCCCGGCGGCGACCGTCGCCGTCAGGTGCGGGCTGGTGGCCGTCGCCCCGGTCACGGTCAGCGGCTTGCCGCGGCGGTCGGTGACGGTCAGCGGCAGTGTCACCGTGCCGGCCGTGGACACCGCCACCCCCGGCGGTGTGACCGCCACCTCCCGCACCAGCGTGGCCGCGGCCGTCAGTTCCAGGGTGCGGTCCGGCTCCACCTCGCTCGTCCGGTAGCAGACGCCGATCCGCCAGCGGTTGGCCCCGGCCGACGGCGTCAGCGTGTTCACCCGCACCGTCACCGTCGCCCGCTGGCCGGGGGCCAGGGTGTTCGCCGACACCTCGGGGGTGGCGCAGTTGCACCCGGTGTCCACCCCGCGGACGGTGAGCAGGCCGCCGCCGGCGTTGAGCACCTCGAAGGCGAACACCAGCGGCGGGCCGGTGCGGACTTCGCCGCGGTCGAGGGCCGGCACCGGCGACACCAGCGGCCCGTCGGCGGCGGCGGCCAGCAGCAGTAGGATGGGCAGCATGACACCCCATACCCGCCCGCCGGCGTCCGCCGCAACCCCGACCGTCGTCCGCCTCCGCACGGCCGTCGGTGACATCGAGCTGTCACTGGACGCGGCGAAGGCGCCGCGGACGGTGGCCAACTTCCTGCGGTACGTGGACGCCGGGCGGTACGCCGGCGGCCGGTTCCACCGCGCCGTGACGCCGGCCAACCAGCCGGACAGCCCGGTGAAGATCGAGGTGATTCAAGCCGGGCCGAAGCCGGGGGCGGAGGAGTTCCCGCCGGTGCCGCTGGAGCGGACCCGGGACACCGGGCTGAGGCACACGGACGGGGCGGTGTCGATGGCCCGGGACGAGCCGGACACGGCCACCGGCGACTTCTTCGTATGCGTGGGCAACCAGCCGGAACTGGACTTCGGCGGCAAGCGGAACCCGGACGGCCAGGGGTTCGCGGCGTTCGGCACGGTGACAAAGGGCATGGCCGTGGTGCGGGCCATCCAGAAGGCGAAGGCCGACGGCCAGACGCTGTCGCCGGCGGTGGAGATCATGCGGGCGGAGCGGATGGGGTAGGCAAGGTGTTGGCTGATGGGCTAGCTGTTCGTCCTCGGACGACCCAAAAAAGTGCCTTTACCCCCTGTGCCCATCTGCACAGGGGTTCCTCATACTCTGGCGTACTGCCGCCGTGCGTCCTGGGACACGGGGTCTACCTCAACATTCCGTGTACTTCGGGGAGCACCCGTGGACCCGGCCCCCGTTCGCCATCGCACAGGGGGATATGCACATGTGCGCCCTACCCAGGTCATCCACGCTCCCCCCAAATCTCTTGGGACGGGGGCTTGCGTGCCGTATCGTTAGGGGTGCGGTGCGAACATCGCGGAACTCGAAGCGGGGAAAATGACGTGGCCGATGAGATCGGGGCGCAGCGCCAGCAGCAACTCAAGGTCAACGAGCGGAAGTGGACGAAACCGCTCATGGATGCCGGATGGACGGTCATCCCTTCGGTTATTCTGGACCGCCAGCAGGCGCTCGGCCTGGATTCGGTAGACGTGTGCGTCCTGCTTCACTTGGCGAAGCACTGGTGGAAGCGGGATGAACTGCCGTTCCCATCGAAACGGTCGATCGCCGAGTGCCTGGGGGTGAGCGAGAGTACCGTCCAGCGGCGAATCCGTCGGATGGAAGCGGATGGCCTCATCAAACGGGTGTTCCGATACAGCCCGGCCAATCAAGGGCAGAAAGCCAACGCCTACGACTTGGCCGGACTTATCGCCGGTGCTACCCCCTATGCCAAGGAAGCAGTCCGGAAACGAGAGGCACGGCGGCAGGAGAACGCCGCTCAGCGGACGCGAAAGCGGCTCCTGTGAGCGATCAAATATCACCGGCACGGTCTAGCTGCGGTCCGTGGTCCGTGAGAGCCGTGCGGCGCGGCAGTCATTCTGGTGGAACCACGGTTGCGGAGGTATGCCTAATCAGGCATATTCGATACGGCTAAGAGCGATGGAGACGGGTCCGACGAGCTGAAGCCGGTGTTCTGGGTGGCGTCCAGTCGGAAGGACGCGAGGCGGTTTCCGAAAGCGGTCCGACAGACGGTCGGCCAAGCCTTGTTCGACGCCCAAACCGGCGGCAAGCACCCGAACGCCAAGCCGTTGAAAGGCTTCAAGGGAGCGGGGGTGCTGGAGGTGGTCGAAGACGACGACGGCAGCACCTACCGGGCCGTCTACACGGTCAAGTTCGCCGGGTTTGTGTACGTTCTCCATGCGTTCCAGAAGAAGTCGAAGGCGGGCAGAAAAACGCCGGCCGAAGAACTCGACGTGGTCAAGAGCCGGCTCAGGGAGGCCGAGAAGCACCATGCGGAATGGCGTGAGCAGCAAGAGCGGGAGGCCCAAGGCGGCTCAGGGGGCTATGCGGTGCGAGCCGAGCAGCGGGAATGTGTTCGCTGACCTCGGTCTTCCGAACCCCGAACTCGCACTGGCCAAGGCGGAACTCGTGCAACGAATCCGTGCCAGCATCGTCGAGCGGAAGTTGTCACAGGCACAAGCCGCCGAACTACTCGGCCTCGACCAGCCGAAGGTGTCGGCCCTGATGCGCGGCCGAGCCGCCGGCTACACCATCGACCGTCTCTTCCGCTTCTTGGTGGCCTTCGGTCAGCGGGTCGAAATCCGTGTCCGGGCGTTGCGGAAGGCCGACCACGGCCGCTCGCTCGTCGTCACATGACCCGCCACCGGGCTAGGCACTGGTTCCACCGCCAGCAGTCCGACGGTGCACTACCTTCATCCCACTCTAAGAGGCGGTCATGGAACTCGACGGCGTGGTTCAGAACGGGGTGGTCGTGCCCGACGACCCGTCCGCCCTGACCGAGGGCATCCGGGTCCGCATCCGAGTGCCCGAGCCGCCGGCGGCCGGTTCGTTCGGCGAGCGGTTCGCCCGGTTTCGCGGTGTACTCCCCGCCGACACCCCGGCGGACCTGGCCGATCAGCACGACCACTACCGCCTCGGCACGCCGAAGCAATGACCGAGTTCATCGACACCTACGCCCGACTCGCCTAGCTCAACCCCCGGGGCGCCGCCCACCCCACCGTCAGCAGTTACCTCGCCCACTTCACGGGCCGGCTGGTGACGACCGAGTGGGTGCTGGTCGAGGTGGCCGACGCACTGGCCGCCCCGGCCGCCCGCGGGGTCGCGGCCGATTTCCTCCGGGCCGTGCGAACCGACCCGCTGTTCACCGTGGTCGGCTACGACCCGGCCGTGTTCGACCGCGGTTTTCAACTCTATGCCGCCCGGCCGGACAAGGGCTGGTCGCTCACCGATTGCGTTTCGTTTGGCGTGATGACGGACCACGGGCTGACCACCGCCTTGACCGCAGACCATCATTTCTTCCAAGCAGGATTCCGAGCGGTGTTCTCGAACTGACGCATCGGCTTCGAGGCGGCCGCTCTTGCGTCCCTCGGGCACGGGCCGTCAGACGCACACTTCCAGCGTCAGGAACTGGTCGGGGTCGGTGGCGTACACCTTCGCCGCCGCCCGCAGCGTCGCCACCCGGGTGGCGTGCCACGGGTTTTCCAACGTCGGCAGCGCGTCCGGGTACGGGAACTCCCGCAGGTGGTCGGCCTTCACCAGCATGGCCCGCACCTTGCGGATCCGCTCGTCGCCCACCAGCTCGGCCGTCAGGAACAGGGCGTACCGCACCACCGTCACCGGCTGGCCGGCGTCCCGCCGGATGTGACCCAGGGCGAACGGCTCGGCCACGGCGTTCAGCACGAAGTTGAGGATGTACCAGCGGTCGGCCTTGGGGATCGGCAGCAGCGGCGTGTCGGCCGTACACTGCCTGGCCGCGGCCAGCACCTTGTCCACCGCCACCCGGTTCAGGAACACCTCGTCCAGCGACCGCTCCAGCACCGTGCGAATCTTCAGCCCGCCGTCGGCGAACAGGTTGAGCGACACGATGACGCGGTCCAGGAACTCCTTCTTCCGCCACTGCCGGCCGGCCTGGTAGCGGCCCCAGTAGCGGCCGATCAGGAACGAGGCGACGCCGGACACCAGGGCCACGAGGACGGCGGTGAGGAGCTTCTTGCCGCTGTCGGTGGCGATGTCGTTGAGGAACTGCTGGGCGAACACGGGCCGGCCTCCGGGCGAGCGGCCGGTGTGAGCCGGCTGAGGGTAGCATCCCGGGTGGCGAAGCTTCCCTCAGCCGGCTCACACCGGCCGCTCGCCCGGAGGCAATCACTGCCCGCCGAACCAGCCGACGTAGAAGCTGAACAGCTGCTTGTTGTCCATCGGGTCGCGGCGGAGGGGCACGGCGAAGTCGAGGGCGATGGGCAGCGGCCCCATCGCCGGCACCACCACCCGCAGCCCGGCCCCGATGCTCGCCCGGTAGTTGCTCAGGCTGTATTTGTCGTCCACCGTGCCGTGGTCGCAGAAGGCCACCGCCCACAGCTTGTCGTTGGCCAGCAGCGGGATCTGCACCTCGTGCGAGTTCAGGAGGGCGAACCGGCCGCCGATGTGCAGGCCGTTCTCCGTCGGGCTGACGCCGCGGAAGGTGAACCCCCGCAGGCTGCGGAAGCCGCCGGCGAACGCCCGCTCGTACACCGGGGCGTTGGCCGCCATCGCCGTCAGTTGGGTGCGGTTGGCCAGCACGATCTTGCCGCTCCGGTCCTTCCGCTCGAACAGGGTGTCGTACTTGGTGAACTCGGCCGTGCCGATGGGGAAGGCGACGCTGCCCAGCACCTGCTCGGCCCCCACGTCCAGCACGCTGCCGCTGGTCGGCAGCAGGTAGCTGTCGCGGCTGTCCCGGTTGAGGCCGGCCCGCAGGCCGAGGACGGTGGCGTGGCCGCGGTCTTCCAGCAACTTCGGCCCGGCGAACCCGCTCAGGTTGCGGATGTTCACGTCCTCGACGCGGGCGCTGGCGCTGGCCCGCCACAGGTTGCTGTCCAGGAAGCGGTAGTCCAGGCTGGCCCGGGCGCCCACCCGGTCCTCGGTATACTCGGCGAACGCCCGCTGGTAGAAGTAGCCGCTGCCGGTCAGGCCGAGGCGGCTGTCCAGGAAGTACGGCTCCCGCCAGGTCACCGAGTACCGCTGGAGCTGCGTCCCCGGCATGGCCTCGATGCGGAGTTCCTGGCCGCCGCCGCGGAACGCCTTGCCGCCGAACAGGTCGTCCAGGCTGGTCGGCAGCCGCAGGATGTCGAAGTTCCGCTGGTTCACCACGATCGACCCGTTCACCCCGGCGTCCGAGTTCACGTTGGCCGTCAGGGCGAACATGCCGGTGCGGGTCTCCTTCACCCGCACCCGGACGTCCCGGAACGGGCTGTCCGCGTCCTGGGCGATCTCCTCGACGGTCGGCGGCTCCTCGCCGTCGAAAATGCCGAGCCGGTTGAGGTTGGCCCGGGCCACGTCCAGGGCGCCGTAGTCGAGGATCTGGCCGGGGTAGAACGGGAGCTGGTTGAGGATCACCCGGTCGGCGGTGACAGTGTTCCCCTCCAGGGTGACGCGGCCCACCCGGGCCGGCTCCAGCCGCGGCTCGGTCACCTGGTAGTGGACGGTCACCACCCCCGGGCGGGTGGGGTCGGCGATGAACTCCTCAGCCACCACGGCGTTGAACCCGGCGTGGCCGTACACCGACTTCAGCCGGGCCTTGTCCCCGTCCACCTTGTCCCGGTCGAAGCGGTCGCCGGCCTTCACCCCGATCACCCGGTTCAGCCGGTCGTCGGCGAACGCCTTGTTGCCGCTCAGCCGCACCGCCTCGACGGTGAACTCCGGCCCCTCCACGATGTGGTACACCACCGTCACCTGGGCCGGGTCGGCCGGGTGCGGCCGCAGCTCCTCGCGGACGCGGACGTCCAGCCGGCCGAGCCGGTGGTAGTAGTCGGTCAGCCGCCGCTTGTCCTCCTCGATCAGCCCGCCCTGGTACTTCTGCGACAGCGGGGTGACGAACCGCGGGATGAGCGGGGCGCTGGTCAGGATTTGGGTGGCCAGCCGGCCGCTCGACGCCGTCGTGTTGCCGCGGAACTCGACGCCGCGGACCCGCACCACCGGCCCCTCGACGACGTTGAACACCACCCGCTCGTCGCCCACCTTGGTGCCTTCCATCAGCTCGACGGCGGCGTACGCCCGGCCGTCCTCCCGCAGCTTGGTCAGGATGGTCTGGGCGGCCAGTTGGTTCATCGGCGGGTTGAGCGGCTGGCCCCGCTTCACCTGGATGAGCTCCAACAGCTCCGACTCGCTGTAGTGCTGGTTGCCCAGGAACCGGACCTCTTTCACCGCGCTGGCCAGCTCCGTCACTTTGACGAACACCTGCACCTGGCCGTCCTCCCGGACGCGGGTGCTGATGTTGACGCCGCCCGGCTGGAACCAGCGGGTGCCGCTCAGCCGCTCCACGTCCACCAGCATGACGGCGTGGTCGTACGGCCGGCCCGGCTTGGTGTTCATCTTGGCCAGGATCAGCTCATTGCTGTGCAACTTGTTGTTGGTCGGCACCACCTCGGCCACCAGCTTGCCGGCCGGGTCTTGCGGGTCGGCCACCGGCGGGGCTTGCGCGTGCGCCAGCCCGGCGGCCAGCAGCAGCAGGACGGCGAGCGGGCGACAGACGGTCATTCGGCGGCTCCCCCACGACACAGCGCAGACGCGGGCCAATACCCGGCCGAAGGGAATGGGTCAAGTCCGGGCGGGCGGGTACCGACGCGGCGACTGATTCGGCGAGCGGCCGGCGTAAGCCGGTCCGGCTGGTGCCCTCGTCCGCCCGGACCGGCCTACGCCGGCCGCTCGCCAGGATACAACGACCTCATGCCCACCTACCTCGTCACCGGCGGCACCGGGTTCGTCGGCAGCCACGTCGCCGACGCCCTGGTTTCCCGCGGCCCCGTCCGCTGCCTGGTCCGCCCGGACAGCGACACCGCCCACCTGCGCCGCATCGGGGCCGAGCTGCACGTCGGCGACCTGACCGACCCGGCGGCCGTGGCGAAGGCCTGCGACGGGGTGGACGCGGTCGTCCACTGCGCTGCCAAGGTGGGCGACTGGGGGGACGTGGGCGAGTTCCGGCGGGTGAACGTCGGCGGCCTGCGGGCGCTGCTAGACGGCGTGCGGGGCAAGCCGCTGACGCGGTTCGTGCAGGTGTCCAGCCTCGGCGTGTACGCCGCCCGCCACCACTACGGCACCGACGAGAGCGAGCCGCTGCCGGACCAGCACATCGACGGCTACACCCAGAGCAAAGTCGAGTGCGAGGCGCTGGCCCTGGAGGAATACCGCCGCCACGGCACGCCGGTGGCGGTGGTCCGCCCGGGGTTCATCTACGGCCCCCGCGACCGCACCGTGCTGCCCCGGCTGGCCGCCCGGCTGGCCAAGCGGGACATCATTTACATCAGCCGCGGCCGGCACTGCCTGAACACCACTTACGTGGGGAACCTGGTGGACGCGATCCTGCTGGCGCTGGACACGCCGGCGGCGGTGGGCGAGGTGTTCAACGTCACCGACGGCGAATTCGTGTCCAAGAAGCGGTTCTTCGAGGCCATCGCCGACGGGCTGAGCCTGCCCCGGCCGAAGGGGTCGATCCCGCTCTGGCTGGCCAAGATTCTGGCGCGGTGGCGGGAGGGCAAGTTCCGCCGCCAGGGCCGGCCGACGCCGCCGCGGATCACCCAGGCGGGGGTGAAGTTCGCCGGGCTGAACCTCGATTTCGCCACCGGCAAGGCCCGCACCGTGCTGGGGTGGGAGCCGCGGGTCGGGTTCGACGCGGGCATGGCGGCGGCGCTCGACTGGTACAAAACGCCGGGCGAGCGGGGGGCGTAAGCCCCGCCGTGCCCGGGGCGGTCGGTGACAAGACGGGTTCCCGGGTCGCCTGGGTCCGGCGGGGCTTACGCCCCCCGCTCGCCTTCCGCCCGCCGACGCGGTACACTCGACCATGCCGCCACCCCGGGAGGGTCCGCCGTGTTCCTGCTCCTCGCCGCCGCCTTGGCTCAGCCGCCGGTCGAACTGCCGGCCCCGCCCAAAGCCGACCCCAAGCCGAAGGCCGAGGCCCCGGCGAAGGCCGACCCCAAGCCGCCGGCCGGCCCGCCCGAGTTCGAGGTGCAGTTCACCGACGGCGGCAACATCCGGGTGGTCATCCTGGAGCCGATGGCCGCGGTGACGACCAAGTTCGGCCGGCTGGACATCCCGTTCGCCGACCTCAAGAAGGTGGACTTCGGGTTCCGCTACCCGGCCGGCGTCGAGGCCAAGGTGAGCGACGCCGTGGCCAAGCTCGGCGCCCCGGCCTTCCGCGACCGGGAGGAGGCCGAGAAGGAGCTGCTGGCCCACAAGGAGTACGCCCTGGCGGCCGTCCGGCGGGCGGCCAAGGGGGGCGACCCGGAGGTGGCGCGGCGGGCCGAGCCGCTGCTCAAGCGGCTGCTCGCCCTGGTGCCCGAGGACCGCCGCGAGGTCCGCGACCACGACATCGTCGAGACGACCGACTTCACCGTGAAGGGTCGGCTCGAACTGAGCGGGCTGAAGGTGAAGACCAAGCAGTTCGGCGAGGCCACCCTGCGGGTGGATGAGGTGAAGGCGTTCCGCACCCTGGCCGCCGTCGGGTCGGCCAGCGAGGTGGCGGTGGCGGCCGCCCAGTACGGCAAGCAGGGCTGGCAGGCGTGGCTGGACACCGGGGTGGACGTGACGGCCGACGGCAACCTGGAACTGACCGCCAGCGGCAACCTGGACCTGGCCCCGCAGCAGCAGCCGGGGCAGTTCCAGTGCGGCCCGGCCGGCTACCCGCAGATGATGGTGCAGGGGCCGCCGGTGCAGCCCATCCAGAACGGCATGGCCATGCGGGGCGGCATGATCAACCGCCAGTTCCTGAGTGGCACCCTGGTCGGCAAGATCGGCCCGAGCGGGATGCCGTTCGTGGTCGGCCTGGAACTCAAGCAGGCCAAGCCGGGCATGGCCGGGCGGCTGTTCCTGGCCATCGCCCCGAGCAGTTGGGGGCAGGAAAGTACGGGCAGTTACAAGGTGAAGGTCAAAATCGGGGAGTGACCATGAAGCGGGTCGCGGTGCTGGTGGAGCAGCAGTACCAGGAGCTGGAACTCTGGTACCCGGTGTACCGGCTGCGGGAGGCCGGTTGCGCCGTCACGGTGGTCGGCCCGGAGGCCGACAAGACGTACCTCAGCAAGCTCGGCTACCCGGCCAAGGCGGACGCCGCCGCCCATGCGGTGAGCGCCGCCGACTTCGACGCCCTGGTCATCCCCGGCGGGTTCTGCCCGGACTACATTCGCCGGTCCGAGGCGATGCTGAAACTGACCCGGGACGTGCTGGCCGCCGGCAAACCCACCGCCGCCATCTGCCACGGCCCGTGGGTGCTGTGCAGCACGCCCGCCCTGAAGGGCCGGCGGGCGACGTGCTTTCATTCCATCAAGGACGACGTGGTGAACGCCGGGGCCACCTACGTGGACGCCGAGGTGGTGGTGGACGGCCACCTGATTACGAGCCGCAAGCCGGACGACCTGCCGGCGTTCGTGGCCGCGCTCCTTAAAGCGATCGGCTAGTGCCTACACTGGGGGCGACCCTTTCCCCGAATGAGGTAGCCCCGATGATCTCTCGCCGCGACGCCCTCCGCACCGCCGCCGCCGGGGCGGTGCTGTTCGCCCTGCCCAAGTCCGCGACCGCCGAACCGCCGCCGCCGTTCACGCTGCCGAAACTGCCTTACGCCTACGACGCGCTGGAGCCGTCCATCGACGCCAAGACGATGGAAATCCACCACTCCAAGCACCAGCAGGCTTATGTGGACAACCTGAACAAGGCGCTCGTCGGCGGCCCAGCCACCCGGTCGCTGGAGACGATCCTGGCCCACCTGCCGGACGTGCCGGAGAAGTCCCGGACGGCCGTGCGGAACAACGGCGGCGGGCTCTGGAACCACACTTTCTTCTGGGACTGCATGGCCAAGGGCGGGGGCAAGCCGACGGGCGACCTGCTGAAGGCCATCGACGCCAGCTTCGGCGGGCTGGACGGGTTCAAGAAGGAGTTCAAGGCGAAGGCGGTGGGCCAGTTCGGCAGCGGCTGGGCGTGGCTGGAGAAGGCGGCCGACGGCAAGCTGGCCGTGACCGGCACGTCCAACCAGGACAACCCGCTGATGGCCGGCCGTCCGGCCCCGCTGCTGGGCCTCGACGTGTGGGAGCACGCCTACTACCTGAAGTACCAGAACAAGCGGGCCGACTACGTGGACGCCTGGTTCAACGTGGTGAACTGGGACGCGGTGGCCGGCCGGCTGGCGAAGAAGGGGTGAGTGCCCTCGCCAAGACGATCCGCCGGCTCGTCGAGGAGGAACGGTATGTTGTCAGTGAACACGCCGCCGAACGGCTGGACGAGCGCGGTATCATGGAGTGGCAGGCGGTGGCCGGGCTGGCAGACGGTGTGCTGATTGCCGAGGCGTTTGACGCCGTCCCGCACCCGGTCATTGAGGTGCGAGAGGAGCTGCCGGACGGCACGGAGATCGTCGCCGTCTGGTCGTACCTGCCGCACAGCGGGGTCGCCAAGTTGGTGACCGCCTACTTCCCGAACCGGTGATCCCATGAAACTTCCCGGCGAGCGGGTGAAACGGACGCGGCTGGTCCGCACCGACCTGTTCGTGGTCGTGATCGAGGTAGAGGCGGTGCTGCCGCCGGACGACCCGTCCGAGGCGTGCTACGAGCCGGAGACGGTGCAACTCCTCAAACAGGTTCAGGAGCACGCCGAGCGCGGCGACATGGACTGGCTCAAACGGCACGGCAAGGTGTATGTCGCAGCGTAACGACGCCGGCCGCCGGCGCCCCCAAACGGGGGGCC
>JAYVUZ010000192.1:0-4522 GCA_043787415.1 Fimbriiglobus sp. | reverse complement strand
GCGAGGACAACGTTGTCCTCGCTCGCGCGTCGGGCTACGAACCACAGAGCTTACCGCAGCAGCCGCAGGCGGTCCCAGTCGAGGGTCTGGACCGGCCCGCCGACCGGCGTGCGGCTCAGCCGCATCGGCTGGTGGATGAGGAACGGTTTACCGATCAGCCCGGCCGCCGGCACCCCCGGGGCCGGCTTGCCGTCCACCAGCCAGGTGCGGCTGTCGTGCGAGTTGGCCGTGTTGTCCCCGAGGGCGAAGTACTCGGCCGGCCCGAGCCGCACTCCGGACGCGGCCACGCCGAACGGCAGGTAATGCACGTCACGGAACAGCTTGAGGTTGCGGACGACCACCTGCCGCCGGTCTCCGCCCGCAGTGAGTGTCACCGGCCGTACCACCCCGCCTCGCTGCGCTGACCCGGGGCGTTCGGCCGGCAGGTCGAGCGGCGGCAACGCTTCCTCACCGTCGACGGCCAGGCTAAACCGGCGGTCAACGAATGCGACTTCGACCCGGTATCGCCGTCCGTCTTCCAGCCGTGGCCGGAGCGTGTGAGACGGCGTCGCCCGGCCGTTGACTCGGACTGAGACCCACCCGCCGGCCTCGCCATCGGAGCCGATGCCGAACGCCGCCGTCACCTCGTCCGACCCGTCGCTCAGCCTGCACTCGAACCACCCGCCGAGTTGCCCGCTACCCAAACGCGGCCCGACCTCGACCTCGAACACCGCGACGAAGTCGTGGGCGGCATCCCCGCGGCTGGTCTTGGCGAAGCTCCCCCGCCGCTCGGTCGGGCCGCCGTTGTAGCCCAGCCAGCCGTCCACCGGCTCATCGCGGTCGGTGTCCAGATTCCAATTGCGGTAAGTGGCGACTGCTGGCTTGTCCGAGACATCCAGTGTCAAGAAGTCGGCTCGGAGTTCTGCGTTCACCAACTCCCACCGTTTGAACCACCATCCGTCCGGGGCGAAGCTCATGTCGAACACCGGCACCATGACCTCCCGCATCTGGGGCAGCGTCTTGCGGACCAGCTCGCCGTCGGCGTACACGTCCCCGTCGCTCACCTGGATGAACTCGCCGGGCAGGCCGACCAGCCGCTTGACGTAGGGCTTACTGCGGTCGGCTGGGCAGTCGAATACCGCCACCTCCCACCGCCGCGGCGGGTGGTAGAGGAACGCCGTCTTGTCCACCAGCAGCCGGTCGCCGGGCAGCGTGCGGGCGTTCGACAGGTCCACCGCCTGGCCACAGTTTGGGCAGCGGCAGCGGTCCCAAACGACGGCCCGCGCCTCCGGGCCGGGTTCGCCGACGTTCACCGGGTGGTCGCAGCGGGGGCAGGGTGCCGAGCGGTGCAGGCCGAGCAGGGTCGGGGCCATGCTGCCGGTCGGCACGCCGAACGGCTCCACGGCCACGGTGCGGACGACGAGGAACAGGCTGAAGAACAGGACGGCGAGGTGCAACAACCGGCGGCCGACCGGCGGCGACGGCCGGCGCCGGGTCGGATACCAGTGGGCGGATGGGCGGATGGGTGTCACGCAGAACCCAGGCGAGCGGCCGGCGTAAGCCGGTCCGGTTTGGTGACCACCTCAGCCGGACCGGCTCACGCCGGCCGCTCGCCAAGACATCAGTCCCCCGACTCTAGCACCGCCAGGAACGCCTCCTGCGGCACCGCCACCTGGCCGATGGCCTTCATCCGCTTCTTGCCCTCGGCCTGCTTGCTCCACAGCTTCCGCTTGCGGCTGATGTCCCCGCCGTAGCACTTGGCCGTCACGTTCTTCCGCATGGCCGCGATGCTCTCCCGGGCCACCACCTTGCCGCCGATGGCGGCTTGGAGGGCCACCTCGAACAGGTGCCGGTCGATCTCCTCCCGCAGCTTCTTGAGCACCGCCCGGCCCCGCCGCTCGGCTTGCGAGCGGTGGCACACCACGCTCAGCGCGTCCACCTTGTTGTGGTGGACCAGGATGTCCATGCGGATGAGGTCGGCCGCCCGGAACCCGATCACCTCGTAGTCCATCGTGCCGTACCCGTGCGTCACGCTCTTGAGCTTGTCGTACAGGTCGTAGATGACCTCCGCCAGCGGCATCTCGTAGGTGAGCATGACCCGCTGCTGGCTCAGGTACTCGGTGCGGACGAACGTGCCCCGCCGCTCGGTACACATGCCCATGATGGCCCCGATGTGCGTGGCCGGCAGCAGGAAGCTGATGCGGACGACCGGCTCGCGGAACTCCTTGATGCCGCCGCCGTCCGGCACGTCCTGCGGGCCGTGGACCTGGATCACCTCGCCGTTCTGTTTTTCGATCTCGTACGACACGTTCGGGGCCGTCTGCACCATGTCCAGCTCGCTGTCCCGTTCCAGCCGCTGCTGGATGATCTCCCGGTGGAGCATCCCGAGGAACCCGCAGCGGAAGCCGAACCCGAGGCCGTCGGACACCTCCGGCGTGTAGGTGAAGCTGGAGTCGTTCAGTTTCAGTTTGGCGAGTGCCTCCCGCAAGTCCTCGAACTCGTGGTTGTTCACCGGGAACAGCCCCGAGTAGACCATCGGCTTCGGCTCCTTGTACCCGGCCATCGGCTCGGCCGCCGGGTGCAGGGCGTCCGTCACCGTGTCCCCGATCTTCACTTCCTCGATGTTTTTCAGGTTGGCGGTGAAGTACCCGACCTGCCCGGCGGACAGGCCGTCGCACTTCTCCATGCCCGGGCGGAACTGGCCGATCTCGACGACGGTGAACTCGCGGTTGGTCCGCATCAGCTTGATCTTCTGTCCGGCCCGGATGCCGCCGTCCACCATCCGGCAGTACACCACCACCCCCTTGTAGGTGTCGAAGTGCGAGTTGTACACGAGGGCCTTGAGCGGGGCGGCCGGGTCGCCGGCCGGGGCCGGTACGCGGTCCACGATCACGTCCAGCAGCTCGGCCACCCCCTGGCCGGTCTTGCCGCTCACCCGCATGACTTCGGCCGGGTCGGTCATCACCGCCTGTTCCATCTCGGCGATGACGAAGTCCGGCCGGGCCTGGATCAGGTCGATTTTGTTCAACGTCGGGATGATCTTGAGGCCGGCGTCGATGGCCAGGAAGGCGTTGGCCACCGTCTGGGCCTGCACCCCCTGGAAGGCGTCCGCGAGTAGGACCGCCCCCTCGCACGCCGCCAGCGACCGGGACACCTCGTAGTTGAAGTCCACGTGGCCGGGGGTGTCGATCAGGTTCAGCTCGTACCGCTCGCCCTGGTACTCGTGGTAGACGGTGACCGGGTGCATCCGGATGGTGATGCCCCGCTCCCGCTCCAGGTCCATGCTGTCCAGGGTCTGGGCGCGGATGTCCCGCTCGGAGATGGTGCCGGTCTTGAGCAGGAACTGGTCCGCGAGGGTACTCTTCCCGTGGTCGATGTGGGCGATGATGCAGAAGTTGCGGATCAGGCGGGTCGGCGTCGGCGTCGGCATCGGGGGGCGGCGCTCGGTGGCAAAGGGCGAGTGTAGTTTAGCAGGCCGGGGGCGGCGCAGCGAGGCGTTGATTCCGTCACCGGCCGCGTAACATAGACCGTATCACGTCGCCGGGGATTCACATGTGCCGTCTGCTGCCTGTCCTGCTGCTGCTCGCCGGGTGTGCGAGTTACACGTCCGGCCCGGCCCGCACCCCGGCCAGCGGCCCGGTGCAGACCCGCCCGGTCGAACTGGTGCCGGTCAGCGTGGCCGGGCTGGATGCGGCGCTCGCGGACCTCAAGGGCAAGGTGGTGCTGGTGGACGTGTGGTTCCTCGGCTGCAAGCCGTGCGTCAAGAAGTTCCCGCAGTTCGTCGAGCTGCACCACAAGTACGCCGACGGCGGGCTGGCGTGCGTGAGCGTGGACCTGATGCCCGGCGAGGTGGCCGACCAAACCAAGGTGCTGGCGTTCCTGCAAGTGCAGAAAGCCCGGTTCCCGAATTACATCCTGAGCGACGACCCGGGCAAAGTGACCGACTGGGCGGACCGGGTGGGGGCCGTCCAGACGCCGGCCTACCTGCTGTTCGACCGCCATGGCAAGCGGGTGCCGCTGGAAGACGACGCAACGGCCGAGGACGTGGAGTCGGTCGTCCGGCAACTGCTCAACCGCTGACGGGGGTGGGCAGCCCGCCCGTCGGAACGGCAGCTAGCTGGCGGTGGTGCCGATCGTCGAGCCGGCCTTTACAAACGTACTGTTGGAGTTCTTTCCGAGGGTCGTGACTGCAGCGATGCAAACGACAATAATAAGTGCGAGCATCACAGCGTACTCGACGGCCGTCGGTCCGTCTTCGGCCTCCAGGAACGCGACCAGCGAGCGGGTGTAGGATCGCATGGCGTGTCTCGGCGTAGTCCGTGATGTGGGTGCAAGAGGTTCGCGCCGGGCCGCAACCCGGGGCGGGAAACGAACGACCCCCGGGCGACGGCGCCCGAGGGTCGTTCGGACGGTCGGCGGGGCGTACCCCGCCGCCGACTTAGCTGGCGGTGGTGCCGATGGTGCTGCCGACCTGGGTGAACGTGCTGTTGGCGTTCTTGCCCAGGGTCGTCACGGCGGCGATGCAGACCACGATGATGAGGGC
>JAYVUZ010000191.1:0-4906 GCA_043787415.1 Fimbriiglobus sp. | reverse complement strand
GTGGGCGTGGACCGTCCGCGATCCGTTCCCGATTTTGCCGGTCCCCCTCAAGCCGGCCGACGGCGACATCGAACTCGACCTGAAATCGTGCTTCGATCTCGCCTACGACGGGGCCGGTTACCGAACCCGCCTTCGTTACGGCCGGCCGCCGGACTCCCCGCTCCGCGTGGCCGACGCCGAGTGGATGACCGAGAAGGTGTTGCCGAAGGCGTAACGCCGGCGGTTGTCCGGAGGCGGCGGCCGTGCCTACTTTGAAAGGTAGACGTCCGCCGCCCGGTATCCCCCGCCACACCGCTTTTCCACTCCCGGACGCCATGATCCACATTCCCGCGCTCCGGTTCGGCAAGACGTATACCAGCCTGGAGAAGGCCCAACTCGTCCACCACGTCACCGGCGAGCCGGTGGCCGAAGTGTCCCAGGTGACCGGCAGCCAGATCGCGCGGGACATTTCCCAGGTGAAACGCGCGAAACAGGAACTCGCGGCCATCCCGATCCGCGACCTGCTGGCCATGTACACGAAGGCCGCCGACTACTTCCAGAACGCCACGCTGCCGTGCGGCGACGCCGAGCTGGACTTCGACGGCTACACCCGCAACCTGTCGGCCACCACGGGCAGCCCGCTGGTGTTCTGCCGGCGGAACGCCCTGAAGGTGCAGTACGTCCTCGGCCACATGGACGAGGTGCTGGGCGGCCTCACCCGCGGCCTCGACCTGGCGGCCCTGGACCGCGGGTACACCACCACCGGCGGGCGGATGCAGGCGTTCCACAGCACCACCGACGTGTTCGGGGCGGTGCTGCCGTCCAACTCGCCGGGCGTCCACTCCCTGTGGGTGCCGACACTCGCTCTCAAGACGCCCCTGCTGCTCAAGCCCGGCCGCGAGGAGCCGTGGACGCCAATGCGGGTCATCCAGGCGTTCCTCAAGGCCGGGATGCCGGCGAACGTCATGGCCTTCCTGCCGACCGACCACGCCGGGTCGGGGGACATCCTGCGGCTGTGCGGCCGGAGCATGGCCTTCGGGGACGACAAGAGCATGGCCGCGTACAAGAGCGACCACCGGGTGGAGGTCCACGGCACCGGGTACAGCAAGTTCCTGTTCGGGGCCGACCAGGCCCCGCACTTCGAGAGGTACACCGATCTGCTGGTGGAAGGGATCGCGGCCAACGGCGGCCGGGCGTGCGTGAACGCCTCCGCCGTGTGGACGCCGTCGCACGCCGACCAGATCGCCACGGCGGTGGCCCGGAAGCTGGCCCCGGTGGTGCCGCGGCCGTGGGACGACCCGGCCTGCGAAATCGCCGCGTTCGCCAAGCCGGAAGTGGCCGAGGCCATCAACGCCATGGTGGACGAGGGGCTGAAAACCCCCGGCGCCCGGGACGTGACCCAGGAGATTCGCGGCACGCCGCGGCTGGTGAAGGTCGGCCGCATCGCCTACCTGCTGCCGACCATCGTCCGCTGCGACAGCCCGGACCACCCGCTGGCCAACAAGGAGTTCCTGTTCCCCTACGCCAGCGTCATCGAGCACCCGCAGGAGACGCTGCTGGACCGCATCAGTTACACCCTGGCGGCCAGCGTGATCTCCGAGGACGGCGGGTTCATCGCCCAGGCGATGGCCTGCCACAACATCGACCGGCTGAACATCGGGCCGCTGCCGACCAACCGGCTGACGTGGGACCAGCCGCACGAGGGCAACCTGTTCACCCACCTGTACAAGCAGCGGGCGCTGGCCCTGGAGAAGGTGCCCGGGTGAACGACCTGACCTTCGACCATCAGCCGCTCGGCCGGGTGGTGAGCGGCCCCGGCACGCTGGCCCGGCTCGGCGAGCTAGTCGCCGTGTATGGGCGTCGGCCGTTAGTCGTCACCGACCCCGGGCTGGAGGCGTCCGGCCACCCCCAGCGGGCCGTCGCGTTTCTGGAAGCGGCCGGGCTGGCGGTGGCCGTCTTCGACGGGGTGAAGGAGAACCCGACCGAGGCCGAGGTGCGGAACGGCGTGGTTGCCGCCCGGGACCACCGGGCCGACGTGCTGGTGGCCGTCGGCGGCGGCAGCAGCATGGACTGCGCGAAGGGCGTCAACTTCCTGCTGACCAACGGCGGGCGGATGGCCGACTACCGGGGGCACGACAAGGCCGCCAGGCCGATGCTGCCGTCGGTGGGGGTGCCGACCACGTCCGGCACCGGGTCGGAGGCCCAGAGTTACGCCCTCATCACCGACCCGGCTACCCACCTCAAGATGGCCTGTGGGGACAAGAAGGCGGCCTTCCGGGTGAGCGTGTTGGACCCGGAACTGACCCTGTCGCAGCCGCGGGGCGTGACGGCCGTCACCGGGCTGGACGCCGTGTCGCACGCCGTCGAAAGCCTTGTGTGTTTGAAGGCGAACGCCTTCAGCCGCATGTGTTCGCTGGCCGCCTGGCGACACCTCGAACCGAACTTCGAGCGGGTGCTGGCCACGCCGGACGACCTGGCCGCGCGGGCGGCCATGCAGGTCGGGGCACACCTCGCCGGCATGGCCATCGAGGCGGCCATGCTGGGCATCACGCACAGTTGCGCCAACCCGCTGACCGCCCACTACGGAATGACCCACGGGGTCGCCATCGGGCTGCTGTTGCCGCACGTGGTGCGGTTCAACGGGGAGACGGCCGCCGAGCGATACGCCGACATCGGCGAGCCGGGGGCGGTGGCCGACCGGCTGGCGGCGTTGGTGCGGGCGGCCGGCTTGCCGACGCGGCTGCGGGACGTGGGTGTGGCCGAGAGCATTCTGCCGCTGCTGGCGGAAGAAGCGGACCAGCAGTGGACGGCCCGGTTCAACCCCCGGCCGGTGACGCCGTCGGACCTGCTCGGCGTGTACCGGGCGGCGTGGTGAGTCCCCTGTAGGGTGGTGCCGAGTCTTCGAGGCCCACCGTTCGCCCCCAGCCGTCCGGCGGTGGGCCTCGAAGACTCGGCACCACCCTACAACGACACGGCCGCTTGGGGAATGACCATGTCCCGCCTACTTCCGCTACTCGCCCTGTTCGCCCTCGCCGCCGACTGGCCGGTGTTCCGCGGCACCCCCACCATGACCGGCACGGCGAGCGAGGCGCTGCCCGACCAGCTCGCCGAGCGGTGGGCGTTCAAGTGCAAGGACAGCGTCGAGTCGGCCCCGGCCGTGGCCGACGGGGCGGTGTTCGTCGGCAGCATGGACCGCCACCTGTACCGCATCGACCTCGCCACCGGGGCCGAGAAGTGGAAGGCCAAGCTTGGCCCGATCAAAGCCGCCCCCGCGGTGGCCGGCGGCCGGGTGTACGTCGGCGACGTGGAGGGCAAGTTCCACTGCCTGACGGCGGACGAGGGCAAAGTCCTGTGGACCTTCGAGTGCGGCGGGGAGATCACCGCCGGGGCCAACTTCCACGGGCCGAACGTCCTCATCGGGTCGCACGACAGCACCCTGTACTGCCTGGCCGCGCGTGACGGCAAGAAGGTGTGGGAGTACAAGATCGACGGGCCGGTGAACGGGTCGGCGGCGGTCGCCGGGGACCGCACCTTCGTGGCCGGCTGCGACAGCCTGCTGCACGTCCTGGACGCCCGCACCGGCAAGCCGTTCGGCACCGTGGACCTGGGCGGGCAGGCCGCCGCCACCGCCGCCGTGGTCGGGGACGTGGCCTTCGTCGGCACCATGACCAACCAGGTGGTCGCCGTGGACACGGTGACGCGGAAAAAGCTCTGGGAGTTCGAGGCCAAGCGGCGGCAGCAGCCGTTCTACTCGTCGGCGGCGGCGGCCGACGGGCTGGTGGTCATCGGCAGCAAGGACAAGAAGGTGTACGCCCTGGACCAGAAGTCTGGGGCAGAAAAATGGAGCTTCGTCACCGAGGGGGCGGTGGACCCGTCGCCGGTGGTGGTGGGCGGCCGGGTGTACGTCGGCTGCCTGTCCAGCACGGCCGAGTTCTACGTCCTAGAGTTGGCCTCGGGCAAACTGGTGCAGCAACTGACGCTGGATTCCGCCGTCAGCGGGTCGGCGGCGGTCGGCCCGGGGTGTATCATCGTCGGCACCGAGAAGGGCACCGTGTACTGCCTGGGGGCCGCCAAGTGACGGACGCTGGAACGATTCCGCAAACCGCCGGGCTGTTGCCCACCGCCGCCGACCTCGACCGCCTGTTCGACGCCAAGTACCGCCGGCCGACCGGCTGGGTCGGGGCACAGCCGGCCCGCCGCAAACGGTACGGGTACTTCACCCCGGACGACGTGTACGAGGCCACCGTCGAGAAGCTGCTGCCGGCCGGCGGCCGGTGGCTGGACGTGGGCGGCGGCCGGGACGTGTTCCCGAGCAACCCGCAACTGGCCGAGGAACTGGCCGCGCGGGCGGGGCGGATGGTGGCCGTGGACCCCAGCCCGAACGTCTACGAGAACCCGGTCGCCCACGACAAGTACGAGTGCCTGATCGAGGACTTCCGGTCGGCCGAGCCGTTCGACCTGCTGACCCTGCGGATGGTGGCCGAACACATCACCGACCCGCCGCGGGCGGTGGCGGCGCTGGCCCGGCTGACGGCCCCCGGCGGGCGGGTGGTGGTGTACACGGTGAGCAAGTTCAGCCCGGTGTCGCTGGCCGCCTGGGCGATGCCGTTCCGCCTGCACAACCCGGTCAAAAAACTGGTGTGGCAGACTGAGCAGCGGGACACCTTCCCGGTGGCGTACAAGATGAATACCCGGCGTGCGCTCGGCGGGCTGTTCGACACGCACGGGCTACAGGAGGTGGCGTTCGCCAAGCTGGACGACGCACGCACGTTCGGCCAATTCCGCGGGCCGAATCACGTCGAACTGGGGGCGGTGGCGGTGTGCCGGGCGGTCGGCGTCGCCTACCCCGAGCACTGCCTGCTCGGGGTGTACGAGAAGTCCGGCTGACTGGTGGGACAGGCATTTCTGCCTGTCCGAACTTGGGCAG
>JAYVUZ010000190.1:0-4250 GCA_043787415.1 Fimbriiglobus sp. | reverse complement strand
GCCCCGCAAAATGTTCCGCGCAACGTTGATGCCCGAATACCTGGAACGACTACTGCGGGGAAATATGGTGATTTAGATGCGTTGGCCCTGGGGTTATCCTTGCCGTTTGGGTGCCACCTGTAGCCACAGCTAACACAGCATAACCGGGCGTTGAGGTGGTTGCCTCACGCCCGCGCAACCTCTTGTAAATCCTATACAACAGTTGACAATGACATAGGTCACAAACACGATTGGCGAAGCCAAGCAGTCGAAACCACCAAGGCTAGCGTTCATTCGTAAGCTCACTGAGTCGGCGGTTGCAAACTCTGGCACTTCCGTTTCTAGCGACCGGGCGAGACTCTGCGGAATGCTGTGCTGCGCGGTCACACCCGTCCTACTCACCGCCCATTCCACCCGCTCGGCTCGCGGGACTGGTGGTACACGCCGACCACAATAAGTTGCTCGCTCCGCACCCGGTAGTACACGCAGTACGGGAAGCCGTCCACGGCCACCTCACGGATGTCGCCGTCGGCCACCGGGAAGCGTGCGGGCGCGTCCGCCGCCGCTTGGATGGCCGCTCCCACCGCGGCCTCGAACTGGTCGGCCACGCCGCCGCGAGCCGACTCGTGGTACCAGTCGATGGCCGCGTCGAACTCGTCCCGCGCCACACCGCGGAAACGGACGGTCAGACTCATCGGCCGTGCCTCGCCCTCGCATCGGCCTTCACCTGCTCCCACGACACAACGTCGTCCGGCGTGGCGTCGTCCTCGGCCACCCGCCGCCGCAACTCGTGCCGTTGTGCGTCGGACAGCAACGGCTTCGGCCGTGTCGCGGCGATGTGGTTCCAGAGGGCGTGGACAAGGTCCAATTGCTCGTCCGGGCTGAGCCGGTCGATGCCGAGAGTTTGCAGCGTCGCGGGCATGTCGCCCCTCCATTCGTGTGTCCCATCGTACCCCACTCGTCACTCCGTCTCCACCCCCGGGCCGTCGAAGTGTGTACTCGCCGGGTCGTCCGGGTCGAGGCTGACGCCGCCGACCCTCGTCCGGCCGAGCAGCACCGCGAACACCGCCGGCACGCACAGCAGCGTGGCGAACGTGCTGGCCACCACCCCGCCCAGCACCGCCCGGCCGAGCGGGGCCGTCTGGTCGCCGCCCTCCCCCGCCCCCAGGGCCATCGGCACCATGCCGGCGGCCATCGCGCAACTGGTCATCAGCACCGCCCGCAGCCGGGCCGCCCCGCCGTCCCGCGCGGCCTGCACGGCGTCGCCGTGCATCAGCCGGCTCCGCTCGGCGAAGGTGACGAGCAGAATGGCATTAGCCACCGCCACGCCGACGGCCATAATCGCCCCCATGAACGATTGAAGGTTGAGTGTCGTCCCCGTCGCCAGCAGCAGGCCGCAGACCCCGGCCAGGGTGGCCGGCACCGCCGCCACACTGGTCAGGGCCAGCCGCACGCTCTGGAAGTAGGCCACCAGCAGCAGGAAGATGGCCAGCACCGCCACCCCCAGGCCGGCCAGCAGGTTGGTCACGATGCCGTCGAGGGTGGCCGTCTGGCCGCGCACGTCCACCAGCACCCCCTTCGGCGGGGCGCCGGCGTCACTCACCGCTTGCCGCACCGCGCGGCTCACCCGGCCCAGGTCCGGCGTGCCCAGGCTGGCCGTGATCGTCACCATCCGCCGCATGTTGTAGCGGTCCACGGCCGCCGGGCTGGTCGTCTCGCGGAGGCCGGCCACGTCCCGCAGCAGCACCCCGCCCTCGGACTCGGACGGGCCGACCGGCCCCCGCAGCGGCATCTGGCCGAGGTCCGTCGCCGCGTACAGGCTGGGCGGCGGCACCTGCACCTGGACGATGTACGCCTGCCCGTTGACCGGGTCGCGCCAGTAGATCGGCGACAGGTACCGGCTGCTCGCCGTCGCCGGTACGAGAGCCGTGCCGACCCCCTTGGCCGTCAGCCCCATCGTCGCGGCCTTCTCCCGGTCGATGGTGATTTCCAGCGTCGGGTAGTCGGTGGCCGGGCTGACCGTCAGGTCGCGGAGGCCCGGCACCTGCTTCAGCCGCTCGACGATCTTGCCCGCATGAGCGGTGTTGTCGGCCATCTTGGAACCGCTCACCTGAATCTCGATGGGCGTCGGGCTGCCGAAGCTCATCACCTCGCTCACCAGGTCGCCCGGCTCGAACGACAGCCGCAGGCCGCCGGCCCGCTTGGCGATCTCCTCGGCCGGCATCCCCTCATCCCGCCAGCGGTCGGCCAGCCAATCGCGCAAAGCGCCCGGCAGCACCTCCCGCAGGCGGGTCTTGAAGGCGTCCAGTTCCAGCCCGCTGCCCTCGCGCAGTGCGATTTTGAGCGTTGCCTCGTCCGGCCCGCCGGGCCACATGTAGCTGGCTTGCACCGGGTAGTTCGTGGAAATGGTGCCGACGTAGCCGACGCTGCTCCGCACCCCTCCGGGGCCGGCCTCCCGCTCGATCAGCTTGAGGGCGTGCTGGGCTAGCGCCTCGGTGCGCTCAATGCGGGTGCCCGTCGGAGCGCGGAGCCGGAGCTGAAACATGCCGTGGTCGGTGGGCGGAAAAATGGCGGTGCCGAGCTGCGACGCCAGCCCCACCGCCGCCGCGGAGGCGAGCAGCAGGTACACCGGGGCGACCACCCACCGGGCGGCGAGCAGCGGGCGGAGGGTCGCCATGTAGAGGCGGCGGAAGCGGGCGAACGGGCCGCGGTCGTCGTCGTGGTGCTTCGGCTTTTTCAGCAGCCAGACGCAGACCACCGGCACGAACGTGCTGCTGAGCAGGTAGCTGGCAATCATGGCGAAGCCGACGGCCAGGCTCAGCGGCACGAACAGCTCGCGGGCCGCCCCCCGCATGAAGAAGGACGGCACGAACACGGCCAGCACGCACAGCATGGCCAGCAGCCGCGGCACCGCCGTCTCGCTGTTGCCCTGCCGGACGGCGCGGGCCAGCGAACTGGTCCGCCCCATCTGGGTGTGGATGTTTTCCACCTCCACCGTCGCCTCGTCCACCAGGATGCCGATACTCAGGGCCAACCCGCCGAGCGTCATCAGGTTGAGCGTCTGGCCCGTCACCCACAGCGCCAGCACGCTGGCCAGCACGGCCAGCGGGATGTTCAGCACGACCACCACGACGGCCCGCCAGTCGCGGAGGAAGAGCAGCACCATCAGCCCGGTGAGGGCCGCCCCGACGGCCCCCTCGGCGGCCACCCCGAGCATGGCGTTCCGCACCAGCGGCGACTGATCGAAGGCGAACTCGATGCTCACGCCGTCGGCCGACTCCCGCATCCGCGGCAACGCCTCCTTCAAGTTGCGGACGACTTCCAGCGTGCCGGCCTCGGCCCGCTTGTTGACCAGCATGTAGACGCTCCGCCGGCCGTCCACCAGCGAGTAGCCCGTCGTGATGTCGGCGTCATCCTTGAGCGTGGCCACGTCCCGCAGGAACACCGGCCGCTCGCCCAGTTTGACGGGCAGCGACCCGAGTTCGGCGACCGGGTTGCCGCCGGCCATGACGTTCGACGTGACCAGGAAGTTGCGGTCGCCCACCCGCAGGTTGCCGCTCGGCGTCACCGCGTTGCCCTCGGCCACGGCCGTCGTCACCTGCTCCAGCGTCAGCCCCTGGCCGCGGAGCTTGTCGGCGTCCACGCTCACCACCACGGCCCGCTGGTTGCCGCCGAAGGCCGGCGGGCTGGTCAGCCCCGGCACCCCCGCGAAGAGGGGCCGCACCCGCAGGGTGGCGATGTCCTGCACCTCCTTGATGGACTTGGTGTCGCTGGACAGCACCAGGTAGCCGACAGCCGCCCCCCCGATGTCGAACCGGCTGACGAACGGCGGCACCGTGCCCGGCGGCATCATGAACCGCGCCCGGTTGACGGCCGCCACCGTCTCGCCCATCGCCTGGGCCATGTCCGTGCCCGGCTGGAAGTATAGCTTGAGCAGGGTCATGCCCTGGACGTTCTTGCTCTCGACGTGGTCGATGCCGTTCACGTACAGGAAGTGGAACTCGTAGTAGTTGGCGAGCAACCCTTCCATCTGCTGCGGCGTCATACCGCCGTAGGGCTGGGCGATGGTGATGAGCGGCTGGTTGAGCGGCGGGAACAGATCGACCTTCATGCGGTACAGGGCCAGCCCGCTGCCGCACAGGGCGGCCAGCACCAGCACCATGACCGTGTACGGCCGCCGCAGGGCGAAGACGATCGGGTTCATGTCACCAGTCTACCCGGATACCTTGTAGGGTGGTGCCGAGTCTTCGAGGCCCACCGTCGGGTCGGTG
>JAYVUZ010000189.1:0-4843 GCA_043787415.1 Fimbriiglobus sp. | reverse complement strand
CTCGCCTCAGAATCGCTCCCCTCAGCCGGCTTACGCCGGCCGCTCGCCGTTGACCACCGTCTCAGTGCCGGAACAGGAACTCGCGGCTGTTCAGCACCGCCCACAGCACATCCTCCCATCCGGCCCGCCGCTCCCCACTCGCAACATGCCCGAGGGCCAGCTTGGCCTCGTCGGCTGTCGGCCGTCGGCTGACCGCCGTCAGGTACAGGTCGTCGAGCATCGCCGCGTCGCCGGCGCCACTCCTCATGAGCCGGCCGAGCCGGTTGTCGGGGGCCTTCAGCTTGTCGCCGACGGTCGCGCCGGCGAGCAGGTGGAGCGCCTGCGGCATGGCCGCCTCGCCGGTCCGTTCGCACTCGCACGGCATCTCGCGGGCCGGCCGGCCGAACGCTTTGAGGAACGGGTGGCCGGTGTCGCCGTCCGGCAGTTGGGTCGCCCGCACCCCGGCCGGCTGGCCGGCGAACTTCTCCGGCACCCCGGTCACGTCGCACACCGCGTCCAGCAGTTGCTCGGCGGACAGCAGCCGCACCTGGGCGGCGGCGAAGTACCGCACCGACTCGCCGGCGGCCGGGTCGGCGGCGAACTGGTACACCCGCGACCGCATCACCGCCCGCACCAGGTGCCGCAGGTCGAACTTGCCGGCAACCAGCTCCTCTGCAAGGGCATCGAGTAGGGCGGCGTTGCTGGCCGGGTTGCTGTCCCGCAGGTCGTCCACGGGTTCGACCACGCCTCGGCCGACGAGGTGGAACCAGACCCGGTTGGCGAGGGCACGGGCGAACGTCGGGCTGCCGGTCAGCCAGTCGGCGAACACGGCCCGCCGGTCGGCCCCCGGCGGCACGCCCGGCAGGCCGCCGCCGGGTACGTCCGGCCGCAGCACCTTGCCGCTGCGGGGCTGCGTCACCTCGCCGCCACGCTGCACCGACACCACCTCGGCGACGGCCGCCCGGTTGCGGTCCGGTTTGGCCCCCGGCTGCGGGTGCGTCGTCACCCGGGCGAACACGGCGGCGAGCGCGTGGTAGTCGTTCTGCGTCCACTTCTCGAACGGGTGGTTGTGGCACTTGGCACACCCGATCCGCGAGCCGAGGAACAGTTGGGCGACGGCCTCGGCCCGCTGCTGTGGCTCCTTCGCCGTCCGCCAGAAGCCGGCCGCCGGGTGGGTGGCGGTGTCGCCGGCGGCGGTGAGCAACTCCCGGGCGAGTTGGTCCAACGGCGTGCCGGCGGCGAACTGGTCCCGCAGCCACAGGTGGAACCCGCTCACGCCCTTCGGGTTCAGCGTGGCCTTGCTCACCCGCAGCACGTCGGCCCACTTCAGCGCCCACCAGTCGGCGAACTCCGGCCGGGCGAGCAGCGCGTCGATCAGGGCGTCGCGGTCGGGCGTCGCCAGGAATGACGCAGTTTCGGCCGGGGTCGGCAGTCGACCGATGGCGTCCAGGGTGGCCCGCCGTACGAATTGTGAGTCCGAACACGGGGCGGCCGGCGTGAGTGTGAGTGCCTTCAATTTAGCGAAAGTCGCAGTGTCGAGGGCGTTCCGTGGCGACAGCTCGGGCCAGTGGAAGCCGGGCGTCGGCCTCACGTAGGCGAGGCGGACGCTGGCCATGCGGTCCTGGTAGCGGACCAGCACGGCGGTTTCACCCGGCCGCTTGAAGTACACTCGCCCGGTGAGGGTGCTGTCGGCCACCGACAGGTCGCTGGTGGTGAACACGCTCAGCCGGGTCACGTCCCGGCTGCGGCCGTCGGCGAAGGTGGCGACCACGGCCAGTTGCTGCTGCGGCTCGGCCGGGGCGACCAGATTCCGCACCGCGGGCGTCACCTCCAGCTTGGTGACAGCCGGCAGGTCGGCCGGGTCGGCGGGGCTGCCGGCCCGCACCCAGTCGGCGAGGGCGCGGGCGGCGTCGCCGGTGGGCGGCAGTCGCACCCCGCCCTCATGCGCCACTTGGCCGAAGCCCTTCAGCAGTAGCAGACAGGTGGCCGGGTCGGCGGTCAGCCGGCGGCCGGCCAGGTCGCGGGTGAGGTGGCGGAAGTCGGCCGCCGGGTCTTCCCCGCGGAGGCTCAGCCGGAAGCCGTTCTTGCCGCTCGGGGTGCCGTGGCAAGCGCCCATGTTGCAGCCGCCGACGTTCAGGGCCGGAATCACATCCCGCCGGAAACTCACCACCGGGCCGACGGACGCGACCGTGACGGGAGCGGTTGCCGCCCGCCCGGAAACGGACACGACGACGGTCGCCGACCCGCTGCCGAGGGGGCGGAGGAACGCCGACTCCTCGACGGCGACCACGCCCGGCCGGTCCGGCGTCACGGTTGCAACGCCCGTCAAATCGCGGAGACTGCCGTCGGCAAACCGGCCGGTGACGACCAGTTGCCGGCCGTCGCGGGGGCCGTTCAGCACCACCGCCAGTGGGTGGATGGTCAGCTCGACCGGGACGGACGCCAGGGCGACAGCAAACAGCAGCATGGGCAAACCGCGTGGTTCAGGACTAGCAAGAAGCCAGCCGGCGGGGGAACCTTCGTAAATCCTACCCGATGCTGGCGACCGGGGCGACCGGAAATCGCCCGCCCGGCGTCGGGCGTTGTCCTACAGTTCGCCTGCCATGACCCGCCCGCCGCCCGCCAAGCCCGTTCCGCTCACCCGCCCCTCTTTCCTGTCCCTGGTCGTGTCCAGCGGCGTCGGGCCGTCGGCCCGCGACCTGGTCCAACTACTCGACGACCTGCCGCCGGACGCGACGGCAGCGGCGGCCGCCCACCGGCTGGTGGTCCGCGGCGTCCTGACGAGGTTTCAGTCTGACCGGCTGTTGGCCGGCCGGGCCGACGGCCTGACCCTCGGCCCGTACCTGATTCTGGAGCCGCTGGGCCAGGAGGCCGGCGGGCGGACGTTTCGCGCCCGGCACACGGTGATGGACCGGCTGGTGTGCGTGTGGGTGTCGGCGGCCGACAACCCGCGGCGGCAGGTCCACCTGGAGGCCGCCCGCAAGGCCGCCAAGCTGGCCCACCCGCACGTCCTGATGGTGCTGGACGTGAACCCGGTCGGCCGGGCGACGGTGGTCACTGAGTATGTGGACGGGGCCGGGCTGGACGCGGTGGTGCGGCTGGCCGGCCGGTTGCCGGTCGGCCGGGCCTGCGACTGGTTGCGGCAGATCGCCCTCGGCCTGGCGCACGCCCACGAGAACGGGGTCTGTCACGGGCAACTGACGGCCGCGGCGGTGCTGGTCGGCCGGCCCGGGGGCGGCGGCCCGGAGGGGCGGATGGCGGTCAAGCTGACCGGGTTCGCCGGCAGCCCGGCGGACGCCGACACCGTGGCCGCCGACCTCAGTGCTCTCGGACAAGTGGGCCGACACCTGCTCGCCGGCAAGCCGGGCACGCCGCCGCCGGTGCTGCCGTTGGAACTGACCAAGCTGCTGGGCGAGTTGGCCGGTCGACGGCCGCCGACGGCGGCCGAGGCGGCCGACCGACTGACCCCGCTCGCCGACACCGACTTCGGCATCGTCGAGTTCGACATGCCGGCCGTCGTGCCGCCGTCCGAGTCGCTGGCCGTCGGATATCTGAGCGGCATTCATGCGACCCCGCCGGGGGAGTCGTGCCCGTTCGCCGACCTGCTGGCCGACCAGCCGACCGACGCCGGAAGCATCACCCGGGCCGAGCGGATCGGTGGCAACCGGCTGATGCTGACCTTGGCCGGGGTGGCGGCGTGCGTCAGTCTGGTTGTCGTGCTGCTGGTGGCGGCGATGCTTTAGCCGCCTGCCGCAGCCGTGCCCACACCTCGCTGAAGTCGCCCGGCGGTCGGCTGTCCCAGGCGACCGCCTCCCCGCTCTCCGGATGCACGAACCCGAGCCGGGCGGCGTGCAGCATCGGCCGGGTCGCGGCGCTGCCGTCCGGCTTCGGCTTGCCCTTCAGCGGCCGGTCGTACACCGTCTCGCCGCAGAGTGGCGTGCCGGCTTCGCCCAAGTGGACGCGGACCTGGTGCGTGCGGCCGGTCTCCAGCCGGCATTCGACCAGCCCGAACCCGGCGAACCGCTCCAGCACGGTCACAGTGGTGACGGCCGACTTGCCATCCGGGTCGGTGCCGCTGCCGCGGCGGCCGTCGCCCCGGTCCTTCAGCAATGTGCTCTCGATGCGGGCGTCCGTCGGCTCGCCCCGCACCAGCGCCAGGTACTTGCGGTCTACTGTGTGTTCGCGGAACTGCTTGGTCAGGTGGCGGGCGGCGGCCGGGGTGCGGGCGAACACCACCAGGCCGGACGTGTCCCGGTCGATGCGGTGGACGGAGAACAGCTTGGCCCCCGGCTCGTCGATCAGGGCCGGGAGGTGGTCGAGCAGGGTGGCCGGCAGGAACCGCCGGCCGCGGCCGAACTCCTCCGCCTCGACTTCGTGCCGCACGGTGGTCAGCCCGGCCGGCTTGTCCACCACCACCACGGCGGCGTCGGTGTGGACGATCACTACGGCTAACTGCTGGCCCGCGGCCGCCTTCACCGGCTTGGTCTTCGCCACGGCAGGTTTCGGCGTCGTCTTCGGCTTGCCGACGGGCTTCGGGGCGTGCTTGAGTTCGAGGGTGCCTTCCCGCACCCAGACGCGGTTCTTGTACCGCACCCGCAGGCTGGCGTCGGTGCAGGCGAACCCGGCCACCCGGACGTGCCCACCCTCAATCAGCTTCTTGACGCGGCTCCACGGCAACTGGAACCGCTTCCGCAGCACCGTGGTGATGGTGTTGCCGCCCTCGCGGCGGTCGGCCAGGAACTCGATGGCGGGCATGGCGGCGGATCGTTGTAGGGTGGGCCGAGTCTTCGAGGCCCACCGTGCGTGCGAACGTGCCCGGCGGTGGGGCGCGGACAAAACGCCCCCCCCAAAAAACAACCCCCCC
>JAYVUZ010000188.1:0-3042 GCA_043787415.1 Fimbriiglobus sp. | reverse complement strand
GGCGAGCGGCCGGCGTAAGCCGGCTGAGGGGGCGATCACGGGGTGAGAGGCTGACACTGACCCCGTGATCGCCCCCTCAGCCGGCCTACGCCGGCCGCTCGCCTAGGATGACTCTCCCTGGAGGCCGACCATGCTCCTCGCCCGCTATCTGCTCTGGGCCGCGTCGCGGGTGGTGCTGGCCCTCCGCTACCGCCTGCGGGTGGTCGGCCGGGACGACGCCGCCAAGCACCCCGGGCCGTTCCTGGTGCTGCCCAACCACCCGGCCTACGCCGACCCGCCGAACGTGTTCGTGGCCCTCTGGCCGACCTTCCGGTTCCGCCCGATGGCCCTGGAGACCAACTTCCAGAACCCGGTGCTGGCCCCCATCGCCTGGCTGGCCCGGGCCATCCCGGTGCCGGACACGGCCGTGGCCGGGGCGGAAACCCGGCAGCGGGCGACGGCCGCCGTCGCGACGGCGGTGGCCGCCCTGAAGGCCGGAGACAACGTCATCCTCTGGCCGAGCGGCAACCTCACCCGCAACGGGGCCGAGAAAGTGGGCGGCGCCCGGGCCGTGGCCGACGTGCTGGCCGCCGTGCCGGCCGCCACCTTGGTGCTGGTCCGCACCCGCGGGCTGTGGGGCAGCTCCCTGAGCTGGGCCTCCGGCGCCAAGCCGAGCATGGTCGGGCGGATGCTCCGCGGCGTCCCGGTCGTCCTATCAAACTTCCTGTTCTTCGTCCCCCGGCGGAACGTCACGCTGACGCTGGAGGCGTTCCCGCCGGGCCGCCGGCCGGAGCCGACGCGGGAGGCCATCAACCCGTGGCTGGACGCCTGGTACGCGGCCGACGGCGGGGAACCGCCCACGTTCGTGCCGTACCACTTCGCCTTCGGCAAGCGCACCGTCGAGTACCCGCCGCCGGCGGCGGCCGAGGGGGTCGATCTGACGAAGGTGCCGGCCGCGGCCCGGCAGGGCGTCGTCGAGATTCTGGAAGACAAGCTGAAGCGACCGCTGGCGGACGAGGAGAAGCAGCCGGCCACCGCCTTCGCCGACCTCGGGCTGGACAGCCTGGACGGCATGGAGGTGGCGCTGGAGGTAGAGCGGCGGTTCGGGTTCAGCGGCGGCGAGGTGCCGGCGACGGTCGGCCAGCTCTGGGCGCTGGCGTCCGGCCAGGTCGGCAGCGCGCCGCCGAAGCCGCCGCCGCCGGCCTGGTTCGCCCCGCCGTCCGGCTCGCGGGTGGCCGAGGTGCTGGGGGAGACGGTGCCGGCCGCCCTCGTCGCCCGGTGCGTCCGGCACCCCGGCGACGTGGCCGTGGCCGACGACCTGAGCGGCGTGCTGACCTACCGCCGGCTGTTCCTCGGGGCGCTCGTCCTGGCCGAGCGGTTCCGCCAGATTCCCGGCGAGTCGGTCGGTCTGCTGCTGCCGGCGTCGGTGGCCAGCACGCTCAGCCTGTTCGCCCTGCACCTGGCCGGCAAGCGGCCGGTCGTCCTGAACTGGACGACCGGCCCGGCCAACATGGCCCACGGGGTGAAGCTGACCGGCGTCACCCATGTGGTGACGAGCCGGAAGTTCATCGACCGCGCCCAGGTGGAGGTGCCGGGGGCTGAGTTCGTGTTCCTGGAAACGGTGCGGGGCACGGTCGGCCGCGTCGAGCAGGTGCGGCGGCTGCTGGCCGTGTCGCTGTTCCCCGGGCTGGTGGCCCGCCGGGCGCTGGCCAAGCTGGACCCGGACCCCGACAAGCCGGCGGTGGTGCTGTTCACCAGCGGCAGCGAGAAGGCCCCGAAGGCGGTGCCGCTCACCCACGCCAACGTGGTCGGCGACATCCGGGCCGCCCTGCCGCTGTTGGAGATCGACCGCACCCTCACCCTGCTCGTCTTCCTGCCGGTGTTCCACAGCTTCGGTCACACCATCACCGGGCTGCTGCCGCTGGTCGTCGGCCTCCGGGCGGTGTACCACCCGGACCCGACCGACGCCGGGGCGCTGGTCCGCAAGGCGGCGGCCTACCGGACGGACGCCGTGTGCGGTACCCCGACGTTCCTCGGCTTCCTGTTCGACCGGGCCAAGGGGGACGACCTGACGGCCCTGCGGGTGATCGTGGTCGGGGCCGAGAAGTGCCCGCCGCGGCTGTTCGAGCAGGTGAAAAAGCTGGCCCCCGAGGGGGTGGTGATGGAGGGGTATGGGGTGACCGAGTGCAGCCCGTGCGTGGCGGTGAACCCGCGGTCGGCGGCCCGGCCGGGCACCATCGGCAAGCCGCTGGCCGGGGTGAGCGTGCGGGTCGTGGACACCGAGTCGGGGGAGGAACTGCCCGCCGGCGGGCGGGGGCTGCTGCACGTCGCCGGGCCGATCGTCTTCCCCGGCTACCTCGGGCACGACGGCCCGCAGCCGTTCGAGACGCACGCCGGCAAGCGGTGGTACAACACCGGCGACCTGGTGTCCCTGGACGCCGACGGCTACCTCACCTTCCACGGCCGGCTGAAGCGGTTCCTGAAGGCCGGCGGCGAGATGATCTCGCTGCCGGCCCTCGAAGAGCCGTTCGCCGCCAAGTACCCGCCGGACGAAAACGGGCCGCGGGTGGCCGTCGAGGGCGTCGAGCTGGACGGCGGCCGGCGGGTGGTGCTGTTCACCACGCAGGAGCTGTCCCTGAAAGAAGCGAACGCGGTGCTGACGGCCGAGGGCTTCCGCGGGGTGATGCGGCTGGACGAGGTTCGCAGGGTGGAGCGAATCCCGGTGCTGGGCACCGGCAAGACGGACTACAAAGTGCTGCGGGCACAACTCACGGGGCCGGGAGCGGGGGAATCTCGGTGACTTGGCCCGTAGCAGGATCCTGGTACCGGACGAAGTGTGGGGCAATCACCCGTTGGGGGAAGACCACTAGGTTCGTTCGGCTCGGCACACGCGAGGAGTAGGTCAAAAACCCTTGGATGTCCGGCCGGACAGACATCTCGCGGCCGGGCCGTTGGGACGGCGTGTTGCTCTGTTGAAATCCCCTCAATCACTCGCTCTCTGGCACGGTCGGCGATGTCGTGTCGCCCTCTGCGATCTGGTTGTCAGGTGCCAAATCGATAAGC
>JAYVUZ010000187.1:0-30562 GCA_043787415.1 Fimbriiglobus sp. | reverse complement strand
CCGCCATGGGGCCCACCGCTGGGATCACGGTAGCTTGTTGAACCCACAACGGCCGCTCCCTGGCGGTCGCGGCTCATACTGACCCGGCCTGCTCGCCGGTTGTCACGGCACCACCACCCGGCCGGCGGTGCCGTCGGTGTACACCACCAGCCCGGCCGCCTGCGGGGCGGCGGCCGGCGGGCCACACGCCGGCACCTCGCCCACCTGTTTGCCGGTGGCCGCGTCGATCACCAGCACCCGCCCGGCCAGGTCGGTCGCCACCACTTTCGCCCCGTCGGCCCGCCAGCCGGCCAGCTCGCCGGCGTCGGCGGTGGCCGCTTCCACCGTCCAGGCCGGCTGATCGGCTTCGGGGTCCAGACCGACCAGAATCCGCCGGTCGAAACACGCCACCACCCGCCCGCCGGTTATCAGCAGTCGGTCGGCCGGCTTGCCTGGCGGCAAACCACTCTCGGCCGCCCACCGCTTGACCGGAGTGGTCAGCCGGCCCGGCTCGTACAGCCCGACCGCCCCCTTAACATCCGCCGCCACGAACCGCGGCCCCACCGGCATGTCCAGCCGCACCGGGGCGGCGGCCAGCGGCTCGGCGGCCGCATACGGGCCGGCCAGCTTGTCCGCCTTCTCACCGGCCGCCCACTTCCAGTGCAGCCACTTGTTCGCCCCGTCGGTGGCCACGAACTCGTCCGGGCCGACCGCCCCAAGGAAGCACGCCGCCCCCTCCTGCTGGACGCTCCCCCGCCACGGCGGCCCGACGTCCAGTTTGTCCGCCCCCGGTGTCAGCCGGTAAAGGATGCCGTTGGCCAGCGGCACCAGCACCGCCGGGCCGAACCCGACCGGCGCCCCGGCCAGTTGCTCCGGCAGCGGCAGGGTGCGGTCGTCGGTCAGCTTGCCCTCGAACACCCGGCGGGCGCGGAGCTGGCGGCTCTCCGGCTTGGTGCCGACGGCCAGCACCCACACCGCCCCGTCGCCGGCCGTTACGCTCACTGCCTTACCGTCGGCGGTTGGGAACGGGGCGGCCAGCGGCGTCGCCGTAGTGGTGCCGTCCGGCAGCAGGTACACGCTGCCGTCCTCGTCGGCCAGCACCGCCCCGGCACTCGACGCCACCGCCGGGCCGGCCGGCAGCAGCCCCAGCCGGCGCTGCCACAGCACCCGGCCGTCGAGCAGGTCGAAGGCGGTGGCCTGCACCGCCCCGGCCTGGCCGAGCCGCGTCACCACCACCGCCCGGCCGCCGACCGCCTGTGGCCGGTGCAGCGGCTGGCCGACCGTCACCGGCGTGCCGGCCGGGGCCAGGGTCAGCCCGGCGAGCGGGTCCACCTTCACCGCCAGCCGCTGCAACTGGCCGGCCAGCATCACCCAGCAGCCGTCCTCGTCGGCGGCCACCACCTGCGAGCGGTTCACCCCCTCCTGGTCGGCGGCCGGGGCCGGGCCGGGCAGTTGGAACAGCGGCCGGTCGTCGGTGCCCGGCTGGTGCAGCCCGTACCCGTACACGGCCGGGGCGTCGGTGGCCAGCAGCAGGCGTTCGCCGTCGGACGCCGGCGGCGACCACGCCCAGCCCTTCAGGTTCAGCTCGCTCGGCCGGGCGGCCGGCGGGTCGGCCGGTGTGGCGGCGGCGTCGGCCCAGGCACTGGCCGGCGGCAGGCTGAAGGCCCGCACCTTCATCACCGTCGGGGCGTCCCCCTGGCACAGCAGCAGCGTCCGCTCGCCGTCCCCGTCGGCGGTGGTCGAGACGACCGGCTCGCACCGCAGGCTGTCCTTCGGGTGGTCGGTGAGCAGCGCCTTCACCGGCCGCGGCGGCAGCCGCCGGCCGACCGCGTCCTCCCGACCGACCTCGAACACGAACACTCGCTTGGCGTCGCCGGGGATGAACAGGTGGACCTGCCCCGGCTTGCCGCCCGGGGCGACGGCGATGCCCGCCCCGACCGGCTGCCGCAACTGCACCGAGCCGGTGCGACCGCCGCTGGCGATGTCGAACTCGGCCACCGTGCCGAGCGGGTCGCGGAGCGGCAGGTACACCCGACCGGCGGCCACCACCGCCCGCCCGGCGGCCGGGGCGTCGAGCGGCTGCTGCCAGACCACCTGGCCCGTCTCCACCACCCGGGCGGACAGCGTGTTCTTACCGTCCGCCTCGCTGGCCACCAGTGCCCACTCGCTGCCGCCGACGGCCAGCCGGGTAGGCAGGTCGAGGGCCTGCGGGTCGGCGGTCGGCGGGGCCACGCGGGCGCCCCACCGCGGCCGGCCGGTGTCCAGGTCCAGGGCGAACAGCACCCCCCGGGCGACGGCGAACGCCACCCCGGCCCCGGGCGTCGGCCGGGGTTCCGGGCGGTCGGCCGGGGCGACGCTGAGCAGCACCGGGGCCGGGCCGTCGGCCGCCGGCGGCGGGGCCGGTACCGTCGCCGCCGTGTACCCGATCCGCTTCCAGTACTCCCGCTCGGCGTCGGCTAGCAGCCGCAGGGCCTCGTCGTCGGCGTCCAGCTTGTTGTCCGTCAGGGCGGTCTGGAAGTCGGTGATGCGGGCGGCCGTCGGGTCTTCGGGCAAGCTGCGGAACGGGGCCAGCACGGCCAGCCGCTTCTCCTCGGCTTCCACCCCCTTGATGAGGCCGTCGAACCGCGCCCGCTGGCCGTCCAGCGGCCCGGCCGACTTGTCCCGGAACTTGTCCACCCCCGGCAGCAGGGCCAGCCCGGACTCGGCCACCGGCTTGACCAGAGCTAGGTCGACGGCGTTCTTGGCCCGGTCGTCCCGGAACGACTTGAGCTTGGCGTCGCCGTGGTCGGCGGTGCCGTCGGCCAGCCGCTTGCCGGCGTCGTACAGGTCGCCGCCGAACCCGCTCTCCGGCTGGGCCAGCGGGTTGGCCCCCCACTCGGCCACGAAGGCGTCGAACGCCGCCCGGGCCGGCGTCGGGTCGTCCTTCAGCCCGACGCTGCCGACCTGCGCCCGAAGCCCGCTCAGGGCGGTGAAGAACTGGTACTCCTCGACCCGCTTGCTCGTCGGGTAGGCGGCCACCAGCCCCTCGTACTGCGTCTTGGCGAACGGGTAGTTGGCGTCCTTGTAGGCCGTCTCGGCGGCCTCCCGCGCCCGGTCCTCGGACTTCGCAACGTACTGGAGCCAGAGGAACCCGCCGACCAGGCCGACCAGCACCACCGCCGACACGGCCCCGATCAGCAGCCCGCGGCCCCGCGGCGTTTTCCGCCGCTTGGTGCGGGTGAAGCCCGGCTCGTCGTCCGCGAACTCGTCGGCGGTCGGCGGCTTCGCGGCCGGCGCTGTGGGCTTCGCCGCCGGCGGGGCGTCGCCGGACCAGACCTTCTCTTTCGGGCCGACGGGGGCGGCCGGCTTGGGCTTCGGCGGGGCCGGCAGGCGGGCGGCGGTCGGCACCTTCGCGGCCGGCGACAGCAGCGACGCCGTCACGGCTGGCAGCCCGCCATCCGGGTCGGCCTCGGGAATGACGGTGAACGGGTCGAGTTGTACCTGCGGCCGCTTGGGCGGCGGGGCCGACCTGGCCGCCTCCAGCCGGGCGGCGGTAACGGCCGGCAAGCCCACGCCGTCCGGGTCGGCTTCCGGGATGACAGTGAACGGGCTGGTTTCGATCCGCTCGAACGGCTGGGTGTCCAGCACACGCATCACCGACCCGACGTCCTTGCTGGTCGGCAGCGGGGGTGGCGGCAGCGGGGGCGGGCCGGCGGCGGCGACGGTGAACACCTCCCGGCAGTCCGGGTTGGGGCACCGCATGGCCTTGCCGGCGAGGTCGGGGGCGAGCTGGAACGTGCTGTCGCAGTGCGGGCAGACCACCGGGATCGTCACGACCTGTCCCCGCCGGTTGATGTGTGCCGGTTTAGTGTACCATCCCTTCCAGCAGGCGTTCCAGCCGGGCGGCCTCGGCCGGCGTCGGTTCCCGGTGTCGCAGCCGGAGAACCCAGTTGGCCACCGCCCCGACGCGGCCGGTGTCCGCGAGGGCGCGGACCAGTTCCACGGTGACAGCCGGAGTGCCGGCGGCGGCATGGTATGCGGCCACGCCGGCTTCGAGAAAGCCCGTGTCGAGCAGCAGCCGGGCCAGATCGACTGCCGGGTGATCGGCTTTCATGGCCGCATAGTCGATGACCCCAGTCAGGGCATCGCCGGTGAACAGGAAGTGCTCGGGGCGCGGGTCGCACAGGCACGGCTGGACCGGACCGAGGGCGACCAGTGGGGCCAGGGTGGCGATGGCGGCGGGCAGGTTGGAGTGCAGAACGGCGACGGCCCGGCGGAGGTGCGATGGCGGGTGCGAGAGGTGCGGGGCGACCTCGGCGTAGAGCGAGCGGCGGCGGGCGACGCACGGAGGCGGGGCCGCCGGTTGGGCAACCGGCGCCCAAGCCCGGTGCAGTGCCGCGAGCGCGGCGTACGCGGCTTTGAGTGCGTCGGGAGGTTGTCCTCCCCCCAGAGCTAGTCCGCAGCTACGGGTGGGCGGTCGCCCCAGCAACGGCTCGCCGGCCACCCACGCCAGGCACTCCCACACCCGCCCGCCGTGTTCCAGCACAGTGTCGCTGCCAGCGTCGAACACCGCCGGCACTACCGCCAGCCGTGCCGCCCGCATCCACTCGTGAACTTGTCGCAAGCGGTCCGCCGGGAACCCGTCCGGGAGTTGTTTCAACGCCGCCCGCGGCACCGCACCGGCGTCGTCACCCCGCCACACCCTCGCCCCGCTCAGCCCGCCGCCGACCTCGGCCCAGGTCAGACCCACGGCGGCCGGGAAGTGGTCGGCGGGCGTCACTGCTTCGCCGGCACCGCCACCCGGGCGGCGTCGCTCACCGGCTTCGGGTACACGCCCAGGGCCACGGTGCCGACCGCACACAGCGCCGCCGCCAGCAGCGCCGGCCCGGCCTTGCCCCGCGGCAGCGGGTGCAGGGCCGAACGCAGATACATGACCCCGAGCAGCCGCAGGTAGTACACCGCCCCGATGGCGGCGTTGACGGCCGCCACCACGGCCAGCACCCGGAAGCCGCCGCCCATCGGGGTGGTGGCCGGGGCGTTGAAGGCGGCCACGAACAGGAGCAGCTTGCCGACAAACCCGGCCGTCAGCGGCAGGCCGATCAGGCTGAGCAGGCTGACCGCCAGCAGACCGGCGGACACCGGGTGCGTCTCACCGAGGCCGGCCAAGTCGTCGCCGGTCCGCACCCCTTCCCCCAGGTGCAGCAGCACCGCGAAGAAGCCGGCCGTCATCAGAATGTACGCCACCAGGTAGATCAGCACCGCGTCCACGCCGGTCGGTAAACCGCCGGCGGGAGCCGCCCCGGCGGACGCCGTCACCAGGCCGATGAGCATGTACCCGCCGTGGGCGACGCCGCTGTACGCCAGCAGCCGCCGCAGGTCGGTCTGAAGCAGGGCCAGCACGTTGCCCAGGGTCATGGTGGCGACGGCCAGCGTCCACAGGGTGAGCGGCACCAGGGTGTGCGAGGCGTCGAACGGCACCCCGGCCGCCGGCCCGGCCAGCCCGAGCACCCGGGCCAGGGCCACGAAGCCGGCCACCTTCGGGGCTGTGGCCAGCAGTGTCACGACGCCGGTCGGCCCGCCCTGGTACACGTCCGGGGCGTACCAGTGGAACGGCACGGCCGTGATCCGGAAGCCGAGGCCGGCCACCGCCAGCACGGCCGCGACGACGGCCAGCGGGTTGACGGCCGTCACGTGGGCGTCGGTCAGGGTAGCCACCACCGCCCCGAGGTTGGTGCTCCCGGCCATGCCGTACAGGTAGCTGAAGCCGAACAGCAGCACGGCACTCGACAGCACGCTCAGCAGGAAGTATTTGACCGACGCCTCCTGCCCCGGCTGGCCACGACCGGCCACCATCAACAGCACATAGGTGGGGATACTCAGCAGTTCCAGCGACAGGTACAGGCTGACCAGGTCGTTGGCCCGGCCGCACAGGCTGGTGCCGGCCGCCACCACCAGCAGACAGCCGACGTACTCGGCCGCCGTGCCGTCGGTCAGCTCCGGCCAGGCCGTCAGCAGTACGACGAGCGCGGTGCCCAGGGCCAGCCAGCGGGTGAACCCGGCCAGCCCGGTCGGGTCGAACGGGGCCAGCGTGCGGCCCACCGCCGGGTCGCCGAACAGCCCGAGTTCGGCGCCGCCGACGGCCGGGGCGAGGGCCAGCCCGGCGGCCAGCGCCAGCCCGAGCAGGCCGACGACCCAGGCGACCAGCCGCCGCGGCGTGGCCAGCCCGACCAGGAACAGCAGGCAGGCGACGGCCAGAAGGGCCACCTCCGGGAGGATCATCCGGTAGGCGGCCGCCTGGTAGCCGGCGGCGAGGTCGGGGAGCGGGGTCACGGGCGGCGTCACCTCGGCGGCGGGGCGGGGCGGGCGGGCGGCGGGGCGGTCCGGTCGCGGGCCGCCCGCACCTGTTCGACCACCACCGCCGCGTCGGCGGTCATGGTCTGGAGGACCGGCTGGGGGAACAGCCCGAGCAGCAGGCACAGCACCGCCGGCAGGCCGAGGGCGATGCCCTCGGCCCGGGTCAGCGGGGCCGGCGGGCCGGCCGGCGGGGTGCGGCTGGGGCCGAAGAACACCCGCTTCAGCATGGTGAACGTGTACCACGCTCCCAGGAACAGCCCGGCCACGGCGGCACACGCCAGCGGGAACCCCCAGCGGGGGGCGTGTGCCGGGTCGAACAGCCCGGCCAGCAGCAGCATTTCCGACACGAAGCTGTTCAGCCCCGGCAGGCCGACGCCGGCCAAGCACAGCACCATCGTCAGCACGGCGTACCCGGGCAGGTGGGCAGCCAGGCCGCCGTAGGCGTTCACGTCGAGCGTCCGGTAGCGGTCATACAGCACGGCCAGCACGGCGAACAGGCCGCCGGCCGTCAGCCCGTGGTTGACCATGTGCAGGGCCGCCCCGGTGATCCCCTCGGGGGTGAGCGTGAACAGCCCGAGGACCAGGAACCCGAGGTGCGACACGCTGCTGTACGCGGCCAGCAGCTTCAAGTCCCGCTGGGCATAGGCACACAGGGCGGCGTAGACGACGCCCACCGCCCCGAGCGTGCCGAACACCGGCAGGCCGTAGGCCACGGCCGCGTCCGGGCAGAGCGGCAGCACGATGCGGAGCAGCCCGAAGGTGCCGAGCTTGGCCAGCACCGCCGAGAACAGCAGGGTGGCCCCGAGTGGCGCCTCGGCGTAGGCGGCCGGTAGCCACGAGTGGAACGGCACGATGGGGGTCTTGACGGCAAAGCCGGCCACCAGCAGCACGAACAGCCAGAGCTGGGTCCGCTGCCGGCGGTCCCGGGCGACCTCGGCGGCCGTCACCTCGGCCCGCAGCCGACCGGCCTCGGCCAGTGACACGTCCGGCCCGGCGGCCCGGGCCTCCGCCCACCGCACCGTGTAGTCGGCGGTCAGCGCCCACGTCCCCACGTTCTGCATGAGCCGGGGGATGCTGAACGTCACCGGCCCGGCGGCCGGCAGTTGCAGGGCGCCGTCGGGCCGCAGGGTGATGACGTAGGCGGCCCGCGGCTCGGCCCCCACCGGGTTGATCGGGGTCGGGTTGGTGAGCACCAGCCCGACCGCCCCGGCCAGGGTGAGCAGGCTGCCGAACAGGGTGTACAGCACGAACGTCCGGGCGGCTTCGCGCCGCCCGCCGCCGACGCCGTACTTGCCGATCAGGAAGAAGGCCGGCACCAGGGTCAGCTCGAAGAACACGTAGAAGAGGACCAGGTCATAGGAAACGAACGCCCCGGTGACGAAGCACTGGAGGGCGAACAGCCAGGCGAAGAACCGGCCCGGCTTGTCCGCCGCCACGTTGGCCGAGGCGAGCACCCCGACCAGGGTCATGACGCTAGCCAGGGCCACCAGCCACAGGTTCAGCCCGTCCAGCCCGACGTAGAACTGGATGGCCGCCGGCGGCACCCCGGGGCCGGTCGGGGCCAGCTCGAACAGCGTCCACGCGGTTTCGCCGTCGTCCAGGTCGGGCTGCGTGGACGTGTCCCCGGGCACGGCGATCGGCCGGAACCCGTCGGTCGGCCGGCTCAGCCCGGCGGCCAGCCGCTCGCCCCGCTGGTGGAAGTCGCCGGCGCACACGGCCACCAGCCCGCCGGTCAGGCAGACGTGGACGGCCGCCAGCCCGGCCGCCAGCCGGCGGGCGAGGCCGCGGCTGCCGACGGTGAGCAGGGCAAACCCGAGCGGTGCGAACAGCACCACGAGGAGCAGCACCCGGCGGAGGAGGGCGACGTTATCCATGAGTCAGCGGCTGGCCCGGTAGGCGAGGGCGGTGAGGAACACGACCAGCCCGAGGACGGTGCCGAGGGCGTAGGACTGGAGCAGGCCGTTCTGGAGCGGCCGGAGCAGCCGGCCGACCAGCGGCGGGGTCTCGGCGGTCAGCCGGGTCAGGCCGGCCACGCCGGCGTCCGTCTGCCGGCTGGCGGTGGCCAGCCCCTCGGCCGGGGCGACCACGGCGGCGGCGTACACCTCGTCCACGTACAGCTTGTTCCGGCTCAGCCGCCAGACTCCACGGAGCGACGCCGGCACTACCTCCGGGCCACCCTTGCCGTACAGCCGCCAGGCCAGCCCGACGCCCAACAGGGCGGCGACCGTACCGATGCTGGCGACCACGAGGTTGAGGTGCGGCACCGGGACGGCGGCTTCGAGGCCGGTCAGTGCGTTCGCCTGCACCACGGCCGGCGTCCGTCCGAGGAAGCCGCTGAAGCTGTGGGTGGACGGCTCAACCGCCAGCCCAGCGAAGAGTGCTCCGACGGCCAGTATTACAAGCGGCACCGTCATGACGGCCGGCGACTCATGAGCGTGGTCGCCCGCTTCCGCGGGCACCTTCAGCTCGCCGTGGAAGGTGAGGAAGTACGCCCGAAAGGTGTAGAAGGCGGTCAGAGCCGCCGTCAGCACGGCCACCCCGAAGACGAACCCGTACAGTCCGGCGTAGTTCCCGCCGTGGTGGCCGGACTCGAACAGCACGTCCAGAATCTGGTCCTTGCTCCAGAAGCCCGAGAGCAGCGGTAGACCAGCCAGGGCCGCCGACCCGGCCAGGAAGGTCCAGTGCGTCGTCGGCAGCAGGGTCCGCAGCCCGCCGAACCGCCGCATGTCGATGACATCGCCCATCGCGTGCATGACGGACCCGCTGCCCAGAAACAGCAGGGCCTTGAAGAAGGCGTGGGTGAACAGGTGGAAGACGGCCGCGGTCACGGCCAGGCTCGGGGCCACCGGGCCGCCGCAGCCGAGGGCCATGAACATGAACCCGAGCTGGCTGACGGTCGAGTAGGCCAGCACCCGCTTGAGGTCGGTCTGGGCCAGGGCGATGAAGGCGGCCAGCAGGGCCGTCACCCCGCCGGTCACGCACACCACAATCTGGGCGTCCGGGGCCAGCACGAACAGCGGGGCACACCGGGCCAGCAGGTAGACGCCGGCCGTCACCATCGTCGCGGCGTGGATGAGGGCCGACACCGGGGTGGGGCCTTCCATCGCGTCCGGCAGCCACACGTACAGCGGGAACTGGGCCGACTTGCCGACCGCCCCGCAGAACAGCAGCAGGCAGGCGACGGTCATGCCGGCGTGCGTCTCCGGGTGGCCGCCGATGTGGGTGAACAGCCCGGCCAGGTCGGTGTGGTAGTCGCCGAGCTGCCACAGGCGGAAGATGCCCAGCAGCATCAGCACGTCGCCGAGGCGGGTGTACAGGAACGCCTTGCGGGCCGCCGCCGCGGCCGACGGCTTGGCATAGTAGTAGCCCACCAGCAGGTACGAGCAGAGGCCGACCCCCTCCCACCCCGCCACCAGCACGAAGAAGTCGCCGGCCAGCACCAGCAGACACATGGCGAACACGAACAGACTCATGACCGCGAAATACCGGCCGTACCCCGGGCTGTGTCGCATGTAGCCGGCACTGAACACGGCGATCCATGTGCCCACGAACGTGACGGTCGCCAGCATGACGCAGGACAGCGGGTCGATGGCGAGCAGCAGCCGGGCGTTCACCCGGCCGGCCGCGAACCACGTCCCGAGGTCGGCGACGAACTGCGGCTGCGGCTCCGGCGAGCCGGCCACCTGCACCAGACAGGCGACCGCCGCGACGGCCGCCCCGGCGAAGGCCGCGATGGTCGGGACGTGGGCATATTTGGCCGCTTTGCCCCAGGCCAGGGCGGCGCTCAGCACGGCGGCCAGCAGGGGCAGGCCGAGCGCGATCAGTGCCAGTTGCTTCGGCCCGAACTCAGACACGCAGCGGCTCCTCGGCCGGCCGCACCCCGGCCGGGTGCAGGGTCGGGTAGTCGGCGGCGGCCACGGCCGGCAGCGGGTCCACGTCCCGGGCCTCCGGCACCCCCGCCTCGCGGGTCGCCTGCCAGTCGCCGGCGTCCAGCGACTTGGTGCGGCGGTACAGGGTGAGGAACAGGGCCAGGGCCAGCCCGGCCTCGCAGGCCGCCACGGTCAGGACGAACAGGGCGAACACCTGCCCGCCCAGGTGGCCGTGCAGCTTACCGAAGGCGAGCAGGTTCAGCACCACCCCCTGGAGCATGAGTTCGGCGCACAGGAACATGGTGATGAGGTTGCGGCGGGTGAGGAACCCGACCAGCCCCAGCCCGAACAGGACGGCCCCGACGGCCAGGAAGTGCCACGGCGTGATCACGCTTGCCGCCTCCGGCCGGCCACGGCCACCGCACCCACGGTCGCCACCAGCAGCAGGGTGCCGGCCAGTTCGACGGCCAGCAGGTGTTCCGAATACAGCAGGTAGCCGATGCCGGCCACGTTACGGGCCGGCAGGTCGCGGACGCCGGCCAGAACCATGCCGCCGTCGGCGGTCGGCGAGGCCGCCAGGGCGTCGGCCCGGGCAGCCACCTCACCCGCGCGCCCGCCGGCCGCCGGCTTGAAACGGGCGGCTACTTCCCGGGCTGCCGGCCCGATGCGGGCCGGGTCGCCGGACCGCAGGGCCTCTGCCTCGCCCGCCGTCACCGGCTCGGCCGGCAGCGGATAGTTGCCCGTGGCATGGGCCGGTGACCCCAGGTGCAGGCTGAACAGCACCAGCCCGGCGAACCCCAGCCCGCCGAGGGTGCCGAGCAGCGGCTCGCGGGTGCGGTCGTTCTCGTCCGACGGCCCGCCGCCCTGGCTGAGCATCAGCACGAACAGGAAGGTGACGATGGTCGCCCCGGCGTACACGACCACCGTGGCGGCCATGAGGAACGGGGCCGCCAGCAGCAGGAACAGCCCGCAGGTGGCCAGGACCGAGACGGCAAAGGCCATCGCCCCGCGTCCCGGGTTCCGCTGGGCCACCATCACCACGCTAAAGCTGACGGCGACGGCACTGAACAGCCAGAACAGCCCGGCGTAGACGCGGTCGTGGACCCCGTTCTCGCTCGGCCCGCCGAAGGTGGTGGCCACGAACAGCCCGAGGACGACGGCCGAGGCGAGGGTCAGGAAGGTGCCGACGGCGATCAGCCGGTGCCGCGGGCGTGGCAGCAGGCAGGCGACGCCGGCTACCCCCAGGGCGACGCCGGCGACCACCTGCCACGCGGGCGAGATGCCGGGCAAGGGGTGATCGAACGGGGCCGACATGCGTCTCTCGTGGGTGTTCGCTACTGAGTTATGGACGGGAACAGGGGGCGGCAACGAGCGTGGTCGGCACGCTCCGCGTGCGGGCTACTGTCCCGGCGGCGCGTCGGACGCCACCGACAGCTCGCCCCGGCGGGTCCGCACCGGGTCGGTGCCCCGCTTGGTCGTCTCGTCGAACACGCTCAGCAGCTTCTCCTTGTCGAAGATCATCTGCTCGCGGCTGGCGCCGGTCAGGTCGTACAGGGTGGTCAGCTCGATGGCGTCCACCGGGCACGCCTCCTCGCACATGCCGCAGTAGATGCACCGCAGCTCGTCGATGACGAACGTCTCCGGGTACTTCTCGCGGCCGTCCTTCTGCCACGCCTCCGGGGCCGGTGCCGCCACGATGTCGATGCAGTGGGCCGGGCAGGCGGTGGCACACATGTAGCAGGCCACGCACTTCACCCGGCCGTCGGCGTCCCGGTTCAGCCGGTGGACGCCGCGGTAGTTGGGCGGCAGGGTCGGCTCCTGCTCCGGGTAGCTCTCGGTGACTTTCCGCTTGAACAGGTGGCCGACGGTGGTGACCAGCCCGCCGGTGAGGACGGGCAGGTACAGGTTCTCGAACAGCCCGAGCTTCGGCTCGGCCACCCAGGTCACGTCGGCGTCGGCGATCGGCATCGGTGGTCTCGTTAGCGGGCGATGTACGTCACGCCGGCCGGCACGTTCGGCAGGATCAGGTCGGGCCGCCGGCGGGGGGCGTTGTTGTTGCCGCCGGCCCGCAGCAGGGTCCACACCCCGCCGGCCACGAACAGCCCGGCGGAAATGACGGTCAGCACCGGCAGCGGCAGGTCGTACTCGCGGACGAGCAGCACACCGAGCAGGTGCAGGGTGGCCAGCGGGATCATCACCTTCCAGGCGAGGCCCATGAGCTGGTCGAAGCGGAACCGCGGGATGGTCCACCGCACCAGCAGGAAAAAGGCAGCGAAGGCCGACATCTTGCCGATGAGGATGGCCAGCTTGAGCAGTGCTCCGGCCGTCGGGTTAGTCACCAGGCTTTCGAGGCCGAACAGCCCCCAGCCGCCGAAGAACACCGCGCTCATGACCAGGCTGACCGTCAGCATGTGGGCGTATTCGGACAGCAGCATGAGGCCCAGCTTCATACTGTTGCTGTACTCCGTGTGATACCCGCCCACCAACTCTTGCTCGGCCTCCGGCAGATCGAACGGCAGCCGATTGCACTCGGCGAACACGCTGACCAGAAACAGCAGGAAGGCGAGCGGCTGGGTGAAGATCAGCCACGAGTGCCCGCCTGAATTTTGCCAGGCGATGATCCCTTCCAGGTTGAAAGTGCCGGCGAACAGGGCCGCCCCGACCACACTCAGCCCCAGCGGGATTTCGTAGCTGATGATCTGGGCCGACGCCCGCAGCGCCCCGAGCAGGCTGTACTTGTTGTCCGACGACCAGCCGGCCAGGATCACGCCGTAGGGCGCCAGCGAACCGACGGCGAAGACGAACAGGATGCCGATGTCCAGCCCCGGCTGGACGGCGTAGCCGAACCCCTGCCCCACCCGCTGCGACTCGGCCACGAAGCCGGCCACGTCGGCCTGCGGGACGAACGGGGCGACGGTCCCGCCGAACGGCACGACGGCGATGGCCAGCATGGCCGTGGCGAACGACACCATCGGGGCGGCGACGAAGAAAATCTTGTCGACGTGCGACGGAATCACGTCTTCCTTGAGGAACATCTTGCCGCCGTCGGCCACCGGCTGGAGCAGCCCGAACGGGCCGACCCGGTTGGGGCCGAAGCGGTCCTGCACCCAGGCGGCCACCAACCGCTCGCCGAGGATCAGGTAGGCGCAGTACCCCTGGATGCCGGCCACCACAGCGGCAATCACAAGGGCGGTGTACAGCGGGTTGAACTCGGGCATAACTCTCTCGTAGGACACGGTTCACCGTACCGTCGTCAGACCGTTGCCAGTTCCAGCCGCTTCCCCGTCTTCGCCGCCAGTTCCGTCGGCAGGCCGGCGAACTGCGGGATCGCTGCCGCCACTTCCTTCCGCACCGCGGCCGCCTGCACCAGCCCCTTCCGCCCCAGCAGGTCGGCGGCCAGTTGCAGCGCCCCCCGCACCTCGGCCGGCGGCCGCACCGCCTTACCGAACGTCTGCGCCAGCCCGCTGTGATTCACCAGAGTGCCGTCCGTCTCGAACACGCTGGCCGACGGCAGCAGGAAGTCGGCACGCCGGGCGAACGGGTGGGCGAACAGGTCGAGGACCGCCAGCGTGGCCGGCGGGGTGTGGCCCGCCAGGAAGCTGTCGAGTTGGTCGGGGTCGGGGTAGCCGCCGGCGAACAGGCAGGCGGTCGAACCGCTCACTTCGGCGAACAACTTCACGCTGCCCTCGAAGTGCCGCAGCACCGCCTCGACGCCGAGCCGGTTGGGCGCCTTCTCGGCCCGGATGGTGAACTTGTCCTGGCCGGCCGCCGGCGGGTTGCCCCGCACGTCCTTCGGGTAACGGTCGTCGTCCCCGGTGACGGGCACCGGCCCCAGCGCCAGCCGGCCGCCGAGCGATTTCACCCATGTGCCCAGCAGAAAAGCCTCTTCCACCGTGAGAAACGGCGACAGCACGCCGACGGTGCCGGCCCCGGCCGTCGTGAACGCCGCCCGCAGTTTCGGCAACACCTCGGCCCACGGGGCGGCGTGCAGGTTGCCGTCGGCGGCTTTGAGCCGCGGTCGTGTGAGCCGGTCCGGCGACTTGGTGTAGTGGTAGCCCCAGCGGCCCTCGTCACACATGAAGTAGCCCTGGGCGTCCGGGTTCTCCCGGGCCACCAGGCGATACACAATCTCCTTGTTCGCATCGACGTGCGTGCTGCAACCCGTGCTACACCTGTTGCACACCCCGTCCGTCCGCTTCAAATACCACACCCGCTGCGTGTACAAGAAGTCCTTCGACCCGAGCGCCCCGACCGGGCACAGGTCCACCACGTTGCCGGACAGCTTGTTCTCCAGCGGCCGGCCGGGGAACACGTCGATCTCGGCGTGGTGCCCGCGGCTGACCACCGTCAGCTCGCTCGTCCCACTAATCTCCCGGGTGAACCGCACGCACCGGCTGCACAAGATGCAGCGGTCGGTGAACAGGGTGATCTTCGAGCTGATGTTCGGCTTGTTGGGCGGCTGGAGCTTCTCGTCCATCAGCCGGCTCTCGCTCCGGCCGTACTCGTACGAGTAGTCCTGGAGCTTGCACTCGCCGGCCTTGTCGCACACTGGGCAGTCGAGCGGGTGGTTGAGCAGCAGCCCTTCGAGTGTGTCCGCCTGGCCCTTCTTGGCCTTCTCGCCCGGCTTGTACGCCGGGTCGTAGGCCAGCGGCGTCACCCCGTCCTTGCGGGCGTAGTCGCCGGTGACCACCACCGTGCCGTCCTTCACCGGCGTCTGGCAGCCGGGCGACACCTTCGGCTGCATCGTCACCTTGCCGTCCTTCAGCTCGCCCACCTCGACCAGGCACATGCGGCAGGAGGCGACCACGCTCAGGGCGGCGTGGTAGCAGTAGTGCGGCACCTCCACCCCGACCTTCGCCGCGGCCGACACGCAGTTGTGCCGCTCGGTGCCCAGGTCCACCGGCCGGTCGTTGACGTAGCACGTCGGCATGGGGTCAGCCGCCCTGCTTGAGGTTCTTGATCTCGTCGGCCGTGTAGCGGTTGGCCCGCCCGGCCACCAGCCCGAGGCCGCCCTTGCTGTCCGCCTCGATCTCGTAGGCCCAAAGCCCGCTCCGGCTCGTCGTCCCGGTCAGCATGATGGTGCCGGCGGCCACCAGCTCGCTCACCTTGCGGAAGTTCGGGTCGGCCTTCAAGGCCGCGGTGACTTCGGCGGCCGACGGCATCTTGCCCAGGGTGATCTCCTGGTCCGTCATGAACGTGCCGAGGTTGGCCAGGTCGTTGGTCAGGTCCGCCCTCTTGGCCGCCTGCCGCGAGTTCTGGACAGCCCCGCCGCCGGCCACGTAATTCGTGTTGCCGCCGCCGCCCGACGGGGCCGGCTCGGCCTTCGCCGCCGGCGTCGGGGGTGACACCGACTTGGGGGCGTCGTCCTTGCAGCCGGCGAGCAGCGCCAGCGGCAGGAGCAGGGCGAGGCGGGTCATTGGTCGGCCTCCGATTCAGTGGGACAGGCTCTTGGCCTGTCCGAACTCAGGACAGGCTAAAAGCCTGTCCCACCAACCAACACCGCTAGTGCGCCATCGCCAACGCCTTGGCGTGCTTGCTCCGCTGCCCGCTCTTGACGGCCGCCTCGAACTCGCCGCGGAACTTGCGGATGGCCGTCTTCACCGGCCAGCCGGCCCCGTCGGCCAGCCCGCAGATGGTCGTCCCCGGCATGATGCCGATGCGGTCGGCCACGTCCACCAGCACGTCCAGGTCCTCCCGCCGGCCCTGCCCGCGGCGGAGCCGGTCGGTGATCTTGAGCATCCAGCCGGTGCCCTCGCGGCACGGGGTACACTGGCCGCAGCTCTCGTGGGCGAAGAACTGGCAGACGTTGTGCAACACGTCCACCATGCTCGTCTCGTCGTCCACCACCGTGATGGCGGCGGTCCCCAGCCCGAGGCACCCGACCTTGCCGGGGCCGTTGAAGTCCAGCGGGATGTCATACTCGGTCAGCCCGTCGGCCCCCTTGAGCGGGGCGGTCACGTCCAGGAAGCCCATGCTCAGGCCGCCGGGGTTGACGCTCTTGGCCTGGCGACCCTTCCACACCCCGCCGCCGTGCTTCTCGACCAGGTCGCGGCAGGTGACGCCCATCGGCAGCTCGACGCACCGCGGCGTCTCGACGTGCCCGGCGATGGTGTACAGCTTCGGCCCGTAGCTGCCGGCGTCCCGCGGGTTCTTCGGGTCGGGCGGCACCCCGAGGCTTTTGAACCAGTCGTTCCCCCGCCGCATGATCTGCGTCACGCAGGCCAGCGTCTCGACGTTGTTGACGATTGTCGGCTTGCGGAACGCGCCCTCGATAGCCGGGAACGGCGGCTTGATCCGCGGCCACCCCCGCTTGCCCTCCAGCGACTCGATCAGCCCCGTCTCTTCGCCGCAGATGTACGCCCCGGCCCCGCGGTGTAACACGATGTCCAGGTCGAACCCGGTGCCGGCGATGTTCTTCCCGAGCAGTTTGGCCGCGTATAACTCATCGACCGCCGCCTGTAACGTGCGGTAGGCGTCGCCGTACTCGTACCGCAGGTAGAAGTAGGCACACTGGCTCTTGATGGCGTAACACGCCAGCATGACGCCTTCGAGCACCTGATGGGGGTCTTTCTCCATCAGGATGCGGTTGTTGTACGTACACGGCTCGGACTCGTCAGCGTTGATGCACAGGTAGATGGGGCCGGGGTGGTCCTTCGGCAGGAACGTCCACTTCAGCCCGGTCGGGAAGCCGGCCCCACCGCGACCGCGGAGGGCCGAGTCCTTCACCTGGGTCACCACGTCGAGCGGCTGTTTGTCCGCCAGCACCCGCTCGAATGTGGCGTACCCGCCGTCGGCCCGGTAGCCGGCGAGTTTGTGCGAGTCGGTCTTGTTGACCCGGGCGAGTAGCACCGGCTCGAAGGTCGCCATACGTCAGGCCCCCGCCTTGCCGAGACTGGCGAACAACCGGTCCGCCTTCTCTGGTGTCACGTCCATCACATGCTTGTCGTTCAGCAACACCGCCGGCGCCCCGTCGCACGCCCCGATGCACTCGGCGAACTCCAGCGTCACCCGGCCGTCGGCCGTGCGGTGGCCACACGTCACGCCGAGCGTGTGTTCGCAGTGGTCGATCAGGTCGTAGGCCCCGCGGAGCATACAGGCCAGCCCCCGGCACACCCACACCCGGTCGCCGCCCAGCCGGTCCGCTTCCTTGTCCTTGAAGAACAGGTAGAAGGTCATGGTGTCCTGCACCACCGCCGGGTGCAGGTCGAGCAGTTCGCCGATCTCGACGATCGCTTGGGTTGACACGTACCGCTGCTCGTCGTGGACGAGGTGAAGGGCCGGCAGCGTCACCGCCTGCTTGCTCGGGTACTTGGGGATCAAGTCCCGGATGGCGGCTTTCGTCGCTTCGGACAAGGCACTCATCGGTCCAACTCCGCAGCGATGATGTTCAGGCTGCCCAGCACGGCCGCCACGTCGGAAATCGTGTGCCCCTCGATCAGGTGCGGGAACAGGGCGAAGTGGACGAACGACGGTGGCCGGGTGCGGGCGCGGAACGCCTTGCCGCCGCCGTCAGTCACCACGTAGAAGCCGAGTTCGCCGTTGGCCGTCTCGTTGGCCCCGTACACTTCGTTCGTCGGCGTCGGAAATCGGCGGTTCCACATGAACAGTTCGAAGTGCTGAATCAGCCCCTCGATGCTGCGGTACGTCGAGGCTTTGTCCGGGATGCCCACCTTGCGGTCGCCCACGTCCACGTTCACCGGCCCGGCCGGCAGATTTTCCACGGCCGCGGCGATGATCTTGGCCGACTCCCGCATCTCGCCCATGCGGACCAGGTAGCGGGCCAGGCAGTCGCCGCCGATGCTGGCCACCACGTTGAACGACCCGCTCAACTCGCCGTAGGCCAGGTACGGCTCGTCCTTCCTCAGGTCGCGGACCACTCCGGACGCCCGGGCCACCGGCCCGGTCGCGCCGCGGTTGATCGCCTCGGCCTTCGTCAGTACGCCGACACCCTTGGTCCGGTCCACGAATATCTTGTTGCGGTTGAGCAGCCGCTCCACGTCGGCGAGCACCTTCGGGAAGCCGGCACAAAACGCTCGAATCTTGTCGATCACGTCGTCCGTAATGTCGTTGAGCAGCCCGCCGACTCGCGTGTAGCTCGGGTGGAACCGCTGCCCACTGGCACTTTCAATGATGTCATAAACTTTTTCCCGCTGGTTGAACGCGTACAGGAAGGCGGTCAGCCCTCCCAGGTCCAGCGCGGCCGCCCCGACGCACAGCAGGTGGTCGTTGATCCGCCCCAGCTCGGCAAGGATGGTCCGCAGGTACTTGCACCGGGGCGTCAAGTCGATGCCGAGCAGCTTTTCGACGGCGTGGTGCCACGCGATCTCGTTGGCCACCGGCGAAATATAGTTCATCCGATCAACGACGGTCACGTACTGGTTGAAGTCCAGGTCTTCGCCCAGCTTCTCGAACCCGCTGTGTAGAAACCCGATGTCGGGCACGCACTTGACGATCGTCTCGCCGTCGAGCGTCAGTATGAGCCGCAACGTGGTGTGCGTCGCCGGGTGCTGCGGGCCGAAGTTGAGGGTGTACAGGTACTCGCCGGCGTCGGCCGACTCGTCCACATATGCAGGGGCAACAGCTTCCAGCGGCATGTCGTCCTCTTAACTGTCGGCCCGGGTGACGGTCGGGAAGTTGTGCCGCTCGCCGTAGCCCCGCAGCGGGTAGTCCTTCCGCAGCGGGTGGCCGACGAACTCGCCGGGCATGAGGATGCGACGCAGGTCCGGATGGCCGGGGAAGCCGACCCCAAACAAGTCGAACACCTCCCGCTCCATCCAGTTGGCCCCCTGCCACAGCGGCACCACGCTCGGCAACTCCGGGTCCGGGTCGTTGGTGAACGCCTTGACGAACACCCGCTCGCCGCTGGCCAGGTTGATCAGGGCGTACACCACGGCGTAGCGGTCGGCGGCGTCCGGGTAGCCGAGGTAGTCGATGCCGCCCACGTCGCTCAGGAAATCGAACCCGCACTCCTCTTTGAGGCACTTCAGCAGCGGGAATGTGTTGGCGAAAGCGGTGTCGCCCGGCAGGACGATCCGGTTGTCGCCCCGAAACGCCTCCGTGCGGAAGGCGGTCGGGAACTTCGCGGTCAGGGTGTCGAGGTATGGCATCAGTTGAGCGACACCCGGTACTTGGTGCCGGTCTTGAAGTCGCCCGGGGCCACCACCAGGTCTTTCGGGTCCAACTCGCGGGCCAGCGGGGCCGGCCCCTCGTACGCGGCCCGCCGCTGAAACTCGCGGGCGTTGATGGTGCCGGTCTTCTGCACCTTCTCCTGAAGGTCCAGGACCGCCCGGATGAGCTGTTCGGGCCGCGGCGGGCAGCCGGGAACGTACACGTCCACCGGAATGAAGCGGTCGATCCCCTGCACCACGGCGTAAGTGTCGAACACGCCGCCGCTACTGGCACACGCCCCCATGCTGATGCACCACTTCGGCTCGCTCATCTGCTGCCAGATGCGTTGCATCACCGGGACCATTTTCATCACGACCCGGCCGGCGACGATCATCACGTCGCACTGGCGGGGGCTGAACCGCATTGCTTCAGAACCGAACCGGGCGATGTCGTACCGGCTGGACGCCGTCGCCATGAGCTCAATGCCGCAGCACGCCGTCGCGAAGGGCATGGGCCAGAGGGAATGCTTCCGCACCCAGCTCGCCAGGTAGTCGAGCGGGGCCACGAGCAGACTGTCGGTCGGCTTCACCGCCACTGGAACACCCCCTTCTTCCAGGCGTACACGTAGCCGACGGCCAGCGTGCCCAGGAAGACCAGGATCTCAACAAAGATCACCCCACCGAAGGCCGCGCGCCAGGCCGTCGCCACGCCCTCGCCGTAGGCTGTGACGGCCCACGGGTACAGAAATAACAGTTCCACGTCGAACACGAGAAAGAGAATCGCAATCAGGTAGAACTTCACGTCGAACTGCATCCGGGCGGTGCCTACCGGGTCCATGCCGCTCTCGTATGGCATCTGCTTGGTAGGGGTCGGCCGCCACGGCTTGATGCCCAGACGGTGCAGGTTCTGCGACGACAAGACGATGCCGGCCGCCATGCCGCAGACCACGGCCGCGTACAGCAGCACGGGGTAATACGCGACAAGACTGAAGGCAGGTTCCAGGCCGGCGGGCGTCAGGACCGGGGTGGGCATCGGGGCGGAAACTCCGGCATTAGTGACAATAACCGTCGGCCGCGGCCGGGGATCACACCCGGACCACGCGGAGGTTATATTAGGTGCCGGTGGGGGGCCGTCAACCGACCCCGCCCGCCGCAGGGGACCGCCCGTGGCCGCCGACCTCGTGACCCCGGACAGCGTGACCATCGAAGAGATTCGGGACGTGTACGAACAGGCGTACCTGGACGCCGTGCTGGACGAGGACAAGCGGCAAATCCGCCTCCGCGAGGAGGTGCTGGCCCGGGTGTTCCTGAGCGAGAGCCGGGAGCGGCTGCAACTGGTCGCCTACTACGGCATCAAGGCCGACGCCCCACGGGCCGACCGGCTGGAACTTGTCAATCGGATCAACGAAAACTACGTTCTGATCCGGGCCGGGATCGACGACGACGGCGACCTGTGGTTCGACTACTGCGTGCTGCTCAAGGGCGGGGTGACGAAGAAGGCCATCGTCCAGGCGACGCGGGTGTTCCTCATGCTGGTGCCGCGGGCGGTGAACGAGTGCGACGAGGACGGCATCGTGGACTGACGGTGCCAGCCCTACGGCGCCGGCGTCAGCACCACCCGGCGGAGATCCATCACGGCGACGCCCGGCTTGGTCCGCGGCTTCACCGTCAGCGTGTGCCGGCCGGGCTTGTCGATCACCAGGGTGCCGACCGTCCGGGCCTCGAACGCCTGGAACCCGCCGGTGTCCTTGACGGTGAAGGCCAGCTTCGCGTCGCCGACGGACAGCTCCACCGCGCTGCCGCCACTCCCCTTCCCGCACCCCTGAAGCACCTCGACGGCGAACGTGCCCGGCTTGCTCAGCTCGAACTCGAACGTGGCGAAGTCGTCGGCCCGGGTCCAGAACCCGAGCGTGTCCTTGTGCGGCAGCGGCTCGTATCGGAGTTGCACCCCGTGGACGGTCGCCGTGCGCGCGTGGAGCGTCACCGTGCCGTCGGCCGCCTGCGGGTTCGGCCGGTAGGCCGGGTTCGGCGTCGGCATCTTGGCCCCGACCCGCTCCCGCCAGGCGGCCAGCCGGCCGGCCAGATCGTCCACGACTCGTGGCTCGTCGGCGGCCAAGTTGCGAGACTCGCTCGGGTCGGCCGTCACGTCGAACAGTTCCCGCCGGCCGGTCTCGTAGTGTTCGATCAGCTTGAACTTGCCGGCCCGGATCGCCCCGCCGGGCCGGCCGCCCTGGTTGGCGTAGTGCGGGTAATGCCAGTACAACTCGGGCCGCTCGACCGTGCCGCCGGCCAGCACCGGCGACAGGCTCACCCCGTCCGGCTTGCCGTCCGATTTCACCCCGCAGCGGTCGAGGACGGTCGGGACCAGGTCGATGCTGCACGCCGGCACGGCGGTGGTAGCCGGCTTGACGCCCGGCCCGCGGACGATCAACGGCACCCGGACCCCGCCCTCGTACAGATACCCCTTGCCCTCCCGCAGCGGGCCGTTGTAGGTCGGCGCCTGGGGCATCCCCTCCAGCGTGGCCAGCCCGCCGTTGTCGCTGGTGAAGATCACCAGGGTGTTGTCCGCCAGCTTCAGCTCGTCGAGCGTGGCCAGCACCCGGCCCACGCTGTCGTCCATACTCTCGACCATCGCCGCGTAGGTCGGGTTGCCCTGCGTCCCGGGCTTGCCGGGCGGGTACTTCTCGACCAGCTCCTTCTTGGCCTGCATGGGGGTGTGGACGGCGTAGTGGGACAGGTACAGGAAGAACGGCTGGTCTTTATTGGCGGTGACGAACTTGACCGCCTCCGTCGTCAGCCGGTCGGTCAAGTACTCGCCGGCCGGGGCGTCATCCAGCCCCGGCAGCGCCCGCTGCTTGTTGCGGTACGGGGCGAAGTAGCTGGGCGGGTGGCCGGTGTGGTCGCCGGCGACGTTCAGCCCGAACCCCTGCTGCTCGGGGCCGAACCCGGTCCCGCCGAGGTGCCACTTGCCGACGTGGGCGGTGGCGTATCCGGCCGCCCCGAGCGTTTCCGCCAGGGTGACGGCTGCCAGCGGCAGGTGGTCCGGCAGCGGCGGCCGCTTCAGCTTGTTGGCCGGCCGGTCCGGCTGGCCGGGCAGCCAGTCGGTGACGCCGAACCGCTGCGGGTACATGCCGGTCAGCACGCTCACCCGGGTCGGCGAGCAGACCGGGCAGGCGGCGTAGCCGTCGGTGAACCGGACGCCCTGCGTGGCCAGCCGGTCGATGTGCGGGGTGCGGTAGTAGGTGCTGCCGTAGCAGCCGAGGTCGCGCTGGCCGAGGTCGTCCATCAGGATCAGGACAACGTTCGGCCGCGGGGCGACGGCCGGGGCGGCGACCGCCAGCAGGGCGAGGGCGAGCAACACGGGCGGCCTCCTAGGGAGGTCACCATCCTAACCGAACCGCCGGCCGGTGCGAGGGGCTGTCCGGTGCCGGGAGTACGGAATAGCGTTCCATGGCCCCCTCCCCGGAGCCACCTCATGCGCCGCCGCGACTTCCTGGCCACCTCCGCCGCCGCGTCGGCGGCACTGGCCGCACCCGTGCCCCTGTTCGCCGCCCGCGACAAGCCGCTGCGGGTCGGCCTCGTCGGCACCGGCTGGTACGGCAAGTGTGACCTCCTCCGGCTCATGCAGGTGACGCCGGTCGAGGTGGTCGCCCTGTGCGACCCGGACCGCCGCATGATGGCCGACGCCGAAAAGCTGCTCGGCGAGCGGAAGGGGTTCACCAAGCCGTCGCGGCAGCACGCCGACTACCGCGACCTGCTCAAGGAGAAGGACTGCGAGGTGGTGATCGTCGGCACCCCCGACCACTGGCACGCCCTGCCCATGATCGAAGCGGTCCGAGCCGGGGCCGACGTGTACGTGCAGAAGCCGGTGGGCGTGGACGTGCTGGAGGGCAAGGCGATGCTGGACGCCGCCCGCAAGCACGGCCGGGTCGTGCAAGTCGGCACCCAGCGGCGCAGCACGCCGCACCTGATCGACGCGAAAACCAAGGTGGTGGACGCCGGCCTGCTCGGCACCGTCGGGGCGGCCGAGGTGTACTGCTACTACCACATGCGGAACGGGGCCACGCCGCCCGTCTCGACGCCGCCGGCCTACTTCGACTATGACCGGTGGACCGGCCCGGCCCCGCTGCGGCCCTACGACGCCCCCAAGTACCAGGGCGGCGACCCGCTGCCGCACCGCGGCTGGTGGCGGGCGTTCACCGAGTACGGCAACGGCATCGTCGGCGACATGTGCGTCCATATGCTCGACCTGGTGCGGTGGCAACTGGGCCTCGGCTGGCCGACGAGCGTGGTCAGCAGCGGCGGCATCCGGGTGCAGAAGGCGGCCCGGTCGAACATCGCCGACACCCAGACGGCCACCTTCGACTTCGGCGGGCTGCCGGTGGTGTGGACCCACCGCACCTACGGGGCCGCCGCCGACAAAGACTACCCGTGGGGGGCCACCATCTACGGGGACAAGGGCACCCTCAAGCTGAGCGTCCAGAAGTTCGAGTTCTTCCCCCAGGGCAAGACGACCCCGACGATCACCGGCACCGCCCTGATGGAGACGGACAAGTACCCGGAAGACAAGGGCGAGAAGGACCTCGAACAACACGTCGCCTCGGCCATCCGGGTCCACATGCGGGACTTCTTGAAGGCGCGGGCCGAGCGGGGCAAGCCAGTGGCCGACATCGAGCAGGGGCACATCAGCACGGCGGCGTGCGTGCTGGCCAACCTGAGCATGGACCTCGGCCGGTCGCTCCGGTTCGACCCGATGACCCACACCGTGGTCGGCGACCCGGAGGCCACCAAGCGGCTGAAGCGGCCGTACCGGGCGCCGTGGGTGCATCCGGCCGACGCCGCTGGTTCGTAGCCCGAAGCGCGAGCGCGGTCGGCGTCGTCCTCGCTCGCGCTTCGGGCTACGAACCGGCAGAGGGGTTGACGCCCGGCGGGGGCGTTCCGGTAGAATCTCGCCCATGCCCCCCGCCCTCGCCCTCCTCGCCAGTTTGATGGTCGCCGCCGACGGTCCGCCCGATGCCGTCTGGCTGGAAGGCGAAAGCGCCACCGCCGCCGCCGCCCCGTTCGCCGTCGGCACGGCCGGCCGGCCGGAGTCGCTGTCCGGCCGCAAGTGGCTCGTCGCCGACGCCCCCACCGAGGCGGCCGCGAGTTGGCCGTTCACCACCGCGACGGCCGGCCGGTACGAGGTGTGGGTGCGGTCCCGGCACGCCGGCCCGTTCCGCTGGCGGGTGGCCGGCCGGCCGTGGGTGGATGTCCCGAGCGACGCCCCGCCGCTCGACCTGTGGCCGGCCGACGCCGCCTCCGCCGTCGGCTGGGTGAACGCCGGGGCCATCGACCTGGCCGCCGGGTCGCACACGCTGGAACTGGCCGTCCCGAAGCCGGCCCGGATCGCCGTCGATGTGGTCTGCCTGAGCCGCGGCCCGTTCCGCCCGGACGGGCCGAACAAGCCCGGCACCATCAGCCGGGCGGCCATCGACGCCGAGGCCGCCGGCGGGTTCGAGTTCCCGCCGCCGGCCGGCACCTCCCCGCGGCGCACGCTGGAGCTGGCCGGCACCTGGCAGGCCGCCCGGTGGGACGAACTCACGCCGGCCGACCGCGCCGCCCCGGTGACGGCGCTGCCGGCCGACCTGCAAGCCCGCACCTGGCGCGGGGTGCGGGTGCCAGGTGAACTGGCCGAGGCCCGGCCCGAGTGGGCGTACTGCCATCGGTTCCTGATCCGCACCCGGTTCACCCTGCCGAGCGGCGGCCAGTCGGTGACGCTGCGGCTGGCAAACGCCTGCCTGCTGGCGAGCGTGTTCGTCAACGGCACCCTCGTCGGCACGGGCACGGTGCCGCACGCCCCGTTCACCTGCGACCTCGGGGCCGTCGCCCGGCCCGGGGTGAACGAACTGGTCGTCGCCGTGAAGGACCACTTTTACGCCGTCGCCGGGACGCCGTGGGACAAGCTCCGGCTGCTGCCGCCGCCGCAGTTCGCGGCCGGCGAGTTGACGCAGACACTCGACTGGCCGGTGCGAACCACCCGCCGCGGCGGGTTATTGGAGGCGCCCGTCCTCTCCGTCGCCGGGCCGGTAGTCGTGAGCGACGTGTTCGCCCGCCCGGCCGCCGACGCGCTGGCCCTCGACGTGACCGTGCGGAACCCGACCCCGACGCCCCGCACGGTGGAGGTGCGGCCGGTCGTCCGCCCCACCGAGGCCGACGGCCGGATCGTCGGCGGCACGCCGGCGAAGGCGTTCGCCCCGAAGTCGCTGACCGTCCCGGCCGGCGGCGAGGCGAGTGTCTCCTTCGCTGAGGCGTGGTCGAACCCGCGGCTGTGGTGGCCCGACGACCCGGTGGTGTACGCCGCCGAAATCACGCTCGTCGTGGACGGCCGGCCCAGTGACGAACAGGTGACGCGGTTCGGCGTCCGCGAGTGGGGCACTGCCGGCACCCGAGTGACGCTCAACGGCATTCCGTGGAGACTGACCGCCAGCCGCGAGTTCGCCGACCCGCAGCCCGCGCCGCAGAAAGCGATCAAGGCTTGGCGGGCGAGCGGCGTCAGCCTGTTCCGGCTGGCCGGCGAGCGGCCGTGGACTGGGGCCGGGCTTTCGGACACGCTGCGGTTTTTCGACGCCAGCGGGGTGCCGGTGCTGCGAGCCGGCTTCGGCGACGACGGCCCGCCGGCCAACCGCCAGGCGCTGTTCCTGGCCCGGGTGCGGGCCGAGCGGAACAGCCCGGCCGTGGCCGCCTGGGAGTTGCCACCCGGCGTCGATGTCGCCGCCGTGCGGGCCATCGACACGACTCGGCCGGTGCTGCCGGCGGTGTCGCCCCCGCTGTCGCCGGCCGACCTGCCGACGGCTATGTACGACCCGCCCGCCGGGCCGCAAGTGGCCGACCACACGGCCAACCCCGGACCGGCGGTGCTGGCCGCGATCGGCGGCGAATCCGCCTACCTCGACGACCGACCGGCCGCCGACCGGCTGACCCGGATGCGGGCCGACGGGGACCGCTGGCGCGGGGCGGCCGTCACCCGGCTGGACGCCGGTGGCGGTAACACCTGGAAGCCAGTGGCCGTGCTGGTGCGGGAATGGGACACGGCGGTGCCGAGCGGCCAGCCGCTCGCCCGCACCCTGAAGCTGGTCAACGACACCCGCAGCGGCACCCCGCTGACCGTCCACTGGCTGTTCCGCGTGCGGGGCCAGCCGGGGGAGGTGCGCGGGAAGAAGACGCTCAAGCTGCCGCCGGGCGGGGGCGAAGAGTTCCCGCTGACGCTGGCCCTGCCGCCCGGCGACCGGCTGGACGCCGACCTGGTGCTGAGCGTCGAGCGGGAGGGCCGGGAGGTGTTCCGCGACGTGCGCCCGCTACGGCTGGTCGGCCCGCCGGCGAAGCTCGACGCCCCGCCCGGAACCGTCGCGGTGTACGACCCGGCTGGCAAGCTGCCGGGGTTCGCCGGGCTGCAGCGGGTGGCCGACCCGTTCGCCCCGCCGCCGGGGTGCCGGGTGCTGGTCGTCGGCCCGGACGCCGTCAGCCGTTCGCAGGCCACCGACACCCGCTGGCGGTCGCTGGCCGCCGGCGGGCTGCGGCTGGTGGTGCTCGACCAGACGCACCCGCTGCACGGCCCGGCCGTACCCGCTGACCTGTCGCCGACCGCCGCCGGCGGCCGGTTCGCCTTCCCGACGGACGCCGCACACCCGGCCTTCGCCGGGCTGGTGCCGGCCGACTTCGCCTGCTGGTCGAACGGCGAGACGGTGTACCGCGGGGCTTACGCCCAGCCGTCCCGGGTCGGCCGATCGCTGGTGTCGGGTGGCGTCGGGCTGGCGGACGCGGCAGTGGTCGAGGTGCCGGTCGGCGACGGCCGGATGCTGCTCAGCCAACTGGCCGTGCGGGACCACCCGACCGACCCGGTCGCCCGGCGGGTGGTGGCGAACCTGGTCCGCTACGCCCTCGGCGACTTCCCCCCCGGCCGACCGCTGGCGGTGCTGCTGCCGCCCGGCCCGCGCCGCAGTCTGCTGGCCGGCAGCGGGCTACGGGTGGGCGAGTCGGCCGACCTGGCGACGGCCCTGGCCGTCGGCGAAGTGGTGCTGCTGGACGGCACCGCCGCCAACCTGCAAGCCGCCACCGCCGACCGCGAGACGCTCGACACGTTCTTCGCCGCCGGCGGCTGGCTGGTAGCCTGGGGTGTCGAGCCAGACGGCCTGCCGGCGTTCAACAAGCTGGTCGGGGTCGAACACCTGATGCGGCCGTTCGGCCCGGAGCGGGTCACGTCCCGAAGCCTGCTCAGCACCCGCGACCTGCGGGCCGCCGACCTGTTCACCCACGTCGTCGATCTGGACGAGGTGGCTGGCTTCGCCACCGCCCGCCCCGGCCGGCCGGGTTGGGCCGGGGTGTTCCCCCGCCGCGAGAGCGTCAGCGGGCTGACCGTCCAGCCGGCCGAGACAACGACCGGCTGGGCGCGAGTCCTTTTCGATGACGACCCGGCCACCGCCCTGACGGTACGGCTGGACGGCGGCCGGCAGGAGATCAAAGTCGATCCGCCGCGGCCGTGTACCCGGCTGAGCGTCGAGCCGGTGCCGGCCGGCGGCTGGTGGGAGGACGTGCAGGTGCGGGTGAAGCGGCCGGCCGACTTCGCCGCCCGGGTGCAGCCGCTCGCCAGCGTCGGCGGGCTGGTCAAGTACCCGCGGGGGGCCGGCGGCGTGCTGCTGTGTCAGGTGAAGCCGGCCGACGACCCCCGCAAGCGGCGGCTGGTGCTGGACGCGCTGCGGTCGGTCGGGGTGACGCCGTAGGGGCGGCCGAACCCGACCTCGCTCGCGCTTCGGGCTGCGATCCCGTACAACGCCCCCCTGCCGCCCGGAGCCGCCGATGACCCGCCTCGTCCCCCTCGTCGTGATCTGCATGACCGCCGCCGTCGGGTCCGCCCAGACCGCCTACAAGACGCCGCCGAAGGAGGTGGAAGCCATCCTCGACGCCCCGCCGCCGCCGGCGGTGAGCGTGTCCCCGACGCGGGACTACCTGGCCCTCGTGCAGAGCAGCCGCTACCCGGCCATCGCCGACCTGGCCGAGCCGATGCTTCGGCTGGCCGGGGTGCGGATCAACCCCCGCACCAACGGCCCGGCCCGGCCGCCGCGGGTGACCGGCATCAGCTTCCAGAAGCTGCCGGAAGGCAAGCCGGTGGCCGTGACGTTGCCGGAAGGAGGTAAGCCGGGAGCACCGATCTGGTCGCCGGACGGCAAGCGGTTCGCCGTCACCAACACCACTGCGACGGGCATCGAGCTGTGGGTCGGGGACGTGGCCACCGCCACCCTCACCAGAAAGCTGGCCGACCGGGTGAACGCCGCCGTCGGCGAGCCGGTGCAGTGGCAGGGCGGCGACAGGCTGCTGGTCCAACTGATCCCCGAGGGTCGGGGCCAGCCGCCGGAGGCGCCGGTCGCCCCGGCCGGGCCGACGGTGCAGGAGTCGGCCGGCGGCACGGCGGCCCCCGTGCGGACGTACCAAGACTTGCTCAAGGACGCCCACGACGAGGCGCTGTTCGAGTACCACGCCACCAGCCAGCTCGCCCGGATCCACCTGGATGCGGACGGACCGGACCGGGCGGCCGTCGGTTCGCCGGCCATCATCACCGCCAGCGACCCGTCGCCGGACGGCAAGTACCTGCTCGTCACCCGGCTGAAGAAGCCGTTCAGCTACCTCTACCCGGCGTCCGCCTTCCCGAAGCGGGTCGAGGTGCTGGACCTGGCGACGGGCAAGCTGGTCCGCACGGTGGCCGACCTGCCGCTGCAAGACCGGGTGCCCATCGAAGGCGTGCCGACCGGCCCCCGCTCGGTGCAGTGGCACCCGACCCTGGACGCCACCCTGGTGTGGGTGGAGGCCCAGGACGGCGGCGACCCGAAGGCCAAGGTGCCGCACCGCGACCAACTGTTCACGCAGGCGGCCCCGTTCGCCGACGCCCCGAAGCCGGGGCTGAAACTCCAGCACCGCTACGCCGGGCTGAGCTTTCCGGAGAGCGGCGGCAAGGGGCTGGTGCGGGACTTCGACCGCGACCGCCGCTGGCAGCGGGGGATGCTGGCCGACGTGGCCAGCCCGGACGCCGAGGTGAGCGTGATTTTCGACCGCTCGGTCAACGACCGCTACGGCGACCCCGGCACGCCGCTGGTGAAAACCCTGCTCAACGGCCAGCGGGTGCTGCGGACCACCCCGGCCGGCGAGCTGCTGCTGAGCAGCGGCGGGGCCACCCCGAAGGGCGACTTCCCCAAGCTGACCGCCTTCGACCCGACGACCAAGCAGGCCCGCACCCGGTTCCAGTGCAAGCCCGGGGTGTACGAGTCGGTGGCGGCCGTGCTGGACGACGCGGGCAAGCGGCTGGTGGTCCGCCGGGAGTCGCCCACCGACCCGGGCAACTACTTCCTCCGCGACGGCGACACCGAGGTGGCACTGACCTACAACCCGGACCCGTACCCGGGGCTGCGGAAGGTCAACAAGCAACTGCTGGTGGCCAAGCGGGCGGACGGGGTGGACGTGCCGTTCACCCTGTACCTGCCGCCCGACGCCGAGCCGGGCAAGAAGCTGCCGACGGTGTTCTGGGCCTACCCGAAGGAGTTCAACGACGCCGGCACCGCCGGCCAGGTGAGCGGGTCGCCGAACCGCTTCGTCACGCTCGCCGGCTACTCCCACCTGTTCCTGCTGACGCAGGGGTACGCCGTCATGGACGAGGTGAGTATGCCCATCGTCGGCCCGCCGGCGTCGGCCAACGACACGTTCGTCGAGCAACTGGTGATGACGGCGAAGGCGGCCATCGACACGGCGTGCGACGCCGGCCCCATCGACCGCGACCGCATCGGCCTCGGCGGGCACAGTTACGGGGCGTTCATGACCGCCAACCTGTTGGCCCACAGCGACCTGTTCCGGGCCGGCATCGGCCGCAGCGGGGCGTACAACCGTACCCTCACCCCGTTCGGCTTCCAGAACGAGCGGCGGACCTTCTGGGAGGCCCCGGGCGTGTACGGCAAGATGTCGCCGTTCTACCACGCCGACAAGCTGAAGGAGCCGCTGTTACTCATCCACGGGGTGGCCGACAGCAACCCGGGCACGTTCCCGGTGCAGAGCGAGCGGCTGTACCAGGCCGTGCGGGGGACGGGGGGCACCGTCCGGCTCGTGCTGCTGCCGCACGAGGACCACGGGTACGCCGCCAGGGAGTCGGTCGGGCACGTGCTGGCCGAGCAGATCGACTGGTTCGACACGCACGTGAAAGGGGCGGCCCCGCGGTCCGCCGGCAACTAGGCGAGCGGCCGGCGTGAGCCGGTCCGG
>JAYVUZ010000186.1:0-6146 GCA_043787415.1 Fimbriiglobus sp. | reverse complement strand
GCCGGTCCGGTAACCGCTCCCGGCCGGACCGGCTCACGCCGGCCGCTCGCCCAGATCGCGTCCAGCTTGTCCCGCGTCAGCCCGGTCAGCCGCACCGACATGCCGCCGATCTCCACGACCGGCTTGCCGTCAGCGAACATCAGGGCGTCGGCCACCGCGTACGGCTCCGGCCCGTACCCGACCTCCCGCACCGTCACCTCGTAGGCGACGGTCGTGGTGCCGGCGGTCACCTGCCCGCGGCACCTCAGCCGGCTGGCCCGGCCGGGCACCGGCTGGTACACCACGGCCCCGTCTTCTCCCACCCAGCCGAGCCGGGTGAGGAACACGCGGAGGGTGTGCAGGCAGCACTCGAACATGAGGGTGCCGGGCATCACCTGGTCGTCCACGAAGTGGCACGCCAGGAACCAGTCGTCCGGCTTCACGTCGTACTCGGCCCGGACGAATCCGAGGCCGAACCGGCCGCCGGTCGGGTCGATCGTCGGCACCCGGTCGATGAGCCGCAACAGGCCGCCGGGTAGCCGCTGCGGGTTGTCCAGCTCGGCGGCCGCGAAGTCCGCCCCGAACGCCCCGACCAGGTCGCCGCGGCGGAGGGCGTTCACGCCGGCCACGTCCAGCGAACACGCCGCCTGCGGCACCAGGTCGTGCCAGTCGGCCGGCTTGATCCCGGGCATCGGCTGGCGGTCGAGCTTGGTCTGCTTCACCCCCTCGCCGGCGGCCAACTGCTCGGCGGTGAAAAAGCCGGCGACGCCATCCCGCATGGTCATCAGGTGGTGGTCGCCGACATATCCCTCGAACCGGAAGCGGAACAGCCAGGCCCCGCCCTGCTGGCGGAACTCGTCAATGTGAATGTCGTACCGGACGGTGTCGCCGACCCGCGGCAGCTCCCGGTGGAACGTCACCACGGCGTCGATCAGCCGGTAGACGGCCAGCCCGCGGGTCCGCAGATCGATGCCCAGGAAGCCGGACAGCAGCAGGTCGGCCTGGCCGCTCTCGACGGCGATGCTCACCGGGATGCGGCCACTGTCCAGGTACCAGCGGCCGGCGTGAACGTGGTGGTCCGTCTCCACCCGGCCGCGGGTGAGCGACAGCGGCTCGCCCTCGATGCCCAGCACGCGGTCCACCAGCATCAGCGGCCCGTCCGGCAGGCGGACGCGGGTGGGGAAGGCGTCGATCTCGGCGTACCGCGGCCCGAGCACGTCGGCGATCTTGCCGTGGGCGTAGGTGAAGCACTGCTCGGTGGTGAGCGACCGGGGCACGGCGTCGGTCGTCTCGGCGAGCGGCGGGCGGAAGTCCGCTGAGGGGACGATTGCGGTGTCGGCAACGGTCGGCCCTTCTGCAATCGTCCCCTCAGCGGGCTTCCGCCCGCCGCTCGCCAGGACGTGCATCCGTATCCCAACGGCTGCGGCGGCGAGTTGCGAGAAGCCGGCCTGCAGTCGCAGGAACACGTCGTGCGCCTCGGCGGCGGCGGTCGCGGTGGCGGCCACCGCGGCGATGAACGGGTCGGCGGACGGTGTGCCGGACAGGAGTGCCACGACCTCGACGCGGTCAGCACGCTCGACCACGCCCCGCTCGGCTCCGGCGACGACCACCCCCGGCTCATCGACCTCGGCGGCTCGCACCGGCGGCCGGCCGACCGGCACCGTCATCCGCGGCCCGGCGTCCGCCGGCGGCGGCGGCAGGTGCCCGACACACCGGGCCGGCCCGCCGTACAGCGCCGCCAGGTCCACCGGCCGCCGCTCGGCGATCAGGTTGGCCACCAGGCGTAGCACCAGCGACACCGCGTCCTGCCGCGGCGCCGTGACAGCCCGGGCCAGGTGCGGGCGGCCGGTCAGCGTCGCCGCCACCTGGCGGGTGACCGAGTTGCCCGGCCCGGCTTCGACGAACACCCGCACCCCGTCGGCGTAGGCCCGCTCGACCACGGCCGGGAAGTCGATCGGCCCGACCAGCCCGGCGGTGATGGAGTCGGCGCAGTTGGCCGGCGACGGGTCGTAGGGCGTGCCGCGGGCGCCGCTGTACACGGTCAGCCCGGGCGGCGCCGCCGTGGGCAGGGTGTGCAGCTCGCGGTACGCCCGCTCGACCGGCCGGCCGGCCTCGCAGTGGGCCAGCGTCACCCCGTCCAGCGGCACGAACGGGGCGTCGAACTGGCCGACCAGCTTCATCACCTCGGCCCGCTCGCCGCCGACCACGCACTCGGCCGGCGTGGTGGCGATGAGCACGTACGCCTTCGACCCGGGCATCAGCCGCACCCGCACCCGCCGGGCGGCCACCGGCAGCACCCCCGTCACCCAGTCGACGTTGTCCACCCCCCAGAACCGCCGGGCGCTGTCGAACGGCGGGCCGAGGTCGGGGCCGAACAGGCTGCTCGCCTCGACCCGGCCGAGCATGTCGTCCCGCCCGGCCCACACCCGCAGCCCGAACAGCCCGGCCGACTCGCCCAGGCTCTGCCCCACCAGGGCGTCGGCGATGACGCCGAGTGACAGCAGGGTGTCACTGGTCAGGGTGCCGAGCGTCACCTGGCCGAACAGGAACTGGCGGGCGGTGGCGGACGGCGGGACGGCGTCGGCCCAGAACAGGTCCGGGGCGTACTGGCCCCGCAGCCGGCTGCTTTCCGCCTGCTGCCGCCGCAGCACGCCGGGGAACCGCACGCCGAGTTCCCGGCCCATGCCGGCGAACTGGTTGCCACTGCCCGGGAACACCACCGCCAGCTTGCCGGCCGGGTCGAGCGGGGCGGGCGAGTAGAACACGCGGTCGCGGGTGGCCGGCCGCAGGTCGGGCACGTTCGAGGCGGGGAAGGGTATGGCCGGGGTAGCAGCCCGGGCGTGGCCGACCTGTTCGACCAACTCGGCCGCCGACCGGGCGACGAAGGCGAATGCCCGCGGGCTGGCCGGCTGCGGCGGGTGGGTGGCGAACCACTCCCGGGCCAGCCGCTCGACCGGCCAGCCGCCGCGGTCCGTGGCGAACGCCGTCAACTCGGCCAACCCGGCGGCGAGGTCGGCGTGTTCGACGGCGAACACCGCCTCCGGGGTGGCCCCGAGCGGCTGCGGGTCGTCGCTCGCGGCGGCGTGTTCTTCCAGCAGGATTTGCACCACCGACCCGTCGGCCCCGGCGGCGGTGACGGCCGCCCGCCGCGGCTCGGCGTCGGCCAGCCAGAACCGCGGCTGGGAGGCGGCCGCCCCGCCGAGGGTGGCGTCGCTCGGCGGCAGGATGCGGTGGTGCAACGCCAGACACGCCTTCACCAGCCCGCACCCGGCGGTCGCCGCCCCGGCCCGGCCGACCTGCCGGCCGACCGCCCCGACCGACACCCCGGCGGCGATCAGCACCCCGGCCGCGTCCGCTTCACCCGGCCAGTCGGCCGCTTCGACGTGGTCGAAGTCCGTCACCTCGCCGTTGGCGTCCCGGGCCGCCCGCCGCAGGCTGCTGGCGAACGCCGTCGGGTCCGGCGTCCCGGTCGCCACGCCGACGCCGCGGATGACGGCGTACACCCGGTCGCCGTCCCGCTCGGCGTCACTCAGGCGTTTCAGCACCACGGCCACCGCCCCGTCGGCCGGCAGTCGGACGTTCCCCGGCAGCACCAGCCGCGGGTCGCCGGCGAGGTCCACGCCGCCGGCCACCGCCCGGTCGAGTTCGCCCAGCCGCAGCGCCCGCACCGCCAGCTCGACGGCCCGGCCGGCGGACGCTTCTTCGCTGCACAGGGTGAAGCTCGGCCCGCCAAAGCGGAACGCCCGGGCCACCCGGCTGGCGGCGATGCTGCCGAGAGCGCCCATCGTCCGGTCAGCGGTGAGCTGCGGCAGGTCGGACTCGCCCCCGCTGGCCAGCTCGGCCCACCGCAGGCTGTAGTTGGTGGTGTTCGGGTCCAGCCCGAGGCCGACGAACACCCCGGCCCGCGGGTCGTCGCCGGCGGGCGTCGCCCCGCTACAGTCGGCCAGGGCATCGGCCGCGACTTGCAGCATGAGCAACTGTTGCGGGAGGAGTTCTTCCAGCTCCTTCGGCGGGATGCGGAAGCGGTCCAGCCGGACGCTCAGCTTCTCGATGAAGTGGCCCGGCGGGCACGGCCGCACGGCGTCGGCCCAGCCGTGCGCCTTCGCCGCCGGCGGGTGACTCTCGCCGCCGCCGAGCGTGAACTCCTGGAACGCCCGTAACCCCACCCACGGGCCGACGTGGACGCCCATGCCGACGACCGCGATCGGGGCCGTCGGGTCCGGCTCCGGCGTGTCGTCCTTAGCCCAACTCACCGACGACGACCCGCTGCCGCCGGCGAACGTCTGGCCGACGTACTCCTCGACCAGCAGGTGGGCGTTCACCCCGCCGAAGCCGAACCCGCTGACCGCCGCCCGCCGCGGGGCCGTCGGCCGCCGCGGCTCCCAGGCGTCGGCCTGCGTCAGCACCTGGAACGGCCCGCCGTCGTACTTCAGCCCGCCCGCCGGGCCGTCGAAGTTGGCCTGCGGCGGCCGCCGCTTGTGCCGGATGCCGAGCAGCACTTTGAGCAGCGCCGCCGCCCCGGCCCCGGTGAGCAGGTGGCCGACCCCGCTCTTGACGCTGCCGATGCTGCACTGGCCCGGCTGCCAGCCGTCATCCCCCCACAGGGTGCGGAGGCTGTCGAACTCGACGGCGTCGCCGACCGGCGTGCCGGTGGCATGGCACTCGACCACCTCCGGGTGCGTCACCTTCCAGCCGGCCGCCTGGTAGGCTGACCGCATGGCCCGGAGCTGACCCTCCTTCGCCGGGGCGAGCAGGCTACCGGCCAGGTCGTTCGACAGGCCCCAGCCGGCGACGACGCCGTGGACGGTGTCGCCGTCGCGGAGGGCGTCGGCCAGCCGCTTGAGAGCGAACACCACCGCCCCCTCGCCGACCATCAGGCCGTCGGCGGCGGCCCCGAACGGCGAACACCGGCCGCTCGGGGAGAGGGCCTTGAGGGCGGTGAAGCCCATCGACGTGTACAGGCTGTCGGCCCGGTTGCCGCCGCCGGCGAGCATGAGGTCGGCCCGGCCGGCGAGCAACTCGTCGCACGCCAGCTTGACGGCGTACAGCGACGAGGCACAAGCCGCGTCCAGGGTGACGCTGCCACCGCCGAGGCCGAGCGACTTCGCCAGCAGCCCGGCCGGCAACCCGGCGACATACCGATTGAGCGGCTCCGTCCGGCCCGGCCGGCGGCCGAGGACTTCGGCGGCGAGGTCGATGCTCTTGGAGGTCGGCAGGCAGATGTTGCCCAGCACCACCCCGGCCCGGCGGCGGTCGATGGCGTCCGTCTTGGCGGCGGCGAACGCCCGGCCGCCGACATCGGCGACGAGGTGAAACAGCGGGTCGAGGCCGGCCGGCAGACCGTCAACCGTCGGGATGTCGTCGAGGAAGTAGCCGCGAGCGTGGGGCACCGTGTCGGCGGCGCCGCCGGGCTGAACGCACCGCTCCGGCGGCAGCACCCACCGCCCGGCCGGCACTTCACCCGAAGCGTCCCGGCCGGCGACGAGGTTCTGCCAGAATAGGCCGAGGTCGGCCCCGGCCCCCGGCAGGCGGGCCGCGTAGCCGACGACCGCCACCTTGTCCGCCGCCATCCGCGCGTCTCCGGAGTCGGAACCCACAGAGAGTATAAGACGGGCGGCCGGCGGTGACTCGCCGGGTGTTCACCAGTCGGCCAGCGTCTCGCCGCCGGCCGGGGTGGTCGCCCCCCAGAACACGGACGGGTCGATGCCGGGGTGACAGGTGCGGACGCTACCATCGCCGAGGGCGACCAGCATTCCACCAGGGTGCGGAGTTTGTGGCAACCGGGTGTCGCACTCGTTGCCGGTCGGCCAGACGTACGGCTCGGACGGATTAGACGCTTGACGCACCCAGGGTTTGGGCCGCACCTGGAACGTCTGACCGGCACGGCTTGGCCGAGTAACGGGCGGGTTGCCCGAGGTGATCGGGTGAGTTCGGAAAGAACCTGGAGGGCTTCTGTCCACTACGTCACCATACGCAAAGTACACCAGCTTGTATGGATGGGTGGTAAATCTCCAGTCGTTGGCCTGACCTTCGCACGCCGCGTAAACTTCCCCAAACGCAATGGTGTTTCTTAGAAACTCTAACTTTACCGGAGGAGGCGGAGCCAGCAGAGGCGAATGCAGGCGAGGGTGAGGACGCCCTGGTGGATGTCCGCCCGCTTCTCGTAC
>JAYVUZ010000185.1:0-16243 GCA_043787415.1 Fimbriiglobus sp. | reverse complement strand
CGGACAGGGCGTAGCGGGTACTCACAGGCGGTCTCGCGGCGGCGGACGCGTGGCCGCCTCGACCCGAGAACACGCCACTCGCGTCCACACGACCTAGCGACACCGCACTATGTCTCTGAAAGCCCGTTCTGCACTTTGAGCAGGTAGGCGTCGTCCCACCCGGCCTTCTTCCGCTTGGTCGCCCCGCTCCCCTTGCCCGGGGCGCGGCGGGCGAGGGCCACCGCCACCCGCCGGACCTCCCCAGGTCGGCCCCGGCGTGACCCGCCCGCACCCGGTTGCCGTCCTCCCCGTACACCACGTCGAGCACCCAGTGCAGCCCGTTCTCGACCCCCCAGTGCCCCCGGATCAGGCCGCCCAGTTCCGCCGCCGTCCCCCGATGGCTGGTCAGGTAGTAGTGGGTGGTACACGTCCGCCCCCCGCCCGCCTCCCGCTCCCGGTTCACTGGCACCACCGCCGCCGCGTCCGGCCACTCGGCCGACACCCTCGGCGGGGCGTCGAGAACCGTCACGTACCGCTCCTCGTGCCGCCCGTGCCCGTCCTCGATCGACTCGTGCTGGTCGTACCGCACGCCGGCGAAGCCGGCCGCACAGGCGGCCGCGAACGCCCCCTCGACGGCCGCCAGGAGGGTGGGCTGGTTGCCCTTCACCGCCAGCAGGTAGTGGCCCCCGCCCGCCCGGATGAGCCGGGTGTTCTCGGTCTGGCAACCGGCTGCGTCGATCGTCACGAGGGTCCCGGCCAAGCCCAGGGTGCGGAGCAACTCGGGGACGGCCGCCACCTCGTTCGACCCGTCGGCCACCGTCACCTGGCCGAGGACCAGCCGGTTCTCGGTGGCCCACGCGGTGACCAGGTGCAGCCGCCCGGTGGCCGTCGGGGCCGGGGCCGACCGGGCCGACTTGCCGTCCAGGGCCACCGGGATCAGGCCGGTCGCCTGACACGCCGCCGCCATCCGTCGGCCGAATGCCCGGCCGAAGGCGGCCGGGTCGAGCTTGGCGAACATCCGCTCGAACGTGTCCGGGCAGGGAATGCCGTTGGCCAGCGTGAGGAAGCGGCGGAAGAACCCCTCCTTGGCCTGCCCGTATTCGGCGATGTCGTCCCAGGTGTCGGCCCCGGCGATCACCGCGCAGGTGGCGAGAGTCAGGATGTCGGTCAGGGCGTGCAGCTTGTTCTTCGTCTCCCGACGCGGGTCGGGCAGGTCGGCGAACACGGCGGCGAGCGGCAGTACGGGCATCGGGGCGTCCTCCATGACACCCGGTGTAGCCCCAAACCCCGACGCCGTCAGCCGTTCATGGTGCGGTGGCCCTGCACTGCTCCCGTGGCAGGAGCTTCCCTCCGAACCGACACCGCTCAAGCTCGCCTTCGTCAGCCTGATCTCGGTATTCATGCCCGTCCCCATCGGCCTGGACGTGATGTTGGCCGCCCAACTCTAGCAGCAAGGGGTGGCGTCGGGGTACGTCATGCTGTTCGCCATGACGCTCGGCACCTACAGCATCATCCCGAGCATTTACCTGTGGCGGGAGGTATCGAAGTGGCTGGCGGTCGTGCTGTTCGCCTTCTTCGTCGCCGTGGGGTGGGTCGTCGGGATGATCTTCTAGGTCGAGGAGTTCCGCATGGCGTTCGACGAGGGTCTGGCCCAACGCACGCAAGCTATACGATCAGTCCGGGCGGGGCGCTGACCACTATCCTGGCCGTCAGGGGACTGGACCGGACACTCCATCGACTTGGCTGGTCGTCCGCCGACCCCGGCCAGTGGCCGGCGGGCCGGTCCGCAGCTCGTCCAGTCGTGGTGGCTCATCGACCGGGTTCAGACAAATTGACGCCAGAACGATTCAAGAGACTATAAAACGTATTTAAATATGAAACGCTATTGTTTAAGTGATGATGGCAGTAGTTTTTATAAAATTATTGTATTCAGTTGTCGTGTAGGGTATCCGGTCTAGACTGGGCCGGTCGCGACCGCTGACCGGGACCGAACCCCGACCCCGAACTGGAAACCTCGCCATGCGGCTTCCCGCCCTCCCGGCCGCGATCGCTGCGGTCGTCGCGTTCACCGGCGGGCTTCCCGCCCGCGACGACAAGATGGGGGCGATGGAGGCCGCCGTCCACCGGCCGGACGCGCTCGCCTGGACGGACGGCCCGGCGTCGCTGCCGCCGGGGGCGAAGCTCGCCGTCCTCGAAGGCGACCCGACCAAGCCGGGGCCGTTCGTGTTCCGGGTGAAGGTGCCCGACGGCTACCGCATCCCGCCGCACACCCACCCCAAGCCGGAGCGGGTGACGGTCATCGCCGGCACGTTCCACATCGGAATGGGCGACACGTTCGACGCCGCGAAGGGGAAGGGGATGCCCGCCGGCAGCTACGGCACCTGGCCGGCCGGGATGAGGCATTTCGTCTGGGTGAAGGGGGAAACCGTGGTCCAGTTCCACGGCGACGGCCCGTGGACCATCACCTATGTGAACCCGGCCGACGACCCGCGGACCGCGAAGAAGTGAGCGGAGCCAACTCGGACCACGAGAAGACCGTCGCCCGGGCGAACTTCATCATCCGGTTCAACAGTGTGTTTGGGGTCGAACGGCCCTGACACCGGAGACCCTCCCCATGCGACTGCTCGCCCTGACCGCGTCGGCCCTGGCCGTGACCGCGTGCCCGAGCTTGGCCGCCGAGCCGCCGACCGGGCCGCCGGTGGTGGCCAAGCCCGAAGCGTTCGAGACGCTCGTCAACCCGCCCTGCTCGCACTGCCGGGACGAGGCCAAGCGGCGGGCGGCCGAGCTGACGCCCGCCGACCGGGTGCTCGCCTGGACCCGCGGCTACTCGGACGGCGGGGCCATCCCCATCCGCTTCTTCCTCACCCCCTACCGGGTCATCGCCGACAGCTACGGGGTGTTCGTGTACGACCCGGACGCCGGGTTCGCGCGGGGGTTCTCCCCGTCCTACGACTTCCGCTTCCACGGCTGGCGGAACGGGGTCATGGTCATGCGGCACAAGGACGGCACCCTGTTCTCGTGCCTGTCCGGGGTCGCGTTCGACGGGCCGCGGGCGGGCACCCGGCTCAAGCCGGTGCCGACCGTGGTGAGCAATTGGGGGTGGTGGCTGGACAAGTACCCGGCCGCCGTCGCCTACGAGATGTTCGACAAGTACAGACCGACCGAGCTGCCGGCCGGCGACCACCCCGACTCGGTCCGGTCCCGCGGGACGCCGGACCCGCGGCTCAAGGCAGGCGAGGAGGTGCTCGGCGTGTGGTCCGGTCAGACCGCCCGAGCGTACCCCGTCGGCGCGTTGGAGACGGGCGGGGTCGTCGCCGACGCCATCGACGGGATACCGCTTGTGATCCTTTGGGAGCCCAAGACTCGGACCGCCTCGGCCTTCCGCCCGACCGCCTCCCCGCCGCGGACGTACAAGGCCCCGCAGCCGGACGAGTCGGGGGCGTCGAACCTCGACGCGGGCAGCCCCCTCCCAGCCGGCGCGTCTGACAGGCCTGCCTGGCCGGTGTCCCTCGCCCTCGCCCCGGGCCCCTCGGCCGGCCGCTTCCAGGACGCGGAGACGAAGTCGCTGTGGGACGTGGCCGGGCGGTGCGTCGCCGGCGAGCTGAAGGGGTTCACCCTCGAATGGGTCGAGAGCGTCCAGGTGAGGTGGTTCGCGTGGGCGGCCGAGTACCCGGCCGGGTCGCTCTACGCCGCCCCGACCCCCCCCGCCCCGCCGACCGCGGCCGAGGCGAACATGTCGGTGAAGGCCGTCGCCGGCACGGCCGAGTTCCTGCGGCTCCTGCCCAAGCCGTTCGCCACAGTGACGGGCATCGACCCGACGGCCCGCACTGTGACCTTGCTGGCCGACGGTGAGGCCGAGGCCAAGACGTGGCCGCTCGAACCCGACGCCGAGGTGAAGGTGGGCGGCTGGTGGGGCCGGCTCGACCAGTTCAAGGCTGGGGACCGCGTGTGGGCGTGGCTCAAGCTCGACCGCAAGAAGACGCCCGTCTCGGTCGTCCTGCTGGCCGACGGGCTGACCGAGTGGGACATGCACGCAAGCCTTCGGGCCAAGACGGGGGGACCGCCGATGTTCACCGCGGCCGCGGTGGAGACCAAGCGGGCGGGGCAGAAGGCGTGGCTCCGCGAGCGGTGGGCGGCCGACGGCCTGCCCGGCACCCTCACCTTCCACCACGTCTTCAGCGGCGAGCTGGAGCTCACCCTCGACCACGAGGCGATGCGGTGGGGCCGGTCGCTCCACGCCGGCGACACCGTCCGCCTGACCGCCGAACCGCCGATTCAGGCGGTCGTGAAGGCCGTGACGCCGTGGCGGGAGCGGACGGTGGTGCGGCTCGTGGTCGGCGAGTTGGAGTCGTCGGAGCTGCGAATCGGCCAGCGGCTGGCGCTCAAGATGGCCCCGCCGGCGGACGGCGTCGAGGGGAGCGTCTACCCGCCGGACCTCGGCCGGCCGCGGACCAAGGCCGAGCGGGTGGAGTGGTTCCTGGCCAGCACCTATTGCACCTGCGGGGTGAGCAAGGACGTCTGCACCGGGCACTTCTACACGCTGGCGAGCTGCAACCCGAACGGCTGCGGGATGCCCAACCACCGGCGGGAGGAACTCGGGTCGATGATGGACCGGGGGCTGACCGACCGGCAGATGTTCGACGCCCTGCTCAAAGAGGCCGGGCCGCTCCTGCTCCGTCCGCACCTCATGCCGTGATGACTGGACCTCCCCCAGGTTGATCTCGGATCGCATTCGCGTGGAATGCAGCCGATCCATGCCGATTCGTGACCATCGGACCGGGCAGTCGCCGTGTACCCATCGGGCGGCGGGATGTGCCATGCGGTTAGCAACCTGAGCGCATTCCCCACACGCGGCGATAAGGCGAACTTCTGACCCGGTCATTTACTGTTATCCGTTTTTACGTCTAAACACACCTGGCCGCGGCGGGAAACCCACGCCCCGCGTCGGAACTCCGCCCGAGGGACTGTAAGACGCGAGGGCCGCGGGCGACAAACCAGGTGGCACTATTACAGACATGCCGCCCGGACGAAGAGGACGCCGAGGATGAAGGGGGAACGGAACCGGAGCGGCCCGACACTCGACCCGACGACCTGGGTGGACGCCCACGGCGACTACCTGTAACAGTTCGCCCTCGCCCGCGTCCGCGACCACGAGGCGGCCGAAGACCTGGTGCAACAGACCCTGCTCGCCGCCCTGACGGCCCGGCACGCGTTCGGCGGCCGGTCGTCGGAGCGGACCTGGCTGACGGCCATCCTCAAGTGGAAGGTCGTGGACTGGCTGCGGGCCGCCGTCCGCCGGCGGGCGCGGCAACGTGCCCTCCCAAACGGCCCGTCCGACGCCCTGTTCACCGGCAGCGGACGCTGGACCACCAAGCCGGGCGAGTGGTCGGCGGACGACCCCGGCCGGGAGGTGTGCCGGGCCGACTTCCGCCGCACCCTCGCCGGCTGTCTCGACAAGCTGCCCGCCCGCCTGCGGCAGGCGTTCGTCCTCACACACCTGGACGACGAGGCCGCGGCCGACGTGCGGCGCACCGTAGGGGTGACGGCAACGAACCTGGCGGTGACGCTGCACCGCGCCCGGCTGTGGTAGTGCCTGAGCGTGAACTGGTTCGGGGACGAGGTCACACCACCCAGCGGAGGCCGCGCGTGATCACCTGTCGGCGGGCGGCGGAGCTGATCTCGGAGGAGTTGTCCGCCGACCTGCCGCTACGTCGGTGGGCCGGGTTGGCCGTCCATACACTGCTCTGCGCGACGTGTCGAAGGTATCGCCGTCAGGCCGGGTGGGTCAAGGAGGCCGCCGCGGAGTACCTCCAGAGCGGCCAGCCTGTCGGCACGTCTGCTGTGCTCCCGGCCGAAGCGAAGAGGCGGTTGAAGGCGGTACTCAGTTGCCACCTGGATGAGGGGGGCTGAACAGCTCGTACAGGATCAGGCCCGGACAAAAAAGTCGGTGTAACAATCTTCGCGGGCAGGCGACGAAGGGGGCCGGCGGTGCAAGACGGCTCGCCGGATATGACGGAATCCCCCTCGAAGGAGCGGGCAAGATGCGAATCGGCACACACATGATGTGCCGGCGGGCGGGCCTTCTGGCGGTCATCGTCGGCGGCCTGGCAGTCGCAGCCGGCACCAGCGGGGCACGGGACGACGACTGGGACGGCAGCGGCAGTTGGGGGGCGGTCTTCACGCTGACCAACAGCCAGGCCGGGAACGCACTGGCCGTGTTCGGGCGGGACGGTCAGGGCCGGCTGGCGGCACCCGTGTTCTACCCGACGGGCGGGGCCGGCACCGGCACCGGCCTGGGCAACCAGGGGGCGCTGGCTCTCGGCGAGGACGGGCAATATCTGTACGCGGTGAACCCCGGGAGCGACACGATCAGCGTGTTCCGGCTCGGCAGCCGGGGGCCGCGGGCGGTGCAGGTGATCGGTAGCTGTGGGGCACGCCTGATCAGCCTGACCGTGGCCGACGACCTCCTACCTCCTGTACGTGCTCAACGCCGGCGGCGGGGCGACTGGCGGGGTGGACTCGATCGCCGGCTTCGAGATCGGCGACAACGGACTTCTTCATCCGCTGTCGCAGTCGGTCACGTTCCTCAGCGCGGCCAACACCGGCCCGGCCCAGATCGGGTTCAGCGGCGGCGGTCGCGTTCTGACCGTGACCTGCTGTGTTGAAACCCCTGATTTGCTAGCCGAACCGGGCAGGTGCCGTCGGTGATGCAGTGTGACGGCCGCGTCGCAGTCGCGGACCGCGTTCAACAGGGGACACCCAGCCGCTGCGATTGGCACTCGAACCAGTGCGCGAAGCCCCCGACCGCCTCTCGGAAGCCGGCCGGGGACACCCGGACGCCGCACGGATGTCCCGTGCGCGTGTGGTAGAGGATGCGGAGCGGTCCGCCAGTTGGTTGCAACAGGAACGCCTTGTACCCGTTGAACTGTTCGCCCCAGTTGGTCAGGAAGTCGAACCGGCCCCACGCTTCCGCGTCGGCCTGGCACTCCCTCAAGCTCCGGTCGTCCGGCGCTTCGACCTCTCCGTGGTAGCCGTAGAGCAGACCGTCGAGCAGGTTCCAGGCGGCCCCGTCGTCCAGCCCCGCCAGCTCCGGTGCCCACAACTCGTCCAGGTGCGCGGACCGCCAGCGGAGGGAGTCGTACGCGTGATGCAGGGCGCAGAACCGCTCGCCCGCGTCCCCGAGGACGACCCCGCGGCACCACACGGCCATGTGCCCCCACACCGTCCCGGCGGTGTGGCCGTCGGCCTCGACGCCGGCCTCGATGGCGAAGTCGTCCCGCTCGCCGAACACCTGGGTCACGCCGGTCTCCCCCTGCCGCCCGTCGGGCCTGTGACGGCAGCATACCGGCGGGTCGGGGCGGGTGCCGCTTTAACCGGCGGCGAGGAGCATGAGGTTGTGGGTGAGCACCCGGAGCCGGCACTCCCGCTCCCGCGAGGCGTCCGACCGCCCGCCGAGGGCGCTGCCGAGCCGCCGCTTGTGCCGGGAAAACGCCGACTCCGCCTGCCACCGCTGGCCGTACACTCGCTGGTGCCGGCTGCCCTTCGGCTTGTGGCGGAACCGCTTGACCATCTGCCGGCGGTACTTGGTCTTGGGCCATTTACGGCCCCGCGCACGGCGGTTGCGCGGGATGACGGTGGCCCGCACCCCGAGGTCGTCGCGGCAGTATCGGTGGTGGGCCTCGGAGTCGAAGGCGGCGGCGGCCAGCACCCGGTCCCAGCGGACGGCAACGGACGCCAGAGCCATCGCCGGGCGGAACTGGGGGGAGTCGTTGGACGGGCCGGCGGAAACAGTCGCCCCGGCCAAGAAATGGCTGGCCGTGTCGCACACGACGGTCAGCTTGGTGTAGGTCCGGGCGGTGTGCTGGCGGCCGGACCGGGTGACGAAGTGCCGGGACGTGTGCCGGCTCTCCAGCCCGGTGCCGTCCACCGCCGCCGTCGGCTTCTTCCCGATCAGGCCGCGGTCGAGTGCGTCCACGGTGGCCCGCACGAGGAGGACGACGAAGTCCCCCTTTTTAGGAGCCGCCGCTCGGCGTAGCACAGGGTCGAGTAGTGCGGGACGGCCTTCAGCCCCAGGTCGGCCCGCAGCTCGGCGAAGTCGGCCAGGGCCTGCACCACCCCGCGGTAGTCGGTCTTGAGGAACGTCTTGAGGGCCAGCAGGGCAAAGAGCTGGTGCTGGGTGTAGTCCCGGCGGCTGTACGGCGACGAGTACGCCGGCAACGCTTCCCGGGCCAGCCGCAGCGCCTCCCGGGCCACCGCCCGCGGGGACTTGGTCATCGGGTAGGAGGTCGCCATGCCGGATTAGAGGCCACGACCGCTGAGAAGGGTTTCAACAGAGCAAAACCGGCTCACATCACTTCTTGATGGCAATTTCGACGGACACATCGAGCCGGACGAACCGGCACGTTCCCCCCGCGTCGTCACACAGGTGATAGAGGGCATAGACCGGCACCCGGACGGTGCCGGCGGCGTCGTTCGGCACCTGCACCTCGAACCCGACGGTGCGGGGTTCGGTCGAAGTCGCCGCCGTCGGCCGGTCGGCCGCGATGATTCGTTCGCTGACCGCGACCCCGTTCGGCGGGTCGGTCCACACCCGCAGCGGCTCGGCTTCGTTGTTCCAGTGAGCGGCTGTCCGTCGGGTGATGCGGAACGTCAGGTGGAGCCGGGCCGACTGCCCCGGCTCCACCGCCGCCGGTACGACCACGACTTCGCACGTCACCAACCCCTTGTCCCGGTGGACCTGACCCTTCGGGTCCGGAATTGCCGGTGCGTCCGCTGGAACAGCGAGCGCCTTCGCCGGCTGCGCGACCTCGGACCCGTCCGGGCGGACGGGGAGCGTCACCGGCACCTCACCCCGCTTGCGGATCGCCGTCTCGGCGTCCGGCACCCAGTCGTAGAACGGGTACGGCTTGTACAGCCGCGGGCCGTACTGCTGGATGCGCCGCCGCCAGACGTACTGGTTCGGGTCGAGGTCGAGGGCCGTCCCCCACGCGGCCACCGCCGCCCGGAAGTCGTCCGCTTCGCTGGACGGGGACTCAGTGACTGTCCCATGTGTGTCGGTCATGCCGCGTTTCGGCAGCGGAAGTCGGCCTCGTCGTCGGCCGGCCGCAGGCGGTGGAGCATCAGCCGGATCATCGCCAGCCGGATCATCGCCTCGCTCGACCGGGTCGTCTTCTCCCGGTCGGCCGTCAGCCGCCGGCACCGCTCGAGCCACGCGAACGTTCGCGCCACCACCCACCGCTTCGGCAGCAGGACGAACCCCTTCGCCCCATCCGGCCGGCGGACCACCTCGACCTCGTACCTGGCATTCGCCGCCACCCACGCGGTCAGGCTGTGGTTGTGGTACTTCTGGTCCGCCCACACCAGCCGCAGCCGGGGGAATGCCTCCCGGGTGAGGTGCCCCAGCGGTTGTAGGGCGGCGGCCCCGTCGTCCGCGCTCGCGGCCGTCACGGCCACGGCCAACAGCAGCCCCGGGGTGTCCACCACCACGTGCCGCTTGCGGCCGTTGACCTTCTTGTTCCCGTCGTACCCGCGCTCCTCCCCGCCCTCGGTGGCCGGCACCGACTGGCTGTCGGTGCTCCCGGCCGACGGCGTCCGCTTGCGGCCCTCCTGCCGGCGGACCTTCCCCCGCAGGCGGTCGTGGCTGGCCTCCAGGGTGCCGTTGTGCCGCCACTCGCCGAAGGACCGCCAGACCGTGCTCTTGGGCGGGAAGTCCTTCGGCAGGAACCGCCACTGGCACCCGGTCCGCAGGACATGGAAGACGGCGTCGAGCACGTCCCGGGTCGCGGTCGTGCGGGGCCGCCCGCCCGGGTACACCGGGATGAGGTGGCGGACCAATCGCCACTGCGGGTCCGTCAGGTCGCTGGGGTACGTCCGTGTACGCATCCCCACGGTTTACGCCCAGCCCACCCATAGGGGACAGTCACTCAGACCGCCGCCGCAGGCAGACGCCCAACCGGAACCACGCCGGCCCGTCCGTCGGGTCGTGCTCCACCGCCCGCTGGTACGCGGCGACGGCCGCAGGTCGCGTCTCGTCGCAGCCCCACAGGGTCATCAGATCGTCTAGACTGGGATGGTCAGCAGAAGACACGAGCGGACTAACCCGGACTCCCGCAAGGGGTTCCGGGTTTTTTGTTGCCCTGAGTCTGTTGGCGTCCGCTCCGGGCCGCGTTGTGTTCCGCGTTGTCGGTGCGTCGTCTGGCGCGTTGCCGCGGACCGCCACATCGAAATCGCTCTCCCGCACCGTCAGGTAGTGCGTCGCCGCCACCGCCGGGGAGTGGCCCACCCACTCGCACACCACGTGCGACGGGAAGGACTGGTTCAGGTCCGTCTCGCAGCTCGCCCGGCAGTTGTTGAACGGCCGGGGCCACGGCATGAGGCCCGCCCGGCGGATGAGCTTGTGGAACTGCGTGCGGAGGTTGACGCTGTTCCACACGGTGCCGTTCAGCGACTTCGCCCGGTACTCCCCGCCGACGACGTACTCGGCCCCGACCGGGGCCAGTTCCCACGCCTCGTCCAGCACCGCCCGCAGCCGGGGGAACAGCGGCACCACCCGGTATCCCTTCCCCTCGTGGTGCTCCGTCTTGGCGCTGGTCACGGTCATGCGGCCGGCGGCGAAGTCCACATGCTCCCAGCGGAGAGACAACACCTCGTTCGGGCACCTCAGCCCGCCGAACCGGGCCAGCGCGACAATCGCCCGCCACGTCGGGTTGCACACGTCCAACAGCCGTTCCGCGTCGGCCACACTGACGTAGTGCCGCTTCTCGGCCGGCAAGGCGTTGGGGGCGCTCACGTCCCGGAACGGGTTCTCGGCCACCAGCTTCATCCGCACGGCGAAGGCGAAGAACATGCGGGCGGTCTTGAGCCGGCGGTGGACGGTGGCCGGGGCCAGCTTCGGGGCGCGGGTCAGGTAGTGGGTGCGGAAGTCGTCGGCCCGCTTCTCGGTGATGTCCCGCAGCCCGACCGCCGGCCCGTAGAACCCGGTCAGGTCGGCCGCCACCCGTTCGATGGTGATGACCGTCCCGCCCTTGCTGTCCGCCCGCCGGCGGTCTGTGTACTCGTTCAGGAACGCGCCCAGCGTCTCCGACCGCCGCTCGGCGACCAGCCCGACGGCCGCCAGCTTGGCGGCCAGATCGTCCCCGACGCCGGCCGTCCAGGCGGCCGTGTCCAGGTCGGGCGGCAGCTTCGCCGCCAGGCACCCGACCAGCGCCTCGACCCGCAGCTTGACGGCTTCGGCTAACTTCTTCGGCACCGGCCCCAGGTAGACCGTCTTGCGGCGGCCGTCCGGGTGGGTGAACAGGATGCGGCGGTTGCCGCCGCCGTCGGTCGATACGCTGGCCATGTGGCACACGGGTGAAGGGTGGGGAGCAGACTGTACCGGACGCGGCCGGGGAGCGCAAGCCCCGTGGGTCCGTTGGCGTCCGCTCGGGTCCGACAGTCAGGGTGTACGGACTTGGGAAACCGTCCCCAAAGTCCCCATAGTTAGCTAGCGGTGCGTGCGTCAGTCGGCGGCCGGGTCGCCGTCGTCGCCGCGGCACCAGCGGGGGCTGACGGCGAACGTCTGCGGGGCCGGACCGGGGCGCCCGCCGCCGGCGTCCGGCACGTCCCGGATGTACCCGTGGTCCGTCAGCCGTCGCAGCGGCCCGTTCAGGGCGTCGCCGCCGGTCACGTCCTTGCGGTCCTTGAGCCGTTGGAACGCTGCGGACCGGGTGAACGCGGTCGTGCCCGGGTCGTCCCGCAGCCAGCGGAGGATGCGGCGGGCGACCCGGCCCGGCTGGTCGTCCACCCCGCCGTCGTGGCACCGCACGGCGTGCGTCCGGAAGTACTCCACCAGCCCGGCCGCCCGGGTCATGGTGTCGGCGTCAATCGGCGCGTCAACGGTCAGTTCGTCGCACGCCCGGCGGACGCACCAGAGCAGCCCGGCCAGACGCAGCCCGTACTCTTCCAGCTTGCCGAGCGTCGCCCGGAACCCGTCGGACGGGTCGAGGGCGTTCTTGTGGCCGGCCAGTTCTTCGGTGAACGCCTGCCACACGCCCCGACCGCCGGCGTCGAACGGGATCGGCACCGGCACCCGTTCGCCGTCCTTCCCGGCCATGAAGTCCCAGGACAGCAGCTCGGCGACCCGCCCGGCGTACCAGTCCGCCAGGTCGGCCGGCACGCTGGCCCACGACTCGCCGGCGGCCGGCAGCGGGTCGGGGTAGGCGAACAGGAAGCGGTCGATGAACCCGTCGGCCGGGGCGTCCCCGCCCTTCGCGTCGCCGCGGAGCGTCGGCAGCAGCGCCGGGCAGAGCGCCCCGGCCACGCCGACGAACGGCCGGGCGGCCACCAGCGGCGGGGCGTCGCCGTCCTTCGCCCGGCTCACCTTCAGCGGGGCCAGCGCCCACGCCTTCAGCCAGAACTGGCGGTCGGCCCCCTTGCCGCCGCGGTACTGGTTCAGGGCCAGCACGAACCCGGCCAGCTCGTCCTGCACCAGCGCCACCCCGCGGGGGTTGTCCCGCAGCAGCCGGGCGGCGGCCTCGGTGGTGGCGTCGTCCAGCACCAGTTGCCGGAGCGTCGGCCGGGCCGGCTTCGGCGGCGGGTCGCCGGCACACCCGCCGGCCTTCCAGTCCTTCATCGCCAGGGCGTGCCGCTCGCCGTCTACGGCGTTCGCGTCCAGGCCGCTGGCGTGTTCGTCCCGCCACCCGGCTTCCGCCGCCGCCAGCGGCCGGGTGACGGCGGCCAGCGCCGGCGACTTGCCGGCCGACGGCGGGCGACGACGACGCACCAGAGGGCCGGCGGCTTGCCGTACCCGGGTTTGACGACGGCTTCTCGCGTTCGGCCCACGGCCGCCCCCAGCACCGCCAGCGACGGCACGGCGGCGTAATCGACCGGGCAGCGGATGGCCGCGGCGACGGCCGTCCAGAAGGCGGCCAGCCGGGGCGGGAACAGGTGGAGCGGGAACGCCGGCACCGGGGTCAGGGTGGGCAGCGGTACCGGCGGGCCGTCCCACCCGCCGGCCGGTTTCGGGGCGGGCCGGCCAGCGGTCGGCGGCTGCAACGACGCGGCGGGGTGCTTCGCCCGGATGCGGTCGATGCTGGTCACGCGCTCACCCCCCGGCCGGCGTCGGCCAGTTCGATGAGGGCGGCTTCCAACACCCGCAACCCGGCGGCGAGCGTGCGGACATCCCGGCGAACCGCCGGCCCGTCGTCGGGCAGCGGCGGCGGGGCGTCCCGCCGGGCCGCGTCCCGGTCGTCCAGCTCGGTTAGCGCACGGGCGACCTGCTCGCCGGCCGTCGGGGCGATGCGGTTGAGCGGCTGCGGGCCGGGCCGGGCCGGGCCGGCAGCCAGCCGCACCCGGCGAACACCTGATGCGTCATCCAGGGGCGTGCGGTATCGTGCCCCGTGGGGGGGTTCTTCCCAGGCATGCGTGGACTCCCGGACGACACCCGCCGTAAAAGGGCGGGTGTCGTCGTTTTGGGGCGGCTCAGTTGGTGACGGGTTGGGCCGGGCACCCGGCGGCGATCCACTTCTCGACCTCGGCCCGGACGTACCGGGTCAGCCGACCGACCTTCACCCGGCCGGGCACCCGGCTGCGCTCCACCGTCTTCGCACAGCAGCCGAGCATCCGGCCGACGGCCTGTTCGTTCACCAAGACGGCCTCAAGGGGGGCCGCCTTCGCCGCCGGTGTCGTCAGAGTTGACATCCATTCTCCAGGATCGGGTCTCGGCGAGACACGTTGTCTGCCGTCTCGCCCAGTCTGTCAGCCGGCCGGGGAACCGGCCCAACGTCGAAACACAGGCCGTTGATTTGCTGCTGGTTTCTTGCTGGTTTTGCCCCGCAACTCTATGCAGAGCAAGCTTTTGCTAAACGAGACAGGTAGTCTAGACCCAATTGAGTCGCACGCCAATCGTGGGAGCCGGCGGGGCGGGAGACGAGTCCTTGCCCTTCCAGCGATCTGAGGTGGCGGGTGATTGTCCCCCGGTCGCCGGTGCCACGAACCTTGCCCGCGGTTCGTCGAGCGGCCAAGGCGCTCGCGGACCGGGGTCCATTACGAATGAGCGCGCGGAGGAGGACGAGGGCCGGACGGCTCGGGGGGACCACGTCGGCAACCGCTTGCGCTTTACGCTGGGCGGTGATCGCGGCCCTCAGCCGGGTGTTCTCGGCCCTCAGTCGGGCAATGTCCCGCTCCAATCCGGCAACCTTGCCCGACCGTTTGCCCGCTTCGACTGGCTCGGCGGCGGTCGGGGTGGGGTTGGGGCGCGGCTCGACGTGTGTGAACAGGTCGTCGCCGGACTGCGGGCGGCCACCCTTGCGTGCCATCGTGGTGCCACTCGACCGAGGTGCGGCGACCCGGAAGCGGGCCGCCGTGGTCAGAGTGCGGAATGATGGCCGAACGGGCAACGCGCCGGCGGGTCCGCCCGCGTGTCGTCACCCGCCGCGGTGCCGGCGGGCGAACGCCCGGGCCGACCGGGGGGCGGACTGCGAGCGGTACGTCATGCCGTGGCACAGGCGACACGCCAGCGTCGGCCGCGGCGCTTTGAGGTACAGGTCGGTGCATTTCCGGCCGCACCCGGGGCAGGCGAACCACCGCCGCGGCTTGTGCGGGGCGGCGGCCGGGGCCAGCAGCCGTACCGGGTATGTCACCACCCCCGGCGGCGCCGCCACCCCGGTCAGCACGTGCAAGTAGCACCGCGGCCGGGGGTGGGCGACGGCGAACACCCCGGCGGCGTAGGTCCAGGTGCCGCCGACGCCCGGCAGCGCCCCGCGGGTCGCGCCCCGGCGGAGGATACAGCCGACCGATGCGGCCCGGACGCGGGCGTATCCGAAGGCGTCGAACAGCACGATGCGGCCTCCGCGGGCGCCGAAATGGTTAGCTTTTCGTAGGCCCCACCACCGGCCCGCTTCACCGTACACCGGCGACGGGACATCGCGGCCGTCGGGCGTGGGTGCGCCCACCGACGCGGCCCGAACTGAGGGGACTTTGGGGACGACTTCCGGGCGTCAGGCGGCGGGCGTCAGGCACTCGGGGCCGTCAGACCGGGGCGAGTTGACCGCCGGACCGACCGGCGCGGCCGACAGGGCGAGCGGGTACGGCCGCAGCAGGGCGGCCAGCAACCCGGGCGTGGCGGCCGGGTCGAGCCACGGGGCAAAGGCGGCGGCCGGCAGGACGGCCGGCATCCGGTGATGGAACGGCCGCACCGCGTCGTTCGCCGGGACCGTCACGACGGCGCAGGTGTACAGCGGGTCGCCCCCGCCAGCCGGCCGCCACACGTCCCACACCCCGGCGAACGCCACCGGCACGGCCGCCGGCCGGAAGTGAATCGCTCGCTTCTTCCCGCCGACTTCCGCCCACTCGTAGAACCCGTCGGCCGGCAGCAGGCACCGGCGGTCCCGGGCGCTCAGCCGGAAGGCCGGCGACGTGAATACGGTTTCCGCTTTCGCGTTGATCGGCTTCGGGCCAGCGTCGGGGTCGGCCGCCCACCGCGGCACGAAGCCCCACCGCATCCGCACCAGCCCCCGGCGGGCGGTGCCGGCCTTGCGGCCGACTACGGCCACCAGTTGGGACGGGGCCACGTTGTACCGCGGGGCGTGGTCGGCCGGCGGGTCCACCCCGTACCACTCGGCCAACTCGGCGGCCGTCATGGTGAACGTGTACCGGCCGCACATGAGAGGGGTGTCAGTGCGGGGCGGGTTACTTGCCGGCCGCCTCCCGCAGTAGGGGTTCGGCCTCGCCGACCCGCCCGCGATCGGCGAGCAACAGGCCCAAGTCGAGGGCCTGCCGCAGGGCGTTCGGGTGGGGGTCGGGACCAGGGTGGGCCGCCCGGTTGATCCCCGGGCCTCGCGGAAGAGCGATTCGGCCCGGTCGGGCCGGCCGAGGTCCAGGTGCAGGTGGGCCACGGCCTCCGTCAGCAGCGGCTCGGCCTCGTCCGGCCGGCGTCCCATGAGGGTGTTGTCCCCAGGAGCCAGTCCGGTTCGCCGTCGCACTTGTACCGGTCCCCGGCCGGCTGGTGGCACCTTCACCTGAGTGACCTTGCAACTGTGCACGCGGCGCGAAAGCCCGGTCTCAGGTCAGCCGGGTGCGGCCGGCACGCCGCCTGGCGGACGTTATCCCGACCAGCCCGATTGCCCCGGCCAGCAGCAGGGAGGCCGGCTCGGGCACTGGGGTGAAGGTCAGCCCGACGGTGTGGGCGGCCTGGTCCAGGGCGATGGAGAAGGTGCCGCCGGTGGTGGCGTTCTGGAATTGGCTGCTGTCGATGTTGAACACCGTGTTCAGGTCGGCCGGGCCGGTG
>JAYVUZ010000184.1:0-9707 GCA_043787415.1 Fimbriiglobus sp. | reverse complement strand
CGGACAGGGCGTAGCGGGTACTCACAGGCGGTCTCGCGGCGGCGGACGCGTGGCCGCCTCGACCCGAGAACACGCCACTCGCGTCCACACGACCTAGCGGTAGAACGTCGCCAAGTTCTCAAGCCAGCCAAATGCCAGACTCTATCTCCCGACTCGTTACTCAAGATCAGAAGCCACCTTCGGCTGTGTGTCGGGTCGGGGCGGGCGGGGGCGTCAGCCCTCCGAGGCTGGGGTGGTTGCCGGCGAACTGCTTCCCATTGGGGGCGTCTGCCCCCGCTCGCCCAAAACGGACGCACGACCCCACACGAGCCGACTTGCCACGAACCCGGGAGCGGTTAAACTACTCTATACAGGTAGACGGTGGCTGTAGCTCAGTTGGTTAGAGCGCTAGATTGTGGATCTAGAGGTCGCGGGTTCAAGTCCCGTCAGTCACCCTCGGTAGCTCGCCGGCCCCCGGTCCGGCACCAGTCCGGCCCGGCCGGTAGCGGTCCCACCCGGCCGCCACCGGCGGCGCGAAGGCGTACCAGCACACCGCCAGCGGCACCACCACCCGCGGCACCGCCGCCACCACCGCCGTGGCGAACACCAGCTTCACCAGCCGCGGCCGCGCCCCCCGCCCCCGGGTGATCCGCCGCAGCGCGTGCCGGTACCGCACCCGGGACACCATCAGACAGGCCACCGCCACCGCCACCACGGGTAACAGGCGGGCCGCCCACACGTCCCACGCCGGCCCGGCCGGCGCCCCGTCGGCCAGCACCTGCGGGCCGTACAGCATGACCGGCCAGGACGCCACCACCGCCGCCGCCGCCGGCGACGGCAGCCCCCAGAACCGCCCCGGCTCGGGGTCAGGTTCGTCCGCCGTTTCCAGCCCGAACCGGGCTAGCCGCAGCAGGGTGCAGACCAGGTACAGGGCGGCCACCACCCACACCACCCGCGGGTGGTAGCCGAACGGCTGGCCCAGCCCGATCACCAGCACGGCCGGGGCGGTGCCGAAGCTGACGGCGTCGCACAGCGAGTCCAGCTTGGCCCCGAACTCGCTCTCCTTGCCGGCCCACCGGGCGGCCGCCCCGTCCAGCCCGTCGAACACCATGGCCAGGAAGACGAGGGCGCCGGCCGCGAAGAAGGCGGTGGCCGGCTCGTACCGGGTCCAGCCGCCGGCCAGGGTGACGGCCCCGAACCCGCACACGGCGTTGCCCAGGGTGAGCAGGGTGGGCAGGACGCCGAACACCCGCGGCCGGCGGCGGGGCATCTTAATGGCCGGCACTCCCGCCGCCAGATCCACCAAATGTCGCCAGCACCGTCGCCCCGGCCGCCACCTTGTCGCCGAGCTTGGTGCGGATTTCCAGCCCCGGCTCCCGCGGCAGCACCAGTTCCGTGCGCGAGCCGAGCTTGATCATGCCGAAGTGTTCGCCGCGGGCCAGCCCGTCCCCCGGCTTCAGCCAGCAGACGATCCGCCGGGCGATGGCCCCGGTGATCTGCCGGACCACGTACCGGCGGTACGGCGGGGCCGTCTCTTGCAGCCGGACGGCGAGCTGTTCGTTCTCCCGGGCCGACTCCGGCCGCAGGGCGTTCAGGCACTTGCCCGGCTGGTACCGCAGCCCGACCACCCGGGAGGCCACCGGCGCCCGGTTCACATGCACGCTGAAGATGGACAGGAAAATGCCGATCCGCACGGCCGGCCCGCCCACGAACTCGTCGTACTCCAGCTCGTCGATGGCCACGATGGTGCCGTCGGCCGGGGACACCACCAGCCCGGGTTCCGTCGGCACCCGGCGGGGCGGGTCGCGGAAGAACCAGACGATCAGCCCGCCGAAGACGGCGAGGGTCGCCGCCAGCAGCCCGAGGACGATGCGGAGTGGCCCGCCCGTGGCCGCGGCGGCGGCGGCCAGCGCGGCGGCCGGCAGGAAGGTGATGGCCGAGAAGACCAGCAGTTCGGCCAGGCCGACCCGGGCGAACGGCAGGCGGTCCCGCCAGCGGAACGGGTCGTCGGCCGGCTCCCAGTGGTAGCCGCCCTGGTTGCGAAAGAGCTTCACGTCCCGCGGGTCGAGCACCTCGTGCGGGCAGCCGTTGAAGTCCCCCTTGCGGAGCGCGGCCATCCGCCGGACGTACCCGGGGCGGGCCGTCTTCAGCCAGACCCGCCGCCACCGCCCCCAGGCCAGTTCGAGCCGGCACACGACCCCGCCGCCGGGCTGAATCCACGTCAACTGGGGGTCCATCGGCTCGGGCGGGAGGGGGCCGGGTGTCATGCGGGGGAGTCGTCGCGGGTGAACAGGAGGACGTCGGCCGGGGGCACGTTCCGCCACACGGTGCGGGTGCCGGCCGGCCGGAAGCCGGCCACGTCGAACCGCCGCCAGCCGCGGGCCGAGTAGGTGAATTGTATGTACGGCCGGCCCGGCCGCAGCACCCCGCGGACGGCCGCCAGCACCCGCCCCGGCAGGTCGCCCGGCAGGGACAGCAGGGGCAGCCCGCTGATGACGCCGGCCACGTCGTCCGGGGTGGCCCCGAGGGCGGCCAGGTGACGGGTCAGCTCGGTGGCGCAGCCGATGACCACCGTCGCCCCCGGGGCCGCCAGCCCCAGCCGGCCGGCGAACGCCGGGTTGACCTCGACGGCCACCACCCGGGCGGCCGGGAACCGCCGCACCAGCTCGCGGGTGACGACCCCGGTGCCGGCCCCGAGTTCGACGATCACCCGGCCGTCGGCCACCGGGCCGAGTTTGTCGGCCATCATGCGGGCCAGCGGGCCGCCGCTCGGCGCGATGGCCCCGATCGCCCGCCAGCCGCGGAACATCTGCCCGAAGAACACTAGCGTGTCGCGCATCAGCCGGCTCCGGTGGACCGTCGGATTGTGCGTTTAGTTATAGTCACGCGGCGGCTCGCCGGCGTCGGGCCGGCCGGCTAACCTGTCCGCAGCCCCCACGGAGTCGCGCATGACCGCCCTCACCCTGCTGTTCCTGGCCGCCCACCCCGGCGAGCCGAACGCCCTCACCCCCGCCGAGCAAACCGGCGGCTGGCAACTGCTGTTCGACGGCAAGTCCGCCGACCAGTGGCGGACCTACGGCAAGCCCACCCTTTCCGACAAGTGGCAGGTCAAGGACGGCGCCCTGACACTGACCGGCGGCGGCGGCGGCGACATCGTCACCCGGGAGCCGTACGAGTCGTTCGAGCTGGTGCTGGAGTACAAGATCGGCACCGGCGGCAACAGCGGGCTGATGTTCCACGTCGTGGAAGTGCCCGGCAAGCCGCCGTACGACAGCGGCCCGGAGGTGCAGATTCAAGACAACGCCGGCGGCCACGACCCGCAACTGGCCGGCTGGCTGTACCAGTTCTACAAGCCGGCCGCCGACCCGAAGACCGGCAAGCCGCTCGACGCCACCAAGCCGGCCGGCGAGTGGAACGAGCTGCGGTTCAAGCTGGACGGCCCGGCCGGCGAGGTGAGCATGAACGGGGTCAAGTACTACTCGTTCGAGATGGGGTCGGCCGACTGGAAGGAGAAGTTGGCCAAGAGCAAGTTCGCCACGTGGGCGAACTTCGCCAAGGCCAAGACCGGCCACCTGTGCCTGCAAGACCACGGCGACGTGGTGGCGTTCCGCGGCATCAAGGTGAAGCCGCTGGCGGCGAAGTGAGGTCAGTGGTTCGTAGCCCGACGCGCGAGCGAGGGAGAATCCGACCTCGCTCGCGCGTCGGGCTACGAACCGGAGGCGTCACTTCTTCCGCTTGTACGTGAGGATGAAGTCCGGTTCCTTGCCGTCGCCCAGGAACATATCCATCTTCACCGCGTCGTCGCCCAGCCAGGTGGTGACCGACTTGTGCTTGGCCGGCTTGCCGTCCGGCCCCATCCGGTCGCCGGCCAAAGTCATGGCCTTTTTGGCCGGGTCGTAAGTGCCCTCCATGACCACCGGGCTGCCGCCCGTGTTGTCGAACCACACGCTGATGTACTTGTTCTTGGCGGCGTCGTAACTGTCCATGCCGTGGCCGGTGTACTTGGCCCCGAACATCTCCCCGTCCATGTCACTCACCAGCCACAGGCCGCCGAGGCCGAGCTTGTACATGACGGTACCCTTGGAGGTGGTGCCGCCGGCGGCCAGGCTGGTTTCCCAGGTGCCGACCAGCTTCTTCAGCACGTCGTACTCCGGCCCCGGCTTGGGCGGCTGCTGGGCCGCCGACACGCCGGCCAGAACCAGCACCACCGCCGCCGCGAACGTCCGCATGGTCGCCTCCCTCGGTTGAGCCGGCCCGGACCACGGGCCGGCGGCGGAGCGTGACCGAACCCGGCCGGTTTGCCCAGGTCGGTTGCCGGGGTATCATGGCCCCTTCCCCCTCCCGGACCCCCCCGATGCTCCTCCTCGCCCTCGCCCTCGCCGCCCCCGACCTCGGCCCGTTCACCCACCAGGCCGATGTGGGCACGGTCCGCCGGCCCGGGGCGGTGGCCTTCGACCCGGCGGCCAAGTCGTACACCGTCACCGGCGGCGGCGAAAACATGTGGGGGGCCGCCGATACGTTCCGGTTCGCCTGGCGGGAGTGGGCCGGGGACGTGAGCCTGGCCGCCGACATCCGCTTCGAGGGCGCCGGCAAAGACCCGCACCGCAAGGCCGTGCTGATGCTCCGCCAGTCCCTCGACCCGGACGCCGCCTATGTGGACGTGGCCGTTCACGGCGACGGGCTGACCTCCCTCCAATTCCGTGACAGCAAGGGGGCGAAGACGCAGGAGGTGCAGGCCAACGTCACGTCGCCGGTGCGGGCGAAACTGGTGCGGCAGGGCAAGTACGTGCTCCTCTATCTGGCCGCCGCCGGCGAGGAGCTGACGTTTTCCGGGTGTGCCGTGCGGGTCGGGTTCGACGGCCCGGCGCTGGTCGGCCTCGGGGTGTGCGCCCACGACAAGGCGGCGGCCGAAACAGCGGTCTTCTCGAACGTCGAGCTGATGCCGCCCGCCCCGCCGGCCGGCAAGCCGACGCTGGTGAGCGTGTTGGAGACGCAGGTGCTGAGTTCCACCGACCGCCGGGTGGTGGCCGTGCTGCCCGGCCGGATCGAGGCGCCGAACTGGCTGCGGGACGGCAAGACGCTGGTGTACAATGGCGGCGGCCGGCTCCACCGCATCCCGGCGGCCGGCGGCACCCCGGCGGTGATCGACACCGGCTTCGCCGTCCGCTGCAACAACGACCACGGGGTGTCGCCGGACGGCACCCGGCTGGTCGTCAGCGACCAGTCGCAGGGCGACCGCAAGTCCCGCATCTACACCCTGCCGGCGGCCGGCGGCGCCCCGACCCTCGTCACCGAAGCCGGGCCGTCGTACTGGCACGGCTGGTCGCCGGACGGCACGACGTTGGCGTTCTGCGGCGAGCGGGGCGGCGAGTTCGACATCTACACCGTCCCCGTCGGCGGCGGCCCGGAGACCCGGCTGACGACGGCGAAAGGGCTGGACGACGGCCCCGAGTACGCGGCGGACGGCAAGCACATCTACTTCAACTCGGACCGCACCGGCCGGATGCAGCTGTGGCGGATGGCGGCCGACGGCCGGGACCAGGAGCCGCTCACCGACGACGCCGCCGCCAACTGGTTCCCGCACCCGTCGCCGGACGGCAAGAGCCTGGTGTTCCTGAGCTACGCCGGGGACGTGAAAGGCCACCCGGCGGACAAGGACGTGACCCTGCGGCGGATGACCCTGGGCGACCGCAAGATCGACGTGCTGGGCCGGTTCCTCGGCGGCCAGGGGACGGCGAACGTGCCGTGCTTCGCGCCGGACGGCAAGCGGATCGCGTTCGTCACGTACCAGATGCTGCCGTGACCGCCGGCCGGCCGGCGGCACACGTCCGCCGGCCCCTACTTGCGGGACACCCCTTCGTGGCGGAGCTGCCGCTTCTCGCGGGGCGCCGCCGGCCCGCGGTTCGGCCCGGCGGCGGCCACCTTCGGCGTCGGCTTGGCGGCCTTCGACAGCATCTTGCCCAGCGGCGTCGCGCTCGGCGGGGGCAGCGGCACGGCGGCGGCGTCGGCCGGCGGCTCGGCCTTCTCGGCCCGCACGAACCGCGGCCGCTTCGGCTTCGGGGCGTTCCTCTCCGCCTTCAGGCGGGCGGCCTCGGCCCGGGCGGCCTCGGCGGCTTGGGCCGCCTCGACCCCGGCCGCCTCGGCCGCCGCCGCCGCCGCCGCCTCGGCCTTGATCCGGGCCTCGCGTGCCCGGACGCTTTCCGTCTTCGCCTTCGCCATCGTGTTCCTCGGTCAGCCAGGTGGGGACGCCGTTTTGTACCGCATCCCGGCCGGCAAGCAAAGGCGAAGACCGGCCGGCGCGTCGGCGACGGCCGCTCGGGGCGAGCCGCGACCGCGAGAGCCGCGTCGGCGAGAGCCGCGTCGGCGAGAGCCGCGACCGCAAGGGAGCGTCTAGCGGTGGGACTCAGAACGTGACGGGGTGCCGCGGCTAGACTCTCCCTTGCGGTCGCGGCTCTCGCAAACCGGCTCCTGCCCGGCCGTCAGCCGAACTGGTGCCCCGGCCCGGGGAAGGTGCCGCCCCGCACCTCGGCGGCGTACTCCCGCAGTGCCGCCGTCGTCGCCGTGCCCAACTCCGCGTACCGCTTGACGAACTTCGGCCGGAACCCGTCGAACAGGCCGAGCAGGTCGTGCCACACCAGCACCTGGCCGTCGCACCCCGGGCCGGCCCCGATGCCGATGGTCGGCACCGCCACGGCGGCTGTCACTGCCACCCCGATGTCACTCGGCACCGCCTCCACCACCACGGCGAAGGCCCCGGCGTCGGCCACGGCGCGGGCGTCGGCGACGATCTTGGCGGCGTCCCGCTGCACCTTGAACCCGCCGATGCCGTGGACCGATTGCGGCGTCAGCCCGACGTGGCCCATCACCGGGATGTCGGCCTTCGCCAGCGCGGCCACGCAGTCGGCCATGCGTTCGCCGCCCTCCAGTTTGACCGCCGCCGCCCCGGCCTTGAGCAGCGTCACGGCACTGCGGACGGCCTGCCCCGGCGACTCGTGGTAGCTGCCGAACGGCAGGTCGGCGACGACGAGGGGGCGGGTCGCGCCGCGGGCCACGCAGGCCGTGTGGTAGGCCATCTGGGCGAGCGACACCGGCAGCGTGGTCGGGTGGCCCTGCACCACCGTGCCGGCCGAGTCGCCCACCAGAATGAGATCGACGCCGGCGGCGTCGGCCAGCTTGGCGGCGGTGAACTCGTAGGCCGTCACCATGACCAGCTTCGCCCGCCCCTTGCTGGCGCGGACCAGCGGCACCGTCACCGGCTTGGCGGGGTCGAGCATGGGGGCATTGTAGGGTGGCCCCGCCGCCGATAGGTTATCCCACCAACCACCGGAGCCGCCACGGGTGATCCGCCAGCTCTGCCCCCACTGCCAGGCCGGCGTCGAACTACCCGACGCCACCGCCGGCACCGCCGCCGACTGCCCCAAGTGCGGTAAGCCCATCGCCGTGCCGGCCGGGTACGTGCCGACCGTCACCCCGGCGTCGGCCCTGCCGCCGCCGCCACCCTCGTCGCTGCCGCCAGAGCCGCCGCCCGGGTTCCTGCCGCCCCGGCCGGCCGCCGCCGCCGTGGTCGTGCCGGCCGTCCGGCTGCCGGGGTGGGTGGTGTGGCTGCCGGCGGCCGGGCTGGCCGTCGCCTTCCTGGCCAGCCTGTTCCCGTGGGCCGGCAGCTACCCCGGCGGCGTCCGGGTGTACTCGCAGACCGCCTGGCAGGCGGCGTTCGGCAGCTTCACCACCGCCCTGCTGCCGGCCGAGCTGACCGCCGACGAGGCCGCCCTCACGACCGCCGTCCGGTTCAGCGGGTGGGTGCTGGCCTACCTGCCGCTGCTGCTCGTCGGGGTGCTGCTGGCCGGGGCCGACCGGCTGGTGCCGGCCGCCGTGTTCGCGGCCCCGCCGCCGCGGTTCCGGTGGGCGGCGCCCGTCGCCGCGCACCGGAACACTCTGCTGGCCGGCGTCACCGTGTTGGCCCTCGTCTTCCTGGTCCTGCAGAGCGTCACCGGGTTCGGGCTGGACCGGGCCGCGACCGCCGCCGCCGAGGCCAAGTTCGCCGACCAGTACAAGGCGGCCGACACGCCCAACAAGCAGACGGTGGCGAAGGTGCTGGCCGGGGTCGAGGAGAACCGGCTGGGGATGCAGTCCACCACCGCCCGGGACGTGGCGCTGCTGGCCCACCTGGTGGCCGCCGGCGGGGCCATCGGCCTGTGGTGGCTGCACCGCCGCGGGGACAAGCCGCTGCCCCGACTGGCCCTCCTCAGATAGTGCAGAGTGCAGAGTGCTGAGTGCAGAATGGAAGACAGGTCTGCACTCTGCACTCTGCACTCTGCACTCTGCACTCTGCACTCTGCACTCTGCACTGGTGACTTCATGCCCGAGGTCCGGCCGCTGTTGCGGGTGCGGGGGGTGGCCCACACCTTCGGCCAGGGCGGCGCCGCCACCCCGGTGCTGCACGACAACAACCTGGAAGTGCTGCCCGGCGAGCTGGTCATCATGAGCGGGCCGAGCGGGTCCGGCAAAACCACCCTGCTGACGCTCGTCGGCGGGCTGCGGACGCTCCAGACGGGGCACGTTGACATCCTCGACGGGGTGAGCGACGGCTACCTGCACCTCCGCGACCTGGACGAGGCCGGGCGGACCGCCTACCGCCGCCGCGTCGGGTTCATCTTCCAGCGGCACAACCTGTTCGACTCCCTGACGGCCACCCAGAACGTCCGCCTGGCCCGGGCGCTGGACCCGGCCCCGGACGACGGCTACGGCCACAAGCTGCTGAAGTACCTCGGCCTCGGCCACCGCACCCACTTTAAGCCGGCCGGCCTGTCCGGCGGCCAGCGGCAGCGGGTGGCGGTGGCCCGGGCGCTGGTCAACCGGCCCGGCCTCATCCTGGCCGACGAACCGACCGCTGCACTCGACGCCGACAGCGGGCTGGCCGTCGTCACCCTGTTGCAGCACCTGGCCCGGCCGCGGCCCCCGCAGGCGCTGGAGGCGCTGGTCCGCCGGCCCGGCCAGGGCGACGACGAGGGCGGCCGGCTCACGCCGGAGCAGGCCGAACTGCTGCCCGAGCTGGCGGACACCACCGGGACGACAAGCCTGATCGTCACCCACGACGCCCGCATCATGAACCGGGCCGACCGCATCGTTCACATGGAGCGGGGGCGGATCGTCTCGAACCTGGTGGTGGCCGAGCGGCTGTTCGTCACCGAGGGGTTGCGGGCGTGCGCCTTCTTCGCCGCCGTGCTGCCGGAGCAGCAGCAGGCCATCGCCGACGCGGTGTGTGTCGGGGTGCATCCGGCCGTGTCGCTGCGGCCGGAGCAGGTGGTCGCCAGCGGCGGCAAGGTGCGGGCGCTGGCCGACGGCGAGGCGGTGGTGCGGCAGGGCGAACCCGTCACCGAGGACAGCAAGTTCTACCTCATCCGCCGCGGCCGGGTGCGGGTGCTGCAAGACGCGGGGGCCGGGCCGAAGGTGGTGGCGGTGCTCGGCCCGCGGGACTACTTCGGCGACCGGGCGCTGGCCACCGACGAACCCCGCAACGCCACCGTGCTGGCCGACGGCCCGGCCGAGGTGTACCAGATCGGCCGGGACATCTTCCGGAAGCACGAGGCGGTCAGCCGACCGTTCCTCGACCGCATCCGGGCGGTGTACGGCGGCTAGTGCAGAGTGCAGAGTGCAGAGTGCAGAGTGCAGAGTGCAGAGTGCAGAGTGCAGAGTGCAGAGTGCAGAGTGCAGAGTGCAGAGTGCAGAGT
>JAYVUZ010000183.1:0-77022 GCA_043787415.1 Fimbriiglobus sp. | reverse complement strand
CAAGACCCTGTCCTGCTCCAAGTGCGACCGCAACCACCTGGGTGCCCTGTGGTACTTCATCCGCCACTACAACGCATCCCTACGCTGAGGCCACTACCTGCCAGAGAATGCCTCGAACTGGTCTGAACGGAGACCGAAGGCTCTGGAAATGGCGACTTTCGCAGCATGGTCGTCCTTCGGTAGTTCAGGTACAGCCTTCCGCATTTGTGGAAGGAAAGTGTGGATTTCTGATGGCTCGGTGACTTCGGTTCCGAACAGCTTTTCCCCGGCGTCACCAATCAAGTCGCCAAGCGTTTTGCGGCCCTCAGTAGTAAACGGTGATTTTTTTGCCGGTGCGTTATCCGGCTTGGCTTTCGTGAGGCGGACCGCGTTGACGCTGGCCAACTGCTCAACGGCCTTGCGAATGATAGCAAAGTAAGGCTTGTCCTTTGGATGCTTTGCTTCCAGCGTATCGACTGCATTATCGATAATAGCGAGCAGATCAGCTTGGCTAAAGGCGGTCATATTATTAAGTCTTTCAATGTTGGTCTGGCATCTATACACCAGACCTGTCATGTCTGCAATAAAAGAATGAGACCCCTCAGACGTAGCAGTATACGTAGCCGTCATAATGAATAAGCCGCATTCAAATAAGCTTGAGCCAGCTACGCCATTATTGTAGGGTCGTTAGCGAAGCAGGGACTTGCCTGCTTCGGGGCGTCGAAACCCCTATTCGTTGGCGGTTATAGTGCGACCGCGAAGCACTCCTCGACTTGGTCGGGGAGGCATTGGTGTATGTTCAGGGCGAAAGCCTAAAGACCAGTGCGAACCTTTCCAACGATAGGTTTTTCGAACTCCCCTGCCACCAGACGGAGGAGGGATATGGCGTTAATTGACTGTAAAGATTGCAAAAAGCAGTTTAGCACGGATGCAAAGAAATGCCCGCATTGCGGCGCGAAGCCGCTCACGCAAGGCAACGGCTGCCTCGGCTGGTCTCTGGTTATCTTTTCTGGATTTGTCTTTTTCGTGGCCATACAGCCCGGCGGCAACATCCAACAGCAAACACAGCACCCGGAAGATTACGTGCTATCGTACTGCCGCGATTTCACAAAGGATTCGTTACACGACCGATCCAATGTCGAGTTCGACCGGGATTACCCCAAGCCCACGGCAATGGGCGGCAACAAATACGGCATGACCATCTCACTCCGTGCACGGAACGGGTTTGGAGCCATGCGGCATTTTTCCGTGGATTGCGTAGTGCGGTTTAACGGGGATACGTGGTCGCTCGTTTCGCTGAAAGAAACGCGCTAAAACGAATCACGGGACTTTGCTGCCGAATACCGGGCAGCAGGTGACGAGCTTCTCCGCCCCCTCGCCCCACACGTCCCACAGGCCCGCGAACCCGAACGGCTCGCCCGACGCCAGGGTGAACCGCTGCGGGTTCTTCTTCTTGCCCTCGGTCTTCCACTCGTAGAACCCGTCGGCCGGGATCAGGCACCGCCGGTCGCGGAGCAGCGACCCGAACTTGTACGCCACCGACTCGGCCTGCAGGTTGATCGGCCGCGGGCCGTCGGTGGGCGACTGCGCCCAGTGCGGCACCAGCCCCCAGCGGAGCCGGGCCAGCCCCCGCCGCTTGCCGTCCGGCTTCAGCCCGACGACAGCGATGACCTGGCTCGGCGCCACGTTGTACTTCGGGTCCATCTCCGGCACGTCCGGGATGTCGAACGCCCGGGCCAGCGTCCGGGGGTCGGCCGCGAGTGTGAAGCGTCCGCACATGCCCCGATTATCGACTCTGTAACCGCCCCGTCCCAGGTCAGACGAACAGGCTCGGGGTGTTCGGCCGGCGGGGCCAGTCGGGCAACCGGTACCCCCGCTTGTCCTTGATGTTCACCAGTTCCCCACCCTTGGTTAGCTCGGCCAGGGCCTTCGCCACCGTGCCCGTGCCGTGTCCCTTCCTGGCCTCCCGCAATCCCCGGATCACGTCCTTGCGGGTGAGCGGCTTGCCGGCGTCGCCGACCAGCCGGAGGATGTCCCGCCGGCACCCGGCCCGGCGGTTCACGTCCCGGGCCGTCGGAATGGCCTGGCCGGCCCCCCACACCTGGATCAGGCAGGCCAGGTTGCCCCCGGTCGCCGCCACCCGCACCGGCCCGGCGCACCCGGCCAGCGTGCGGAGCAGCTGCTCGGCGGCGGCCCGGACGGCCTCGCGCGGATCACCCATATCACCCCGGGAACAGACGGGAACACGTCGGTTGCTGGACTCCCCCCAACCCGAGTGTACAAGTAGGGCGGGCGGTAGTGAACGCCCGGATAGTGCAAGTCGCCGGACGGCCGGCCGGAGAACCGTCATGGCCGGATTCGTCGCGCACCTCGACGCCGACGCCTTCTACGTGTCGGCCGAGCGGGTCCGACACACGGACCTGGCGGGCAAGCCCGTCGGGGTGCTGGGGAACAACGGGGCGTGCGTGATCGCCAAGTCCTACGAGATGAAGGCGATGGGGGTGAAGACCGGCACCCCCATCTGGGACGCGGCCAAGCTCTGCCCCGAGGGCGTGTACGTCAAACGCGACTTCTACTGGTACGAGGTGCTCAGCCGCAGGATGCTGGCCGCCGTCGGGGCGTTCACCCCGCGGATCGAGTACTACTCCATCGACGAGTTCTTCTTCGAGGCGCTGCCGACCAGCCACAAGACCGACCTGGCCCGCACCGCCACCAGCATCCGCGACCACATCCTGGAGGCCGCCGGGCTGCCGGTCACCATCGGGGTGGCGCGGACCCGCACCCTGGCCAAGCTGTTCTCCGACACCGGCAAGCCGTTCGGGGCGGTGGCCGTCCTCGACCGCGACCACGAGCGGGAACTGCTGGCGAAGCTGCCGGTCACCGAGATTTCGGGGATAGCAGGCAGGCGGGCCGCCCGCATCGCCCCCTACGGGATCAACACCTGCCTGGACCTGGCCGACGCCCCCGGCCGGCTGGTCAAGCAGCTCCTGACCAAGACCGGGTACGAAATCTGGCTCGAACTCAACGGCACCCCGGTGCTGCCCATCCGCACCGACCGCCCGCCGCACAAGGTGCTGGCGCGGGGCGGGTCGCTCATGGGCAACGTGGCCGACCCCAAGGTGCTGTGGGCGTGGTGCGTCCGGCACGTCGAGCGGCTGATCGAGGAGCTCCGCTACCACAGCGTCCGCACCACGGCGCTGGCCGTCCAGGTGTGCTGGAAGTCGGGCGACTCGACCGGCGGCACCACGGCCATTTCCACCCCCACCGACAAGTTCGACGAGCTGCTGGACGCCGCCCGCACGTCCCTCCGCGGGGCGTACATCCCCCGCGGCACGGCCACCCACCTGCACGTCCTGGCCACCGAGCTGCGGCGGGGGCAGGGGTTCCAGATGAGCCTGTTCGACCGGCCCGACCCCCGGACGGTGAAGATCGCGGCCGTCAAGCAGGCGGTGAACGACAAGCTCGGGCGGTTCACCCTGCGGTCGGGCGAGACGCTGCGGCTGCCGGCGGTGTACGCCGACCCGGCCAACCAGTTCGACATCTGCGACATCCGCGGGAAGATCTGCTTCTGATGTGCGTCGCCCTCGCCCTGCCGGCCAGCGAGTTGCCCGACGCCGTGGTTGAGGCCCTGGCCCCCCGCGTCTACACCCGGGACACGGGAGGGCGGGAGGTGCGGTTTTACTGGCGGGCGGTGCCAGCCCTGCTGCCGGTGTGGTGGGGCGGGCAGCTGCGGGTGGTGCGGTGGGGGAGCCGGGACCGGAACGGCCGGCTGCCGCCGACGGGGTGGACCTGGAAGCAGTCTGTGGAGGAGGGGCGGTGGGCGGCGCTGGCCCCCGAGGAGGTGGAGGTGCCGGCCAACTACGGGTTCATGAACGGGGTGTGGTACCGGGTCAAGCAGGGGGCGAAAGGGCTGCTCGTGCGGACCCCGGCGGGCGAGCCGGTGGTGTACCTGGTGTGCGAGCCGGCGACGCGGTATTACAAAGTTATGACGAGGGCCGAATGGATGCCGGTGCTGGTGGGGGAGGTGATTTAGAGCAACAAAGTTCGCGGCCGCGGCGCAATCTCATCACGGCGAGACCCGCCTGCACGGTCTGCCCCGACCAGCGGTGCCGCGTGTTCCCCGTCGCCGCCCCGCGGCAATAACCTATCCCCTGACTGACTCCCCCACAGCCGAGACACCCCAGCTACGCCCTTTTTTTGTCTCCGGCGACTCGCGCAAAATGGCCCACACGGCGGCGGGCACCGACGGGAGCAGCCCCTCCGCCCACTCCCTCCGGCTCAGGAATGACGTGTCCGGCACCGCCACCTCTGGCCGCGCTTCGGAGGGGCCGCACCGTCTGCGACGGCCCCTCCAAACCACGACCGGCGGTGACGGAATGACGGCAAGCAGGTGAGTTAGGATTTAGTTGATGCCCCAACCACCGAAGGCAGAGCCGGAGAAGTACCCATGATTCGCTCGAACAACTGCTGCCACACACTGACCGTCGTAGCCCATTCGCCGTCAGTCAAGACGCCCGCCGGCACTCTCGATTTCACGAGTCGGGCCACCTCGACCTTCCATCCCTCGACTAGCGTGATCCCGTGTCGCTTGGCGTAGGCCTTGACCTGCGGGACTATCGGCCCGGCGTGCAGGCCCGGCGTGAAGGGGTTGTCGTCCGGCCCCCTCAAGTAGCGGTCGATGACCGATCCGAGGAAAACGGGCGGCATCAGGTCTTCGATTTCCGCGTCCGCGACCTGCGGCAACACGTCGGTCGTCAGGACGACGCGGTCGGTCACGTCCGAGTACATCTCGTCCCGCAGGGCCTTGGCCAGCGTGACGCCCGCGTGGTCGCCGTCGCACAGCACGACCGGCAAGTCGTTGTCCCGGCCGCCCAAGATGGCCGCGACCGTCTTGATCGCCTTCGCACCGGTGGTCGGGACGAACACCAGCTCCCGCGACGGCTGGATGCGGCCGCCGCTGATGAGGGCGTTCTTCATCACGCTCAGGTAGAGCTGGTCGGACACCCCCTCGACGACGACGGCCCGGCACCCCTGGAAGAGCGTGTCCGAGACGCTCAGCCCGAGGGCGGCGTGGACGGGGTAGATCGACTTGGACTCGGCCGACGTGGCCCCGGCCCGCAGGTTGGTCGAGACCGAGGTGAGGCCCGCCGGGTCCACGAACACCGCCCGCACCCGGTCCAGGTTGTCCGCGTCCACCAGGAACGGGGAGTGCGTCGTGTACATCAACTGGTTCTTGCCCGAGAGGTTCTCGAAGAACGCGGCGAGGTCCTTCTGGGCGAGCGGGTGGAGCGAGTGGCCGGGTTCGTCGAGCAGCAGGATCGCCCCGTTGTGGGCGGCCCGGCTCTCCACCAGGAATATCAGGTAAAAGCTCAGGAACCACTGGAGTCCGGTGCTGCGGCCTTCCAGCTCAATCTCCTCCGGCCGCTTGTCGTCGGACACCCAGATGCGGAAGTGGTTGCCGTCGGCCTCGAACCGGATGCGGTACTCCCCCTGCCGCCACCACTCCCGGAACTTGGTGGTCAGTTCCGTCCCGGCCGACTGCAACAGGACGCTCCGCTCCTTCTTCTTCTCGTTGATCGCCTGCACTTGGGCCTCGTCCGGCCGCGTCCCGGTGCGCTCGTCCCAATCCTTGCCGAGGTCCAGAATCTCCGACGGCAGGAGGCGGACGAAGTCGAACAGCACCCGCAGCGTGCGGGCGCGGGCCTCGGCCTTGCCGGTCAGGTCGGTCCGCTTGAGGTCCTGGATGACGTGCGGCAGGTAAATCTCGGTGTCGAGGTTCCCGTAGGTCGTGTAGTAGACGAAGGCCGGCAGGTGATCGACCACCAGCTTCTCGACCTCCGCGTTGTCGTCCGGTCCGGGCTTCGAGAACAGCACGGCGTACTCGGCGAGTGTGTCCACCAGTTGCCCGAACCGCGGCCCGACCGTCGATCTCGCGGAGGCGGTCTTGATCGCCGCCTGATCGACCTCCGCCTGGAGCAGCACGATCTCGCCCGCCCCGATCAGGCCCTCGAACCCGCCCGCCACGGCGGTCGCCTCGCGGAGGCGGCGGAGCAGCTCCGCCTTGAGCGCCTCGTCGCCTTTCCCGCTCGTGCCCGCCTTGGCGATGTCGGCCGTGGCGGCGGCGAGCGTCTCGCGGAGGACCTCCGCGCCGACCCGGTTGTCGGCCTGGGCGTCGGGGAAGTGGACGCGGCGGTCGCCGGCGAAGTCGCGGCTCACCTCCACGGCCCGCACCTCGTCCGCCGTCTTGCCGGTCAGGCCCGCGACGGTCGCGGCCATCGACTCGGCGAGCAGGAATCTGGCCCGGATGAAGACGGGCTTCTCGTCCATCGTGCGGTACGCGTTGTAGTCCTTGCGGGGCGCGTCGGACAGCAACTTGATCTCCCCCTCTTTGGCCGGGTTGAGCTTCCACAATGGTAGCAGGAGGTTCGTCTTGCCGGACTCGTTCGTGCCGATGAGGGCCGTGATGTCGGACGCCTCGACCCACCCGCTGTCCCGCACGGACCGGAAGTTGGTCACCCGAAAGGCGGTCAGTTGCATTTGGGCGGAGGGCATGGAACAGGTCCCACAGGGTAAATCAGTACGACGGTGTGCGGGAACCGGGCGGCCTGCCCAGATCGCTTTACGATTTTACTCTGAACGGGAAGTTCTGCGGAATGTCGGTGGCAGGCGAAGCGGTCGCGTGCCGGATCGCGTGGGTCGTGCCTCGGGGGACTGGGCACACGCGAGGATTTCGTTCGCCCGACACGACCGAGGATTCCGATGAAGCGTAAGGTGGCGCGCGGGATGTACTTAGGACGCGCGGCGCAAAATGTTGTCGGGATTCGGATTGCGCTGCGTATAATGGACAACCAGACAGTGCTTGTTCAGTCGGGGGGCCGTGCTCGTGGCAGAAGGCATTCGCAAACGGCGGCTCCGCAAACGTCTGCAACTCCGACGACTGGCCCACGAAGCCGGAGTGCCGCTCGGGTCGTTGAGCAAGTGGGAGCGGGGGTTGGATCGCCCCACGGACAGCGATCTGTCCCGCGTGGCCCGGGTTCTCGGTTGTAGCAACACGGAGCTGAGGGCCGAACACGACCGGCTGGAACAGTCGTCGGTCATCGGCGAAGGGTACACCACCGCGCTGCCGGAGATCACCGAGCACGTCACGCCCCGCCGCGAGCAGCCGACGCCCGGCCGCTGGAAGGTGCTCGACTTGTTTTGCGGGTGCGGCGGCTTCTCCTACGGGCTTGAACAGACCGGCCGGTTTCAGACCACCTGCGGCATCGACCTCCTGCCGGACCGCATCGACACGTTCCTGGCCAACCACCCCACCGCCAGCGGGGTGATTGCCGACATCCGCCACTTCCCGGTCGAGCGCCTGGCGGCCGAGTCGCTCGGACCCGATGTCGTGATCGGCGGCCCGCCCTGCCAAGGGTTCTCGTCCATCCGCCCGTTCCGCACCCTGACGGAGGGCGACGCGCGGAACAACCTGATCGAGAACTTCCTGCTGGTCGTCCAGCACGTCCGCCCGCGGTGGCTGGTGCTGGAGAACGTGGTGGGGCTGCTCACGCACGCCAAGGGCCGGGTGCTGGCCGAGGCGATGCAGGCCTTCCGCGACCTCGGGTACGACGTGGACTGGCGGGTGCTGAACGCGGCCAACTACGGCCTGCCCCAGAACCGGGAGCGGCTGGTCATCGTCGGCAACCGCGACGGCGTCGCGTTCCCGTGGCCCGAACCCACCCACTTCAGCGTTTGCCGCAGCATGGCCGGGCGGCACGGGGCGGTCGCCGGGAGGAGCCTGTTCGCCCCCGACCTGCTCCCCGCCGTCACGGTCATGCAGGCCATTCACGACCTGCCGGAGGTGGAGGCCGGGCGGGCCGCCATCGAATACCTGACCGGCCCGCGGCTGACGTGCTACGAGAAGGAGATGCGGGAGGGGTGCGACAAGCTGACCCTGCACGAGGCGACGGCTCATAGCGAGAAGATGATGACGATCATCCGCCACGCCGGGGCCAGCCGGGCGGCGCTGCCCGCGGGGCTGACCACCAGCGGGTTCAGCAGCAGCTACAGCCGGCTCGAACCGGACCTGCCGAGCGTGACCCTGACGGTGAACTTCACGCACCCGGCCTCGAACAAGTGCATCCACCCCCGCCAGCACCGCGCGCTGACGCTCCGCGAGGGCGCTCGCCTCCAGGGCTTCCCGGACCGGTTCGCGTTCTGCGGGAAGCGGTCCGAATTGTCGAAGCAGATCGGCAACGCGGTCCCGCCTATCCTCGGCCGGGTGATCGGCGTCGCTTTGGCGGCGGTGCTGGCGGAGCGCCGTGGACCAGCGAGTGAGCCTCGCGGTAGTTCTTCCCGCCGGCCGCGTGCGGGCAGTGTTCGAGGCTGATCAGGACGGGCAGCAGCTCCGCCATCCCGGCCGCGCTGATCACGGCCGTCTTGCCCGAGTCGCCCGCCGTGTTGCTGACCTGGAAGTGCTCCAGGCCGAGCGTCCCGACCCGCACCTCCCACAGCCACACCACGTCGCCCCGCGTCTCCCGGCCGCGGGTGAACCGCCCGTCCGAATCGCCCAGGACGTACCGCACGGTCATGTGCGGCCCCGGCTTCGGCAGGTGCCCCTTGGGGTTGTTGGTCTCCAGCGCCACCTTGATCTCGATGTCCTTCCCGCCGGGGTGGCGGGACAGCAGGTCCGGGTAGGCGTGCGGGCGGTTCCGCTCGAACCGCCCCTCCGAGGCGACGGCGATCCCGCGGCCGAACAGGTTGCCGACCACGGACGAGAGGTTGGCCAGTTCCAGCAAGCCGGACAGCCGCGGCTCGCCGAACCCGGTGGTGGTTTTGTCGATGGCGTCCAACACCTGGTACACGTAGGCGACGGCTTTGGCGATCATCGCGGGCGTCAGGCCGAACGCCGCCAGCCGCTCCCGGTTGAGGATGCGAGACTCCTCGATCACCCGCTTGACGAGGCCGGCGGACGGCTCCGGCGGCGTACCACTGCTCATAGACCGACCCCGTGTGCGCGGACGCGAGGGCGGGATTGTCTCGCGCCAGAAAGACGGCGCCAAGGCCACGGGGGAAACGAGGGCGGGACGGCGGCGGCTAGGCCGAGAAATTCGTGCAATGTGGTAGAGACGGACTAGCGATGCCGGTTGACCCGCCGCTCCCAGGCGTCCAGGTCAGCGGCGACGGCGTCCGGGATGTCGAGCGGCCGGAGCCGGTGCATGGCCGCCAGGACGCGGGCGATCTCGGCGGGCGGCACCGGGCCGTCGTCCTCCGGGGCCACCACGACATCGGTTCCCTCCGGCAGGTCGATGGGTTCGGCCACCTTCACCCGGCCGTTGCGGATGACGCCCTTTAGCAGCAGACTCGTGGCCTCACCCCCTTAACCCCGGTCCCACCACTCTACCAGCGGCAGCACGGGGGAGGGTAGGCCCCCTCGTAAGGGTTTTGGCACTGAAGGCGCCGAACCGGCCGGAACACTCGCGGACATTTGGGGAGGAGAAGTGTTTAGAGGTGCAGGATTACAAGGGCGGCGGCGGCCCAAACCTGCACTCAATCCTGCACCGCCCGCCCCGACCCATCAAGAAGCCCGTGTCGTCCAGTACACCCAGAGGGATTCGAACCACAAACCTTCGGTTCCGTAGACCGAACACGGGGTTATCACTGACACCCCGTTGTCACTCCAAGACCCCCGCCGAACCCCTCAAATACCCCTTATTTCAGCCCATTTTCGCCCACATTCAGGCCCCCGTTTGTCCGCCAGCCGGCGACACCACCCGCCGCTGATCGCCACCAAAACCGCCAATCTGTTGCCACTACTGTTGCCACCTGACTCCACGCGGGGCATACTGATTTTCACGGGGGTTCCGGTCGATCTACCTCGTGTCCGCTCCCTCACCACCACCGGAGTGCTACCACCAATGGCCAGTGTCTCGAAACGCACCCTACCCAGCGGCCAGAAGTCCGCCGGGTTCTACGTCTTCTACCGGGAACACGGCTCCCTCAAGCGGGAGAAGTGCGTCACCCCCGACGGCGACCTCATCACGAACAAGGCCGCCGCACAGCAGTACCTCTCCGAGTGGATGCAAGCCCGCGTCAACGGGGCAATGGGTCTCATCGACCCATTTAAGGCGAGTCTCGACACCCCCATCGGCGTCCACCTTGACGCTTACCTTGTCGCAACGGCAGGCAAGGGTACGTCTGCCTTTCACCTGGCGGAACTGAACCGCGTGCTGACCCTGACGTTCGCCGCCGCCAGCGTGAAGCGACTCCGCGACCTGACCCCCAATCGTCTCAAAGCGTACCTCGACTCTCGGCTCAGCACCCGTTCGGCCACCACCCTAAACAGGTGCCGCCAGTACCTTGTGTCGTTCGTCAATTGGATGGTTGCCGATGGGCGACTCAAAGTGAACCCCATCAACTCCAAAACCCTGCCCCGATACCAACCGAACAAGGCTCCCAGGCGTCGTGCGGCCTACACTCCCGCCCAACTCCGGTCACTGGTACAAGCCGCACTCACCTACCCCGTCGCCGCCCAAAGTATCAACCGTGGGGGTCGCCCCAGAGCCGACGGCACACGGCCAGCGTCCAGCCCTGCCACGCTGTCCCTTGAGACGGTCGCCACGCTGTCCCGACTGGGCGATGAGCGGGCACTCATGTACCGCGTCCTCATCGCCACGGGTCTACGCCGGGGGGAACTCAGCCGCGTGCAAGTCGGCCACTTGGAAGGGGGCAAGTTGGCAGTCCCCGGCCACCTTCTCAAGGTCAAGACCGTCCAGTACGTCGTCTTCCTGCTACCGCCCACTTTGGCGTCTGACCTCTCGGACCACGTCGCCGACCGGAACCCCAACGACTCCCTGCTCACCGTGCCCGAACCATCCAACCTCAGCGGCCTACACCAGCGACACCTACGCCACGCGGGTCTACCGGCCACGGACGGCCACGGTCGGCACTACGACGTTCACGCCATCCGGCGGACGGTGGCCTTGTTCCTGGACAAACGGGGTGTCAGTGAGACCAAGCGGAAACGATATCTGCGGCACAAGGCCAGTGGCGTTACGCAAATCCACTACGGCGACCTCGGACACGAGCGACCTACCTGCTCCGGCAAGGTCTTCGCTCTGCTCTCCAAGTTGGACGCCTACCTTGTGAGCCAGCCACCCACGGCCTAATTGTTTTGGCGGCTGCTGACGATCATACCTCTTGTAACATCACAAGAGGTTCACAATGACCGCATCAAAATCTGCCTACACCAAGTCGGAACTATCTCGTCTGCTCCGCGTGTCCGACCGCACCCTTGACCGCATGGTGCATACGCATGTTCTGGGTCAAATCCGCGTCGGCAAATCCCTCCGGTTCAGCCGCACAGTGATTGACAGGTTGCTCACAGAGGGGGGCGAAATTCAGAAGCGGAAATTATTCGCCCCCAAGCCACAAAAGTAACTACTGCTGAATAGATACGGGTATGAGTAATACCCCACAGTTGCTGACCCTCGCAGAGGCACAGCAGTATCTCGGCTGCCACCGCAAGACGCTTTGGATGTGGATCAGGGACAGGCGTGTCCCCGTCATCCAGTACGGCACCCGCAAGTACGTCCCCATCGACGCCTACACCCTCTCGGAACAGGGGGGTGTAGCGTGAAAACTGCCAACCACTACTGCCCCAAATTCGTTGACCGCGACGGTTACGACGTTGTCGTTGATAACTTCCGGCTGACGAGGGTGCATCGGCTAGTTTACGAACAGCATCACGGCACTATTCCCGAAGGCCACGTCATCCATCACCTAGACGGCGACCGTCGAAATAATGACCCCAAAAACTTGACCACGATGCCGGCCATCGACCACAACCGCCTACATGCTGGACTACAGCCCCGCATGAACGGCAAGTTTCGGTGATGATGACGACGTGAACTTGAAACGAAAAAGAGGGAGACCGAATCGGTCTCCCCCTTCAACTTTGAACCCCGCCCGCCACAGGCGTTTCACCTTATCTTGAAAGGAAAAAGGTGTCTAATCTAATATATCGTCCAGCCGAAGAGAAATCGTTAACTGACGAATGTAATTTCGCTCAGCCGAACCCGCCGGTGGTCTGTAGGCACTGGCCGTTGATGCTCCGCGAGTCCGCCATCCGGGGGTATCGGGTGACGTGCCGGAAGCCCCGGTGTTCGTTGTGCTGCTACCAGGGCTGGCGTCAGAAGGAGTCAGCCATCCTTCAGCGGCTTTTACTCCACCACCTTCCCGCCGACGACGTGACGGTCTACCGTGGCCACCTCACGCTTGCCGTCGGTGCCACGGTCGCCGACCACCAGCGGATCGTCGGCCGGTTCTTAAGGCTGATCCACACCTCGGAGAAGGCCACCGGCCACACCTGCCGCGTCCACCTGACGGGCCACGTCACCGCACCTGACGCCCTCCACTGGGACTTGCTGCTGTACACCACCATGAGCGGGCGGTCGGTCCGCACCACCGTCCGGGAGTCGTGGACTCGTGCGGGGGGCGACCGCTACAGTTTGGCAGGCATCGACACCGCTGACGAGAGGGTCAGGGCCGCGAAGTACACCACTAAGGACGTGACCGAAACCAAGCGGAAGTACGTCCATTTGCCCGCCGACAACGGTCTGAACATGACAAGGTATACCGCCACCTTCTGGAGCGGGACTACCAAAGACGCTCTCTGGCGTGAGTGTATCGTCGCGTGGTTCGGCGTCCCCCAACCGCCCGAAGAAGTGATCGTGTCCAATAATGATAAGCCGCTTTACGACCATTTTACCGACCGCAAATTGGACAGAAAGACCCGTGACTACGCCGTCGCCCTTGTCCGTTCGCACACCCCCACGTCCCCCGACACGGCCTTGTCCCTGGATAAACTCAGCCGGAGGGTGAGCATCCCCCGCGACTGGCTGAGGAACGTCCTGCCCAACGTCCACGGCGTCCAGACCACCAGCACGGGGAGTATTTGGCGGGACACGGAAATTGTCATGACCGCCGCCGTTTCGGCGGTGGTCTAGAGCGACCGGAGGGAGCGATTCACAGAGTCCAGCGATATTCCAGCGATATTCCCACGCCTCAACCAAGGAAGTCGCCGCAAATCGCGTCTGGTGCGATCTGACGGTTGGTCTGGCGTACTCACCCCCCCCACAAACTTCCGCCCCCAACCCCGCCGACCCACTCGCCGCCCAGATCTCACGACGCCGTCCCCTCAAAAACTCTGACGACTGTCAGAAAAAGGACGGGCGAACTCTCTCCCAGACCCACCAGTCCAGTGCGTGTGGGTCTCAGGGTAATTTGACCTTAAGCCCCCCGTTGTCGGAAAGCCGACAACGCTTCCCCCCCCCCCTGTCCGACACCACCGGGTGACGCTCGCCCTGTCCCGTCCGGCCAGCGTCAGCGGTCAGGCCGGCGGAACATGAGCGACCCCGTAGGACTCGGAGGATGGGCAGAAGGGTGTCAAAAAACTGAGACCCATATATCGGCCACAAAAGGCCATTTCCGGGGAAGTGTTGCCACTACTGTTGCCACCTGCTCCGGCCACCCCCGACCGCCCGCCGTCCTACCCGCCGTAACCCCCTACGAAACAAGGGGTTATTTCAGTACACCCAGAGGGATTTGAACCCCCAACCTTCGGTTCCGTAGACCGATGCTCTATCCAGTTGAGCTATGGGTGCATCGACATAAGGATGGTAAACCCCCAGACCCCGCCTGTCAACGCCGGGCCGGTACTTGAGCCGAACCCGGCGGATTCGCCGGCCGGCCGCCGGGAAACGGAGGGCGGTAGGAGGTGTGCGGGTTCGCACTATTCCGCCGGTCGCGCCCGCCGGCGGCGGATGCGGACCAGACAAACCGCCCGCCCCAACTCCCCCGTTCGCCGCCCGCCTGGCGATAACCCCTGTGTAACGCCGCACCGTGCCCCGCGACCGGGTGCCACCGACGTTCAAGGAGGAACGACGTGAAGGTTCAGAAGACTCGCCTGCTGGCCGCTGCCCTCGGGGTGTGCCTCGGTGGGGCCGCCGTCGCCGCCGATAAGGCCCCGGCCAAGCCGGCCGCGCCGGCTGTCAGTGTCAGCAACCAGAAGCTGGCTGAGGCCGTCGCCGACAAGCTGACCAGTTCGGCCGCCGCCCAGGGGGCCGACCTCAGCGTGGAGACCGACAACGGCACCGTCACCGTGGCCGGCACCTGCCGGGACGCCGGCCAGAAGATGGCCCTGCTCGGGGCCATCCGCGTGGTGCCGGGGGTCAAGCTGGTCAAGGACGGGTTGACCGTCGGCGGCGTGCGGCAGGCCCAGGGCATCGTCCCCGGGGCGACTGCCGCCCTGCCGCCGGGCATGGGCGGCCCGGCCGTCGAGCCGGCCCCGATGGGCATGGGCGGGATGGGACCGGGGGACGGGGCGGCCCCGCCGCTGCCCCCCTACGCCTGGCCGACCTACGCCCCGTACAACAACGTCAGCCGGGTCGGTTACCCGACCGCCTACCCGCACAACGCCTACCCGTTCATCGGCCCGTACTACCCGTTCCCGAAGGTGCCGCTCGGCTGGCGGAGCGTCACCCTGACGTGGGAAGACGGCCACTGGTGGTACGGCAAGACCAGCGCCCCGCACGACTACTGGCGGGTGCGGTTCTGGTGAGTCGAGCGGGTCCGCGACCCCGAAGCCCGCCCGTCGCAACGGGTGGGCTTTTCGCGTTTGACACCTCACCTTCCGCTGACCGCTCGTTCCGGTCAGAATGCCCGCATGGACCGCGTCGAGGATGTGCTGGGGCCGGGCGGGGCGGTGGCGGCGAACCTGCCCGGGTTCGAGGCCCGCCCGCAGCAGGTGGCGATGGCGTCGGCCGTGGCCGAGGCGCTGACGACCGGGCAGAAGCTGCTGGTCGAGGCCGGCACCGGCGTCGGCAAGAGCTTCGCGTACCTGGTGCCGGCGGTGCTGGCCGTGGCGGCGAAGAAGGATTACCGCGTCGTCGTCAGTACGCACACCATCGGCCTGCAAGAACAGCTCATCTCGAAGGACATCCCGTTCCTACAGAAAGCCTTGCCGCACGACTTCCGGCCGGTGCTGGTGAAGGGGCGGGGCAACTACCTGAGCCTCCGCCGGCTGCGGACCGCTCAGCAGCGGGCCGGCAGCCTGCTCGCCGACCCGCTGGCCTTGCAGCAACTCGCGGGCATCGGCAAGTGGTCCCGCACCACGGCCGACGGCACCCGCAGCGACCTGGAGTTCCAGCCGCTGCCGGGGGTGTGGGACCAGGTCGAGTCGGACTCGGGCAACTGCCTCGGCAAGCAGTGCCCGCACCACGCCGACTGCTTCTACTTCAAGGCCCGGCGGCAGTCGTTCGGGGCCAACCTCCTCATCGTCAACCACGCCCTCTTCTTCGCCGACCTGGCCCTGCGGAAAGGCGGCGGCGGGATGCTGCCGGATTACGGGGCGGTCATCTTCGACGAGGCCCACACCCTGGAGGACGTGGCCGCCGACTTCCTCGGGCTACAGGTGTCGCAGGCCGGGGTCGAGTACCTGCTCAACCAGCTCCTCGCGCCGCGGCAGCACAAGGGCGTCCTGGCCGTCCACGGCGACGCCGACAGTCTCGCGCAGTTGGAGCAGGTGCGGCAGGCGGCCGACCGCTTCTTCCTGTCCGTGCAGGCGTGGCACGCCGGGCAGCGGGGCAACGGCCGGGTGCGCCAGCCGGACCTGGTGCCGGACGTGCTGTCCGGCGAGCTGAAGAAGCTGGCCGGCACCCTCACCCGCATCGCCACGGGGTTGTCGAGCGAGGAGGACAAGATCGAGCTGACCAGCCGGGCGAACCGCCTGCTGGCCCAGTGCGAAGCCACCCAGCAGTGGCTGGCCCAGTCGCTGGACGGCCAGGTGTACTGGGTGGAGGTGCGGCCGGGGCGGGTGCCGAAGGTGGCGCTGGCCAGCGCCCCCATCGAGGTCGGGCCGGCACTGAAGGCCCAACTGTACGACAAGGTGCCGGCGGTGGTGCTCACCAGTGCCACCCTCAGCATCGGCGGGGCGAGCGGGTTCAAGCACTTCCAGAAGCGGCTCGGGCTAGCCGGTTCCGCGACGCTGCTGGAAGGCAGCCCGTTCGACTACCCGCGGCAGGCCGAGCTACACCTGTTCCGGCAGATGCCCGACCCGTCGCGCCAACCGGCCGACTACGAGACGGCGGTGCTGGACAAGCTGCCCGAGTACATCGAACGGACCGGCGGCCGGTGCTTCGTCCTGTTCACCAGCTACCTGTTCCTGAAGCGGGCGGCGGAGCGGCTCGGGCCTCGGCTGACGAAGGACGGGTACACCCTCATGACCCAGGGCGACGGCCAGCCGGTGGCCAAGATGCTGGCCGGGTTCCGCACGGCCAAGTGGGCCGTGCTGTTCGGGGTGGACAGCTTCTGGCAGGGGGTCGATGTCCGCGGCGAGGCCCTGAGCAACGTCATCATTACCAAGCTGCCGTTCGCTGTGCCGGACCGGCCGCTGACCGAGGCCCGGCTGGAGGCCATCGAGGCGGCCGGCGGCAACGCCTTCATGGATTATCAGGTGCCGCAGGCGGCCATCAAGCTGAAACAGGGCTTCGGCCGGCTCATCCGCACGGCGTCGGACAAGGGCCTGGTGGTGCTGTTCGACCCGCGGGTGCTGACCAAGCCCTACGGCCGACAATTCCTGGACGCCCTGCCGGACGCCAAGCGGTTCATCGACGGCGAGCCGGTCACGCCCCGGCGATGATGACCCGCGGCCGGCGGGCCGGGTCCGGCACCGCCTTCCGCAGCAGCTCCCGCACCATCCACGGCACGTTGCCCTCGCCGAACAGCAGGAAGCCGAACATCCCGGACACCGGGGACTCGTCCGTCCAGCCGAAGTGGATCTCCGGCGGCTCGCCGACCTTGGCCATCTCCAAGGCGACGGCCGCCAGGGTGTGGGCGATGGACGCCGCCCCCGTCACCTTGACCACGTACCGCCCCTCTTCCTGGGACACGTCCATGACCGCGTCCCCCACGAAGTCGCTGGCGTCGGCCAGCTCGACCTCGATGAACACGACCATCTGCTCGGCCGGGATGCGGTGCTCCTTGCGGATGTGCGCCTCCTTCTCCGCGAGCGTGCGGCGGCCGGGGCGGTGCGGCACCAGGATGGTCAGGTCCAGGTGGCGGATGGTGTCCCAAAGGAACTTGCACGACCTGTCGGCCATACGGAAGCCGGCGAACCGTAGCTCGCGGCTGCGGGCGAACCGGCTGACGAACGACACCAGCAGGATGGCTCCGATGAAGCAGAGCGAGATGTACAGGCCGACGGTCTTTTCAATCAGGATGGCGGCCGTCGTGTAGACGAACACGAGCGTAACTAAGAGGAAAGGGATCGACAGCCGGCCGCCGAACGATCCCTGTCGGGTCTTCCACTTCTCGATCACCGTGGCCACACAGGCACTGGTGATGAGCACTAGCACGCCGGTGGCGTAGGCGTCCCCCTGGGCGGTCACGTCCGCCTTGAACACGTAGGTGACGAGCAGATTGACGCCGGTGAGCAGCAGCACCAGCGGGCGGACGGCCCGCGCCCACTCCGGGGCCATGCCGTATTGCGGCAGGTACTTCGGCACCAGGTTGAGCAGGCCGGCCATGGCACTGGCCCCGGCGAACCACAGGATGACGACCGTGGACAGGTCGTACACCGTCCCGAACGCCTCCCCCAGCGGTCGCGACAGGCGGCCCCCGCCGATGATCGGCTCGTTGTGGGCGATGTAAGCCAGTGCCCGCTCGTGGGCGGCCGGGGCCTTCGCCGGCTTGGGCACGTCGGCCGGCCACGCCTCCGGCGACAGCAGCTTGCCGGCCTCGGTCGGGTGCGGGTAGAGCAGGGCGTCCGGCGGAATGAGGGTGCAGACGGCCAGCGACGACACCAGTAGAAGGGCCGACATCACGAGCGCGGCGGTGAGCAGCAGCCGACGGGTGTTCCGCACCCGGCCGGCCGGGTTCTGGTGGGTGTCCGTCGCGTCCCCGCGGACCAGCGGCATGACGGCCACCCCGGTCTCGAACCCGGACAGGCCGAGGGCCAGCTTGGGGAAGATGAGCAGGGTCACGGCCAGTGTGAACAGCCAGCCGCCGCCGCCGCTCAGCGGCGGGTTTGACAGGTACCACTCGCCGGCCTTGACGTTCGCCCACCAGTCGGCGACGAGTTGGGGGTGCTCGCTCAAGTGGGCTACGGCCGCCCCAAGTAGGACCAGATTGAGGAGCAGGTAGACGGCCACGATGCCGACGGCCAGGCCGATCACCTCCTTCAAGCCGCGAACGAAGCTGGCCCCGAGGAGCACCAGCAGGCCGGCGGTGACGAACAACTGTTGCCGGCTCGGGCCGCTCTCCTCGCCATGCGAGAACGGCCAGTTCGGGTTCTCGATCAGGTGCTTGGCCGCGTCGGCGGCGGACATCGTCTTGGTGATGACGAAGTCGGTGGCCGCGAACCCGAGCAGGGTGAGGACCAGCACCTTGCCGCCCCAGCCGCTGACCAGTCCGGCCAACATGCCGATCGACCCCTGCCCCTCGTGGGAGCAGCGGGCCACGAAGGCGTACACCGGGTACGCCCCGAACAGGGTGACGAGGACCAGCACCACGGACGCCAGCGGGGCCAGCAGGCCGGCGTTGGCGTAGGCGATGGACGGCTGGTAGCCGAGGGTGGAGAAGTAGTCCACGCCGGTCAGGCACATCACCCACAGCCAGAACGCTTGCGGGTGGTGGGCGGCGGCGGGGGCGTGTGGCCCGGGGGTCGTGCTCATCGAAGGTGGCGGCTGCCGCGGAGCCGAGCGGGCGACGAAGCCCACCGGGCCGGCGGCCGGGGCGGTTCACGGCCACCGGCCGGCACCGCCCCTGAACGAAGGGTAGTTTAGCAGGTGAGCCGATAAACGGAAGGAGCCGATAAACGGAAGGAGCCGCGGCCAAGGGGCCACGGCTCCACGGGTGCGGCCGGCTGGTTAATCGGCGGCCACGTTGACCCCGCCGAGGAAGCTGCTCTCGTACGGCTGGATGCTGGTGAGTAGGGCGTTAGTCCGGGTGTCGTACACCCGCACCCGCGGCTGGTTACCCGGCCCGTTGGCGACCACGATGTCGTCCAGCCCGTCACTGTTGAAGTCGGTGGCCGCCACCCGGGCGCCGCCGGTGGTGTTGCGGAAGAACGGGTTGGAGCCGGCCGCCCCGCCCACCCCGCCGGGCACCAGTGACCCCGGGTTCTGGCTACTGTTCAACAGCGTGCCGTTGCCGGTCACCTGTTGGCCGTTCACGGTGGACACGCCCGACTGGAAGGCCCCGGTCGGCACGTCACCGGCCGGCGGGGCGAACTGGCGGACCAGACCGCCGGTCCGACCGTCGAACACCTGCACCAGCGCCGACCCGCTGCCGCTGCCGGTCAGGATGTCGAACCGGCCGTCGCCCCGCAGGTTGCCGGTGGCGATATACACCCCGTCACGGTTGGTCGAGTCGGCGGCGAAAAAGTCGTTGACCGCGATGGCCACCTGGCCCTGTGGGATCGGCCGGCCGTTGGCGGACGTGTTGGTAACGCCGGTGGACTGCGGGTCGATCACCCGTACCCGCGGCCCGCCGCCGACCCCGGGCGCCACCACCAGTAGGTCGCGGCCCTCGCCCCGCAGGTCGCCGGCCGCCACCCGCACGCCGTTCCGGGCGGTCGCCTCGAACACGAAAAAGTCGCCCAGCACGGTAACGGTGCCCTGCCCGCCGGTGCCCGGGATTGGGGCCGGCCGGTTGAACTGGAGGATTTGGACCCGCGGCCCGCCGCTCTCGCCCGAGCCGATGGCGATGTCCTTACGGCCGTCACCGTTAAAATCACCGACGGTCACGTAAGCACCGCCGCGGAAAGTCGGGTCGAACACGATCTGGTCGAGCACCGTCTCCCCGGTCCGACCGCTGTACACGACCAGCCGAGCCGAACCGCCGGACGCCGGCACGGTCACAATGTCATCAATCCCGTCCCCGGTCACATCGCCCACCGCCACCCGCACCCCGCCGGTGAAACTGCTCTCGTACGGCTGCAGGGACTGGAGGTAAGTGATCGCCGCCCCGGTCCGGGCGTCGAACGCCTTCACGATCGGGGCAAAGCCGGCTTCCGGACCAGTGGCGATCAGCCGTTGACGGTTCAACGCCAAGTCGATCGTCACCGAACCGATGACCGTTGGTTCGTTCGTGTTGGTCGAGCTGAGCTGGTAGTTGAACTGAATCTGCGTCACGCCGGCCGGCACCTGGCTGGCCGACGGGGCGACGAACCGGTACGACCCGTCCGGGTTGAGCAGCACGGCCGGGATGCCGTTGAACGTCGGCACCGGCGGCAGAAGGGCGTTGTTGCCCGGCGGGTTGACGAACCGCACCGCCTGGTTGTTGACCGCATTCCCCAGCGACGCCGTCAACCGGGGGGTGATGCCGCCGATGAACTGGTCGCTGAAGTCGTTGGCCAGTACCCCCTGGGCGACCGGGATGGTGAGCACCTGGCCGGCCACCGCCTGGTACTGATCGCCGTTGGCGAACAGGGCCGGCGCCAGCCGGTCTTCCATCGCCTCCAGCCGCAGGGCGGCCTTGTCCGACCGGGGGTTGCCGAGCATGTTCAGCCGCTCCTGTGCATGAGTTCGGTGGTTCGGGCGGCCGGTGAGCGGCCGGGCCACAAGCCCCGGTTGCGTCCGTGCGCTTGGCTGGCGTGCGGGCGTGACTCGCAGTGCTTCCGGTATCGGGTGGCGGCGGTTGTCGCCTGCGGCCCGGCCGGCCGGGGCCACGAAATCCACGCCGCTACCTGGTCGGATAGTCCGGCCGTGCCGGCCGTATGGCCCCACTGTTCCGACGGGCCGGCCGGGGTGGGGGATGCAACCTTTTGCGATGTGGGAATTTGGGCAGGTTGCGGGCGAGCCGGTTACGCCGCCCGCAGGGCGTAATCCGGCCGGTCCAGCCGGAAGTGCGGCGAGTAGTACGGGTCGCCGTCGCGGAGGAACCGCCCCCATTTGACGTGGAACAGGTCGTACTCCCGTTTGAACCGCTTCTGCTTCTCGGCCGTGTCCTCCGGGCCGCGGGTTTTCGACTCCAGGTGGTAGAGTTCGGCGTCCGGCGTCCAGACGACCCGGTGGCCCTTCGCCAGCACGCTCAGGCAGTAATCCACGTCGTTGAAGGCGAGGACGAACCCCTCGTCGAACCCGCCGACCTCGGCGAACACTGCCCGCGGGGTCAGCAAACAGGCGCCGGTGACGGCGGCCACGTTCTGCGTGTACAGCAGCCGCTGGCCGTGCCCGGCGGCGGTGCGCGGGTAGTTCAGGTGGGAATGCCCGGCCACCCCGCCCATGCCGACCACGATGCCGGCGTGCTGGATGGTGTCGTCCGGGTACAGGAGCTTCGGGCCGACCGCCCCGACCCCGGGCACCACGCACAGCTTGACCATCGCCTCCAGGCAGTCCGGGTTGATCGCCTGCACGTCGTTGTTGAGAAACAGCAGCAGTTCGCCCCGGGCCGCGGCGGCGGCGAAGTTGTTGACCGCCGCCCAGTTGAACGGCTTGTCCCACGTCAGTATCCGGGCGTGTGGCTGCTTCTCCAGCTCGCGGTAGTAGGCGAACGTCTCCGGCCGGGTGCTGCCGTTTTCCACCACCAACACTTCCAGGTTGGCGTAGCTGCCGGCGGCGAGGGACTCGACGCACGCCCGCAACAGGTCCGGGTGGTCCTGGCTCGGGATGACCACCGACACCAGCGGCTGGGCGCGGAGGTGGTGGACCACCTGGTACGTCCCCAGAATCGGCCCGTCGTGAACGGCCCCGTCGACGCCGATCCGGCGGAGGTGGTCGGCGACGGCCCGTTTGCCGCTCTCGAAGGCGTACCCCTTGCTGCCCTTGTCGGCGGCCGTGCTGGCGGCGTGCATCCGCCAGTGGTACAGCACCGCCGGCAGGTGGACGATCGTCCGGGCCTGCTCGCCCGCCCGCAGTACCAAATCGTGGTCCTGTGCCCCGTCGAACCCGTCGCGGAAGCCGCCGACCTGTTCGACCAGCGACCGCTTCAACGCCGTCAGGTGGCAGATGTAGTTGCGGCTGCGGAGGGTTTCCGGGGACCAGTCCGGCTTGAAGTTCGGCTCCACCCGGTCGCCGGCTGTATCCAACTTGTCCTCGTCGCTGTACAGGAAGTCGGCCGACGGGTCGGCGTCCACCGCCGCAGCCGCCGTGTACAGCGCGAACGGGGCCAGGGTGTCGTCGTGGTCCAAGAAGGCGACGTATTCGCCGGTCGCCAGGGCCAGGGCGGCGTTCGAGTTGCCGGCGATGCCGCGATTGGTCGGTAAGAACTCGACCTTCACCCGCCGGTCGGCCGACGCCCACTTTTCGAGCATCGGTCGGACGTGCGGGGCGGTGCTGGCGTCGGCCAGGCACAGCTCCCACTTGCCATAAGTCTGCTCGGCCACCGACCGCAGCATGGCTTCCAGGAACGCGGCCGGCGGGTCGAACACCGGCACCACGACCGAAACCAGCGGGCCGCGGGCGAAGGTCTTGGCCCGCTGGCGGACGAGGTCGGCGGCGGACGGCTCGTACCGGGCGATCCAGCGGCGGTACTCGGCCGGCGGGGTGCATTCGGTCAGGTATCGTTCTTCCGGCGGCGGGCCGTTCCGCTGCCGGCGGCGGTTCAGCACCCAGCCGGCGGCCCCGCCCACCGACCCCAGGGTGGCCCGGGCGAAGGCCCGGCGGCGGGTGTGGATGGGCAGGAAGCGGTTTACCAGTTTCTGCCCGCCGGCCACCAGCTTGTACGCCCGGGACGCCTTGACATCGGCGAGTTCGGCGGACTTGCGTTCGAGCAGCTCGGTCCGCCGCATGAGTGCCGCTTCGAGCTGGTCCAGTCGCCGGCGGAGGGCGTCCAGCTCGCGGGGGTCGGCGGTCACGGCGGGGCACCTTCCTGGCAAACCGGGCGGGTGTTTTAGCAGAAGCGGCCGGCCGGCGTGCCCGGAGTCACGGCTTCAAGTCCTTCACCCGCAGGTTGCGGACCCGGATCGCCCCGGCGTAGGCGGTGACGCCGATGCGGCCGGTCTGTCGCTTCAGCCCGGGGACGAACTTGGTGGCCGGCTTGTTGCCGAGCGTCTGCTCGTTGACCAGCCGGCCGTCGATCTCGACCCGGCACGACTGGTGGTCCACCGTCAACTCGACCGTGTGCCAGGTGCCGGCCGGGAAGGGGAGTGGGTTCGCCGGCTGTTTGGTGTCGGCGTCCATGCCGACCAGGCTGCCGGTCGGCAGGTCTTTGGGCGGCCCCTTACCCTTGGGTTCCTTGGCCGGGGGCGGCGTGGCGTCGGACAGCACCAGCCGGGGGTGAGACACCCGGCCGTCGGTCGGGTCCACCCGGACGCTCACCATCGCCACCGCCCCGGCTTCCAGCCAGTACTCGAACCGCAGGACGAAGTCGGCGTGGCTGGTCTCGGTCAGCAAGTTGCCGTCCAGGCTGCGGACGCCCGGCCTGGCGGCCCCGTGGAGTGTCCGGCCGATCGCTTCCCAGCCCAGCTCGTCGCGCTGCACCTGCCAGCCGTCCAGCCGGTCGGCCGTCAGCAGCGGGCGGAAGTCGGGGTCGGCCGGCGCGGCCTCGGTTGCCTCGGCGGGGGGCTTCGGCAGCACCGCCAGCCGGCGGACCTCAAGTTTCGACCCCGGCGACACGGCCAGCCCGAAGCGGCCGTCGGTGTACCCCTGGGCGTCCGTCACCCGCACCGGCGGCTTGCCGTTCACCGTCACCACCAGCGTGGCCCCGCGGCCCTCCACCTTGACGCGGACGGCCTCGCCGGGCTTGGCCCAGGCCGGGTCGCCGGTGGCCAACGGCTTCCGCACGCCGGCCGGGTGACCCCAGCGGTGGATGGCCCCGGCTACGTATTCGGGGGCATTGTCCTGACCCAGCCCGATCAGGTAGCCGGCCGGCCCGGCGACCAGGCGGCGGTCGCCGCGGGCCACCAGCCCGCCGCCGCCGGTCAGCACCAGATCGGCCGTCAGGTCGAAGTCGCCGGCCGGCGGCTTCTCGAACAGTACGGCGGCCCCGCTCGCCCCGCCGTCCAGGGTCAGCGGCCCGGCCTTCAACTCGGCCACACCAACCTGCCAGTAGGGCGGGGACGGGGCTGCCGTCGGGCCGACCAGCTCGATGAACCCGTCCGACTTCGGCATCTCTTTCTTTAGCGACGTGTCGTCCTTCGGCTTCGGCTCGACTTTGGTCTTCGGGTCGTCCTTCGGCTTGGGTTCCACCTTCGACTTCTGGTCGCCGTTCGACTTGATGTCCGGCGTCGGAGGGGTGTCCGGCGTGCCCGGCGTACTGGCCGGGGTGGGGGGTGTCGCCGGCGAGCCGCTAGACAGAACGAACGCCAGTGCCCCGACCGCGGCCAGCAGGAACGCCCCGACGCTGACGGGCAGCAGCCAGCCGCCCTTCGGCTCGGGCGGTGCCGGGCGAATCCGGTGCCGGCTGCTACTGGCCGGCGGTGTGGACGTGTGACTCAGGCTGAGGAATTGGACCACCGGCACCGGCTTGGCCGGCGTCGGGTCGCTTGCCCGCTTCTGGGCCAGCGGCGGGGTGGTCGCGGAATCGGCGGAGGTGGTCGGCGTCAGGAGTTGGAGCGACGGGTACGAGTTGGTGCCGGACTGGACGAAGGCGAGTAGCAGGTCGGCCGCCTCGGCCGGGGTCTGGGGGCGGTCGGCCGGGTCTTTAGCCATCAGCCGGGTGACCGCCGCCGCCAGCCCCGGGGGCAGCCCCGGCCGCAGCCGGTCGAGGTCCGGCGGCTCCCGGTGGATGTGCTGCTCGAACAGGTCGAACAGGCTCTCGCCGGTGTACGGCGGGCGGCCGGCCAGCAGGTAGAACAGGGTGCAGCCGAGGGAGTAGATGTCGGCCCGGATGTCGGCCCCGGCGGTGTTGCGGATCTGCTCCGGGGCGATGAAGTCCGGGGTGCCGAGGACTTGCCCGTAGTGGGTCAAATGGGACTCGGCCGTGGCCCCCTCCTCGCCGCCGAACTTGGCCAGCCCGAAGTCCAGCACCTTGACGACCGCCCGCCCGGCCTCGCGGGTCCGCATCAGGTTGCCGGGCTTGATGTCCCGGTGGACCATGCCCCGCTCGTGGGCGTGTTGCAGCCCGGCCAGCGCCTGCACCGCGAACCCCGCGGCCATCCCGGCAGGCAGCGGCCCCTCCTGCTGCACCACCCGCATCAGGTCATCGCCCTCGACGTACTCCATGCAGAAGGCCAGGGCGTCCCCGAGCCGGTGGGTGGAGTAGGCGGCGACGATGTTCGGGTGCTGGAGGCGGAAGGCGGCCCGAATCTCCCGCTCGAACCGCTCCCGGTTGCCCGGCTTGCCGAGCACCTCGCGGGACAGCAGCTTGACGACCTCGGGCCGCTGGCTGATGGCGTTGCGGTACAGGTAGACGGTGCCCATGCCGCCGCGGCCGACCTCGCGGTCGAAGTCGTAGTCCGGCAGCACGGGGTGGCCGAATTCGTCGGTCATACCGACAGGGTAGCAGTTGGCCGACCGTCTGTCACACGGCTGTCGCCGCCATTCCCTCGCGGGCTTTGGCCTCGGCCGTCACCGGCTCCGCGTTGTCCGCCGCCCCGCCGCTGCCCATCCGGTGGGCGAAGGCCCGGGTGAGTTCCACCCCGAAGAACAGGATGAGGGCCGAGTAGTATACCCACGCCACCAGGGCGACCACCGACCCGGCCGCCCCGAACGCACTGCCCACCCCCGCCCGTCCGAGATACAGGCCGATGAGGTATTTGCCGAAGGCGAACAGCAGGGACGTGGTGGCTGCCCCGAAGAACACCTCCGGCCAGCCGACTTTGACATCCGGCAGGTATTTGAACATGAGGGCGAACAGCAGTGCCACCACGAAGAAGCCGAGAACAACGTTCAACGCCTGCGGCACCCACGGCAACCCGGGCAGGAGCCGCTGGAAGTACCCACCGGCGGCGGTAACGACCGTACTCAGGACCAGGGACACCAGAAGGAGGAAGCCGATCACCAGCACCATGCCGAACGACAGGAAGCGGTCTTTGACCATCCCCCAGACGCCCCGACCCTCTTTCACCTTCACTTCCCAGACCGTGTTCATGCTGTCTTGAAGTTCGCCGAACACGCCAGACGCTCCGAACAGCAGCGAGATGACGCCGACAACGGTGGCGAAAATCCCCGACTTCGGCTTCTCGGCCGACTTGTCTAGAGCGGTCTTGATGACCTCCGCCCCGGAGTCGCCGACCATGCCCCGCATCTGGTCCATGAGGCCCTCGCGGGCGGCCTCGTCGCCGAACACCAGCCCGGCCACGGACACCGCGATGACCAGCAGCGGGGCCATGCTGAGCAGGGTGTAGAAGGCGACGGCCGCCGCCAGCCGGGTGGCCTTGTGGTCCACCCAGCCGGTGCCGGCGTCCTTGACCACGTTCAGCCATAATTTGCCCGGCATGACGGACCCTCATCTGACAGCGGAAGCCATCGCGTGCGGAGCAGCCGGCGTGCCGATCACTTGAGGAACGCCCAGTGCTTGTAGAAGACGGCCCGGAACGGGGCCATCGCCAGCCGGATGCCGGTCAGGACGCCGCTCAGCAGCCACGGCACCGGCGACGGCCGCAGGATGTCCACGAACAGGCAGTACCGCACCCCCTCCGACTCGTTCACGCTCTGGTGCATGAGCGTGTCGTCGAACACGAACAGCTTCTCGTCCCGCCAGCGGTGGACGTGGTCGCCGACCGCCACGTACACGTTCGGGTCGTGCATGTCGTTCACGTTGTACAGCACCCGCAGCGTCACCCGCAGCGGGCCGAAGTGCTTGCCGGTGCTCGCCCGCTTGTTGAAGATCGAGCAGCCGACCGTCCGGACGTACCGATACCGCTTGCGGAACTCGGGCACGTCCACCGTTGTGGGCAGCACCTGGCCGTACCACTGCCAGAAGATCATGCCCCGCTTCTTGTCCCCCAGCTTGGCCGCCAGTTGGCCGACCAGGTCGCGGCGGTGGGCGGCCTCGGTCAGCTCGCGGATTTCCGCCTGATGGCCGGCCGGCAGTTGGTCCAGCCGGTAGATGCCGCGGTTACGATGCGGCAGGCACAGCACGTCCATGAGCAGGTTGAACGGGGCCAGCAGCCAGGTGAACACGCCGTTACCGAAGAAGTAGCGGTCGAGCGTACTCACCCGGACCGGGCGGTTGCGGAGGGCGTCCACCAGCCCGACGGCGACGGCCGCCAGCAGCGTCCAGGGCAAAAAGGCGACCATCAGGGTGAGCGGCACCACCCGCTTGACTACCTTAATGGCCAGCCGCACCGCTTGCTTGCGGGCCTTCGGCGGGGCGACGGTCGGGGCCGGCAGCGTGGCTGGCATCAGCGCACCTCGGGTTAGCCCCGAAGGCGGGGCAAGCTGGGCGGCTCCGTGCCCGTGCGGTCTATGGTAGCAGAGGTGAGCCGGAAATGGGGGTCGGGCGGCCCGCCGCACCGGGGGGTGCGACGGACCGCCCGGGGCGGCGACCGGCAATGAGGGAATGCCGGCCGCCGCCGCAGCACGACGGACCGCCGGGGGTCAGTCCTCGCGTTTAGCATCGGCGATGGCCCGAATCTTCTCGGCGAGCAACGCAACGTCGAACGGTTTCTTGAACACGTCGTTAAAGCCGTAGATCTTGAGCGAGTCCGGCTCGGCCTCGTCTTCGCCGGCCAGGCCGACGATGAGCGTGGACGCGTACGCCTCGTTCTTCCGCAGGTTGCCGGTGATCTGCACGCTCTCCGACCGGCCCAGGCCGAGGTCGATAATAATCGTGTCCGGATGGAACGACTGGGCCAGAGTGCCGGCCTCGAACCCGCTCTGGGCCAGCTCGAACTTGTAGTCCTCGTCCTCCGGCAGCAACTCCCGCACGCGGTCGTTGAACAGCTTCTCGGTGCCGATGAGCAGCACCTTGTGCCACTCCTCTTCCTCCAGTTCCCCGAGCGGCATCCCGTGTTCCTTGAGGAACCGGATGAGCTGCTCGCGGGGGATTCGGCGGTCCTGGCTGCCGGGGATGCGATACCCCTTGAGCCGTCCGCTGTCGAACCACTTGGACACGGTGCGGGGGGCCACCTTGCAGATCTTGGCGACCTGACCAGTGGTGAACACCTTTTTCATCGGGGGCACTCCATTACCACTCGACGCGCCCCGGGGTGCGGTCCTCTGCCGGCCGGCGGGTCCGGGCGCGACGGGGGTGGCGCCACACCCGCGGGGGCGAGGTGGCGTCCCGTCGCGCCGGGCAAGCGGCGGAAGACCGGGGGCTGGGTTGACGAAGCCGGGCACGGGGGTCACAGGGGGGCTGGCGCCGCCCGAAGTCCGTTCGGGTGGAACCGCCGGGCGACCAAGCCTGTCTCCGACACTCACTCTTTCGGCCCCGCCGGCCGGCCAAGCTGAGCCATTTACGGCGGCTTGGCAAGGTGCGGCGGGGGAGTGGGTCTAGGTGACTTCCTGGCAAGCTCGGATGCCCGGGGTGCCGACCGCCGGCGACCCTGTGACGTCCGCGTGTTCAAAAGCACTCATCGACCCGGCAGGATAGCTAGGGTAGGGGGAACCGGCAGGAATGCGGCCACCGGCGTCGGCGGCAGTCGGGTGGGTGGGGCTGGTGCGGTTGTGCCGGCCGGCGTCACGCCGAGCGGTCAATTCGGGACAAGTCGATCCGCTTCGAGAAGATCACCTTGCCGTCGCCGTCGGCGTAGAAGTCCGGCACGTGGGCCGCCTCGGTGTAGCCGTGCTTCAAATAGAATTGCCGGGTCGGCTGATACGCCGGCGTCGAGCTGGTTTCGATGAGCAGCAGCCGGCCGCCGTCCGCCCGTACCGTGTCCTCGACGGCGACCAGCATCTTCGACCCCAGCCCCTGGCCGTGCCGGGCCGCCTCGACGGCGATCCACCACAGCTCCCAGGTGCGGTCCGTCATGGCCGTCGGGGCCAGGTAGACGAAGCCGATGGCTTCGCCCGCCTCATCCCAAGTGGATGCCCGATGGCCATACGCGTGGTTGGTGGCGTGGAAGTCGTCCAGCACTTCCCGGAGGGCGACCAGTTCATGCGGCTTGAACACGCCGGTGCCGGCGGCGACGGCGACGAGAGCCGGCGAATCGGCGGGTGCGGTGGGGCGGAGCATGGCGGCTCGGGTGAAGTCTGCGGCCGGCGGCCGGTCGGTACTGTGAGAGCAGGATACCCGCTGGCCCGGAGCCGTGCCGATGACCCGCCGCCCGTTCCCCCGCTGGATGACCGTCGTGCTAACGCTCGCCGGCGTCTACAACCTGCTGTGGGGGTCGTGGGTGGTCCTGGCGCCGACCCACTCGTTCGCCTGGAGCGGGCTGCTCCAGCCGGACAAGCCGCTGACCTACCCGCAGCTCTGGCAGTGCATCGGCATGATCGTCGGCGTGTACGGCATCGGCTACCTGCTGGCCGGCCGCGACCCGGTGACGCACTGGCCGGTGGTGCTGGTCGGCCTCCTAGGCAAGCTGTTCGGCCCGCTCGGCATGGCGTTCGGCATCGTCCGCGGCGAGGTGCAGCCGGCGGCGGCCGTCACCTGCGTGTTCAACGACCTGACCTGGTGGGTGCCGTTCTTCCTCATCCTGCGGCACGCCGCCCGGAAAACGCCGGCATGAGTCATCCTGTCGTCATCGTCGGGGCCGGTCTGGCCGGGCTGTGCTGTGGCCGGCGGCTCGCCCAGTGCGGCGTGCCGTTCGTCGTCCTGGAGGCGTCCGACGGGATCGGCGGCCGGGTCCGCACCGACGTGGTGGACGGCTTCCGGCTCGACCGCGGGTTCCAGATTTTCCTGCCCGGCTACCCGGAAGCCCGGCGGGTGCTCGACTACGACGCCCTTTCGCTCAAGCCGTTCACCCGCGGGTCACTGGTCCGCTGGAAGGGCCAGTCCCACCGCGTCGCCGACCCGCGGGCCGAGCCGCTGACCGCCGTGCGCTCGCTGTTCGGCCCGGTCGGCACGCCGGCCGACAAGTTCCGGCTGCCGCCGTTCTTTTGGCGCATCCAGAAGGACGAACTGGAAGCCCCGACTGCCCCGGAGCAGACGACCCGCGACCTGTTCGCCCATACCGGCGGACTGTCGGACAAGTTCGTGGACCGCCTCATCCGGCCGTTCCTCGGCGGCGTGGCCCTGGACAAGGAACTGACCACCAGCAGCCGGTTCACCCGGTTCGTGCTGCGGGTGTTCGCCGCCGGGGCCGGGGCGGTGCCGGCACTCGGCATGGGCGAAATCCCCAAGCAGATCGCCACCGGCCTGCCGACCGGCAGCGTGCGGTTGAACAGCCCGGTCGCTTCGGTGGCCGGCGGGGCGGTGACGTTGGAATCCGGCGAGGGACTACCGGCCAGCGCGGTGGTGGTGGCCACCGACGCGACCGTGGCCGCCCGGCTGCTCTGGGACGCAGTCCCCGACCCGGGCTGGAACGGCAGCACTACCCTGTACTACGCCACCGACCGACCGCCGACTGCCGAGCCAATCCTGATGCTCGACGGTGAAGGGCAGGGGCCGGCGAACAGCGTGGTGGTGCTGTCGGCGGCGTCCCCGGACTACGCCCCGCCCGGTCAGTCGCTGATAAGTGTTTCTGTCGTCGGCACCCCGGACGTGGAATACACCGATCTCGACGTGGCGGTGCGGCGGCAACTCGGCGGCTGGTTCGATGGGGTGGCGGGCTGGCGGCTGTTGCGGGTCTACCACATCCCGTACAGCCTGCCGCGGATGCCGGTCGGGTCGCTGACCCCGTGGCGGCGGCCGGTGGTGGTGCGGGACGGCCTGTTCGTGTGCGGCGACCACCGCGACAACGGCAGCATCGACGGGGCGATGGTCAGCGGCTTCCGGGCCGCCCAGGCAGTGATGGCGTCGTAGGGCACGCATGGCGTGCCCTACACAAGCCGGCCGAGCGTGCCAATCCGCTGCTTCACGTCCGGCCGTTGCCACTGCGGGACGAGCAGCACCGCTGTCATCCCCGCCGCGGTCGCGCCGAGGTAGTCGTTCTCGTAGTCGTCGCCGACGAACACCACCTCGCCCGGCTCGCACCCGAGTTCCACGCACACCCGGTCGAAGAACGCCCGCCCCGGCTTCCGCACCCCGACCCGGCTGCTAACCACCACGCAGCCGGCGAGAGGGGCCAGTTCCGGCCGGCCGGCCACCACCGAGAGCAGCCGCTCGTCGTAGTTGCTGCCGAGGCCGAGCCGCAGGCCGCGAGCTTCTAATACGGCAAAGGTGGCGGCGGCGTCGGGTGGCACGGCCCACGCCTCCGGCCGGGCGAAGTGGGCGAACAGTTCCTCGAACACGCCGGCCGGCGCCCCCGGCAGCGTCGCCGCGACGATCGCCCGCCACCGCCCCACCTCGCGGTCTTCGTCCGTCACCCAGCCGGCCCGCTCGTCGGCGGCCTCCTCGACCCGATACGCGGCGATGAAGCGTTCAAGGACCGCAGACGGTTCGACCGTCATCCCGAAGTAGTAGGCGATTTCTGCGTACACCTGCGGGGCCGACACGGCCGGGTGGATGACCGTGCCGACGGCGTCGAACACCACCGCTCGCGTTCCGGCCGGGATCACCGCCTGCCCCGCACAGGTGTCGCCTCGGCAGCGGCCCGGGCGGCGATGGCCACCTTCAGCAGGTGGATGCCGCCGCGGAACACGATGAAGCCGATGGCCCCGAGCGCGGCCGCCTCGATCACCCGCTTCTGGAGCAAAAACACGAAGTAGCAGACCGCGAAGGCGGCCAGCCCGACGCCGAGCAGCACCCACCCCGCCCCTTCGCGTAGCCAGACGGCCATCGTCGCCCTCCGTCAGTTGAGCCGGGACAGCATGTACAGGAAGCCCAAGAACGACCCGCCGAACACGAGCAGGCCGATGACCACGGCCACGAAGCAGCCGCGCCGCAGGGGCCCCTTCGGGGCGGGCGGTCGGCGGGCCGCGGCCCGCCAGGTTTCGAGCCGGGCGAGTTCGCGGCGGCTCTCCTGCCAGCCGGTGTCCAGCAGCAGTTGCCGGGCCTCGTCCGGGGTGAGCCGGTTGAGCCGGGCGAGCCACAGCCCCAGCGCGGCCAGCAGTGTCGCGCCGCCGAGCAGCCCGGCCAGCATGACCGCCCGGCTGAAGAGCTGATCGCCGGTCGGGGTGGCCTCGTCCACCCGCAGGAGCCGTAGTGGCCCACGGTCGTAGTCCGGCTGCACGCGGGTGACGAGCAGGTAGCCGGCCACGCCGGCCAGCACCGCCGCCCCGGCCCCGATGAACAGCCCGGCGAGTTCGTCGGCCGGCGGCTCGTCGGCGTCCGGGCGGAGGGAGCGGTAGTGCCCGCCGACGTACACCACGGCGGCGGCGGCAGTGAGCAGGTCGAGCAGGGTCGGTGCGACCGGCCCCCGGCCGTCCACCTCGCGGTGCGGCAACCCGCCCGTGAACAGGCTGAGGTAAGCGGCTGCAGCCAGCACGAGCAGCGGGGCTGGCCCCCAGCGGGCGACCAGCCCGAATGCCGCCAGCACCCCGACCAGCCCGCCGGCCAGTGCCCCGCGGCCGGCGACCAGCCCGACGGCCAGCACCGCCGCCCCGCCGAAGCCGATGATCAGGTCGGTCGGGATGATCGTCGGCTTGCTCATCGCCGCGCCCCCACGCCGCGGAGCCGGTCGAGCCGGTCCAGGATGCGGGGGATCGGGTCGTCGAGCATGGCCCGCAGCACCGGCACCCCGGCCGCCGCGAACGCCCCACGTATGGCCACATACCCGCGGTGGTAGCGGTTCGCCTGGTGCAGCCGGACCAGCGTCGCCAGCTTGGCCTTGCCGGCCGGCAGGGGGGGCGGGTCGGCCGGCACGTCGGTCGGCCACGGCACCACCACCTGCACCGAATGATGCCGGGCGCGGGCGGTGCGGGCGGCGGCCACCAGCGGCGCGAGTTCGTCCGGCGTCAGCTCGGCGAGGTCGGCGTGGATCACATACAGCTCATTATCTCGGGCGACGGTCACGGCCCGCGTCAGGGCCGCCGCGAGGACCGCCACCTTGCCCGGCGAGCGGTACAGATAGTCGCCCCGGGCATCGGTCAGGGTGAGCGGCACCCGCACCCGGTGGTCGGCCAGGAACCGGCCGGCCCGCTCGCCAAACACGGCGTCGTCGCGGAGGAGCCGTTCGACCGTCGCCGGCCCGCTGCCATCGGCCGCCGCGAACAGGGCGGCCAACTGCTTGCGTCGGGCGGCCTGCGCCCGCAGCGGCGGCAGCAGCCCGCGCACGCCGTGCAGTAGCCAGATGCCGGCCGCCACCGCCCACGGGAAGGCGAGCAAGGCCAACAGTGCCGCCCAGCCGAATCCGGCCGGCGAGACGAGGTTCGCCACGGCGGCCAGCCGCTCCAGCACGGCCTTGCTGAACACGGACAGGGGGAGCAGGAGCTGCGTCAGCACTACCCAGCCCCAGCGGGAGTCGCTGACCGGCCGCCAGAACAGCCCGAACGGCTGGGCGTTCAGGTCGGCGGCGAGCAGATCGGGATAGATCGCGGTCGCCAACTCGTGGGCCGGTCGGGCGAGCCGGTCGGCGTCGCTGGTCAGCGGCACTGGTAGCCGGCCGGCGGCCTCGGCCAGCGCCCGCAGCACCCGCACCCGGTGGACCGGCGTCCGGGCCGGCGCGATGGTTTCGCTGGTGGCGTCGTCGCACACCGTCAGCCCGATCAGGTCGCGGCCGGCGGACGCCGCCTGGGCGATGCCGGCCGCCACCGTCGCCAGTCGGGCCACTGGTGTCTCGCCGGCCGGCCCCACCCGCGCGCCGTTGGACGCATCCACGAACAGGACGCACCGCACCGGCACGTCGCTCTCGAACTCCTTGGTGATGAGCCGGTCGCGGCGGGCCGACGCCTTCCAGGCGATGGTCTTGGGCGGGTCGCCGGAACGGTAGTCGCGGAGGTCCAACAGCTCGCCGCCGCCGCCGGGCCGGCGGAGCCGGTACAGCCCCGGCGGCGGCAGGGCGTTCACCCGCTTCACCCCCCGCGGCCTGCCGGACCGCACGGGCAGCAGCGGCGGCAGTACTGGTAGTTCGGTGATGTGGCGGACGAACCAGGTCCGGTCGAAAAACCCACACGGGTCGGCCGCCCGCACCTCGACGCCCTCGAACCGCAGCACGCCGGGGGCGGTCGGGCGGATGGTCGTCTCGGCGACGGCCGGGCGGTCCGGCCGCAACTCGCCCACCAGCTCGTCGGCCTCGGTGTCCGGCAGATCGGTCGGCGGGCGGTCGAACAGGGTGAGGCCCGGCAAGCGGCCGGCGTCCAGCGTGACGGTGATGCGAACGCTGGGACTCGACCCGGCCCAAACGACGGATGTCGGCCGGCCGGCGGCCAGCACCACCCGGTGGACGGCGATGCGGCCGGCGGCCGACCGCACCCGCCAACTGAACCGCAGCCAGCCGACGAGGAACCAGACGAAGGTACTCAGCCCGAGCAGCGGCACGAGCGGATCGACACCGCCGAGTAGCACCGTCCCGCCGACCGCCAGCAGGCCGACGGTGAAGAGGAACCGCCAGCCGCGGGGGGTCAACACGTCAGACGGTTTCCGTCACCGGCACCCGCTTCAGCACCTCGGCCAGCGCGTCGCCCACCCGCCGGCCGTCGATCTCGGCTTCGGGCCGCAGGATGAGCCGGTGGGCCAACACCGGGCCGGCCATCGCCTGCACGTCGGCGTGGGTGAAGTAACCGCGGCCGGCGAGGGCGGCCCGGGCGCGGGCGGCCCGCAGCAGGCTGAGCGCCGCGCGGGGGCTGGCCCCGAGCGACAGGTCGGGGTGGCCGCGGGTGGCTTCGGCCACTTGCACGATATAGCGGTACAGAGGCTCGGCCCCGAACACCGCCGACAGCCGGGATTGCAGCGACAGGATGCGGTCGGGCGTGGTCAGCGGCGACACCTCGACGGCCGGCCGGCCGTGCAGCTTGAGCATGTCCACCTCGGCGTCGGCCCCGGGGTAGCCCATCTCCACCCGCAGCAGGAAGCGGTCGAGCTGGGCCTCCGGCAGGCGGTACACGCCCTCCTGCTCGATCGGGTTCTGGGTGGCCAGCACCAGGAACGGCAGCGGCAGCGGCAGCGTCTGGCCGTCCACCGTCACCTGCTGCTCCTGCATCGCCTCCAGTAGCGCCGACTGCGTCTTGGCCGGCGCGCGGTTGATCTCGTCGGCCAGCAGCACCTGGGTGAAGATCGGCCCCTTGCGGAGGACGAAGTCGTTGGCGTTGCGGTCGAACACGCTGGTGCCGGTCACGTCCGACGGCAGCAGGTCGGGGGTGAACTGGATGCGGTGGTACTCGCACCCGAGCAGCCGGGCGAACACCTTCGAGAGGGTGGTCTTGGCCACCCCGGGTACGCCTTCCAGCAGGACGTGCCCGCCGGCCAGCAGGGCGACGAGCAACTGTTCGACCACGGCGTCGGCCCCGACCACTACTCGCCGGACCTCGGCGGCGACGGCGTCCCGCAGGTGGGTGGCGTCCTTAGCCAGCCCGTCGGCGTCGGCACTCATGCCCGGCCCCCGGCGAACCGCCACCGGCCCGCCGCCCCGGCCGCCCGCACCTCCTCGATCATCGGCTCCAGCTCCTTCCACCGCGTGTAGCTGACCGGGTGCGGCCCGTAGGCCGCCTGCCATAGCTTAGCGAGTTGGTCCGTCGTGGGCCGGTCCGCCTCAACCCGCGGCATCCCCTTGGGGTGCCGGTACTCGTCTAGCCGCAGCCCGTACTCGCGGAACAGCTCGATCAGGTAGTCCCGCACCGCGGCCGTGTGGTCGCCGCCGCGGAGCAGTTCCTCCCGCCGCCGGGCGAGGGTGCCGGTGGGGCCAGCCGCGGCCTTCGACGGCGGCTCCGCCCCCGGCCGGCGGGCCGCCCGCGCCCGGCGGATGAGGGCGACCGCCATAATCAACGCCAGGACGCCGAGTAGCCACCGCATGGTCCGTTGGAACCGCCGCGGGCCGGCGAACGGGCCGCTCAGCGAGTCGTTCTGCTGAACGCGGTCGAGCGCCTCGTTGGCCGCGTCGGTCAACTTCGCTTGTGCTTCGGGGGTGAGGAACGCGGACAGCGGCGGCGGCCCGACGGGTGGCAGGTCGGCCGTCGCCGCGGCCGTGTAGTTCACCGCGTCGAACCTGTCCACCACCTCGCCGTGGTCCAGGAACAGGCACGGCACCGGTCCCGACCCGGCCGGCTTGAGCCAGCGGAGGACATTGAAGGCGAAATCGAGGTTGCCGGTGTCGGCGTCGAACTGACCGGCCATGAGCTGGTTGGAAAACACCTCCGCGCTGGCGACGACCAGTGCCCGCCCGCCGGCCTGGCGAGTCAGGCTGATCGCGGCCAGGCTGCCGTCCGGGCCGAACCCGACGTCCGTCCCGACCCACGGCCGGGCCGGTCTTCCCCACGCCAGCCGGGCCGGCGGCAACTCGACCGCCACGCCACCGGGCACGGCCGGCCCCTGCCCGTTCGGGGCCGTCGCTTCGACGCACACCCCGACCCGGCGACCGGGCGGCGTCACCATCTGGCGGACGACGAGTCGCTGCCGGCCCCCCTTGAAGGCTGACACCGTCGGCCGCCCCGGCAGGTAGTCCGGCAGGGTCGGGAAGTCCGCCGCGACGATCAGCACCGACCCGCCGGCAGTCAGCACCCGCTGACAGGTGGCGGGGATGCCGCTCGGCCCCGGCGGGCCGAACACGATCACCACGCGGGCCTGGCTCGCGTCCGCCGCCGGGGTGTACCCGAGCCGGGGGAGCAGCCCGCGGAACAGCTCGCTGCCGTCGGCCGGGAGCGACTGCCGAGCGACGGCCGGACCGGCGAGTAACAACAGGATGAGTGCGGGCCTCATGCCGCCGGCACCCCGGCCAGCCGGCACAGGTGGCGGCGGGCGTCGGCAATCTGTTCGACGCTCAGCGGCTGGTCGGTCGGGGTGTACCGGGCCAGGGCGTAGGCGTCGGCCAGTGGGCCGGCGGCGTCGGCCGCGTCCGGCACCACCTCCCGCAGCGCTGCCGCCGCGGCCTCGTGCGAGTAGGACCGGGCCCGGTCGCCGTTGAGCAGCACCGACAGGTACTCGAACGCCCGCACCAGATCAGCCCGCGTCTCCACCCGCCGCGGGTCGAGCGGCCACGGACCGAGACCGGGCACCGGGCGGGGGCCGTCGGCCGTCGCCCACTTCGGCAGGTAACGCAAGGCCACGGCCAGCACGACGGCCGCCACCACCAGCCCCAGACCGATCCCGACGACGCTGGCCGACGGCGGAGCTAGGCTGGCTTTCGGCAGTGATGACGTGCCCGGGGCGTCTGGCAGCCCGCCGAACTCCGGCAGCTTCCAGTCGCTGCGGTCGCCGCCTTCCGGCAACCCCTTCAGCAGATCGCCGGCAGCCTTCGAGCCGAGCAGGTCGCCGAGTGGCCCGTTGCTCGTGCCGGCCGCCGCGGCGTCGGCCGTGCCGCGGAGTAGTTCTTTGGCCAACTGCTGCACGGCCGGCATGTCCTTGAGCGGGCCGACGTTCTGCTCGAAGAACCGCACGAACTTGTCGTACCCGGCCCGGCCCGCGGCTGCGGGTGGTGTCGTCGGGGCGGGTGCCGGTGACGGTGGCGGCGGCGGCGGGGTCGCCGCAGGCTGTGGGGTGGGCACTTGGTCGCTCCCGCCGGGCTGGGCCGACGGCGGCCGGCTGTCGGCCGGCGGCGGCAGTGCGGGGCTGGGCGGGTCCGCGCGGCCGGGGGGCGGCGCTACGGGCGGGGTTGGCGTCGCGGCCGGCGGCGCTACGGGCGGGGTTGGCGTCGCGGCCGGCGGCTTCTCGAAAATCTGGTCGAGCTGCTTCTGGATGGCCGGATCGGTCGTCTGCTTCTGCAACTCGGCCAGCTTCTCCCGCTGCTTTTCGGGCGGCAGCTTCTCGAAGTCTTTGACCTGCTGCTCGACGGCCCGCTTCAAGTCGGGGTGATTTTCGAGCAGCTTCTTGATGGCGTCGGCGTCTTTGGGGTCCGCCGGCGGCACGCTGCCGGGGTCGAGCCGCAGCACCCGCTGGGCCAGCCGCTTGATGTCCGCCCCGGACACCGACCCGGCGCCCGGCTGGGCCACCGACAGCCCCACGAGCAGCACGAGCGTCGAAGTCATGGGCATATTGTTGCCGGGCGGCGGTCAATGGGCAACCGCAGACCCGACGGCGTCGTGTCCCGTATGGGCGGTCCAGCCGTCCGGCAGCTCTTCGTCCTCCTCCCCGGCGTCCAGTTCGTCGTACTCGCCGGCCGTCAGCCGAGTTTCTACGCAGTGCCGGGCGATGACCAGGAACCCGCCGTACCACAGCCACGAGTAGCGGAACAGGTTGTGCCCGAAGTTGCCCATGAACAGCAGCAGCAGCACGCCGGTGCCGACCGCCGCCGGCACCTGGAACACGAGGTCGTCCCGCCATTCGGGCACCGCCCGCCGCACCCGACCGACGGCCCGCAGGTTCCGCCAGAAGCACACCAGTACGCCGAGGAACGCCAGCACGCCGAGGCCGCCCAACTCGCCCATGAGCTGGCCGTACAGGTTGTGCGACTCGATCGGACTCTTGGTGGCCGGCCGCCACGCCCCGGGGCCGACGCCGGTCAGCGGGTTGGCGGCGAGCAGGTCCAGCCCGGTCATCAGCCCGAGGATGCGGCCTTCCCCGGACTCCTTCGCGTTCTCCGGCCCCGCGTCCGGGTTGACGATCGTCTCGAACCGGGTTTGCAGCGACTCCGGCAGGGCCAGGAAGACCGGCGGCGCGGCGGCCAGCAGCAGCCCGAGGTACAGGAACCGCCGCCGCGACTTCAGCAGCAGCAGGACGGCCCACAGGCCGAGGCCGAGCAGGCTGGACCGCGAGCCGGTGAGCAGGATGCACACCACCGACAGCCCGGCGTACCCGGTCAGCAACAGCTTGCCGAACCGGCCGCCGACCCCGGCCCGCCACAGGCAGACGAGGAAGGGCAGGGCGAACACCACCGTCGCCCCGAAGCTGTTCGGGTCGCCCATGGTGCTGTCCACCCCGACGAGCCGGGTGATGCCCATGCGGTAGACGTGCCGGCCGCCGACGAACTCCCGCAGCGAGTGCAGCAGGTACACCCCCATAACGCCGACGAACCCGACCACCACCCGCTTCAGCGCCGCCTCGTCGTGGACACTCGTGACGAGCAGCAGGTAGAACACCAACACCTTGAGCCAGTCTTCCACCTGCGGCTGGCCCTGGTCCATCCACGGACTCAGGCCCCAGGCCAGCAGGACGGCGGCGGCGAAGCCGAGGTACGCCGCGTGCTGGAGGTCGGGCAGCAACCGCTTGCCCGGGTGGACGGCCCACACGGCCAGGGTGAGCAGCATGTACACCCGCTCCACCCGCAGGTCGCCGAGGACCGGCCACACCTCGAACGGGCGGTGGATGAACAGGAACATGTAGCCGACCAGCAGCCATTGCATGGGCGACGATGGTAAACCGGCGGCGGGCGGCAGGGGAAGGCCAACCGGGTTGGTTCTCACGCCGCGCACACCCCCCATGCGAACCAACCGCGCGGTGCGAACGACCTTACGCGGCCAACGACTTGCGGCCGATTCCGGGAGCGTGAGAACCATCCCGGCGGGTGAGAACCATCCCCGCCGGGCGAGCCGCGGCCGGCTACCATGTCCCCATGCGTCGAAACCTGAGCGGACTGCGGGCGGTCGTCACCGGGGCGTCCCGCGGCATCGGCCGGCTGACCGCCGAGCGGCTGGCCGGGCAGGGGTGCCGGCTGGTGCTGGCCGCCCGGTCGGCGGCCCCACTCCACGAGTTGGCGGCGTCGCTACCCGACGCCGTCGCCTGCCCGGCCGACCTGACGACGGACGCCGGCCGCCAAGCCGTCGCAGCAACCGCCGTCGAGCGATTCGGCGGCCTCGACCTGCTGGTGAACAACGCCGGGGTCGCCAGTTGGGGCCACTTCGCCACCAGCACGCCGGAAATTCTGCGGACGGTGACGGAGACCAACTTCTTCGCCCCGGCCGAGCTGACCCGCGTCTGCCTGCCACTGCTGGCCGCGGGGACGACGCCGGCGGTACTGAACGTGGCCAGCCTGTGCGGCAAGCGGGGTTTGCCGGCCTGGCCGGAACACTCCGGGGCGAAGGCCGCACTCGTCGGCTTGACGGAGGCACTGCGGGGCGAGTTCGCCCGGTACGGCGTGGACGTGCTGCTGGTGGTGCCGGGGCTGACCCGCAGTCACGACCTCGGCCGGCACCTGTTACGGAAGGACGGGAAGGCGGACCTCGACTTCGAGCACGCCACCCCGCCCGAGGAGGTAGCGGACGCCATCGTGGCGGCCCTGCGGACCGGCCGCCGCGAGACACTGGTCGGCCGGGACACCCGCCGGCTGGTGCTGGCCAACCGGCTGGCCCCGCGGTTCGTCACCCGGATGATCAGCCGCCGGGTGCGGGCGCTGTATCGGGCGGAGTAGTCCCCGCGGCCGGCGGGCCACCGGTGCCGAGGAAGGCGTCGGTCAGCCGCAGTCGCGGCAGCAGTTGCATGAGCGTGACGAAGAAGCCGAGTGCCCCGGCCGTCAGCACGATCCCCTGGAGCCGCGGGTACAGGGCCGCCACGAGGGCCACGGCCAGGATGACGGCCGCCGGCAGCACCACCCCGCCGACCCCCAGCCGCCACCCGAGCAGCGACACCGACCGCACCCCGATGACGGCGAGCGCCACCGCCGCCGACCCGGCCACCGCCGACCCGAGCGGCAGGTACTCCTGTGCGAAGCACATGAGCGGATAGGCACCGGCGAAGGTGCCGATGGTCAGCAGCAGCATCCAACGATCAAACCGCGGCACGCCGGCGATGTGGACGATCAGCCCGGCCACCAGGCCGAACACGGCCACGCTCAGCGGCCCCAGCCAGGTGAGATGCGGGCCTCCAGCCGGGCCTCATAGATCGACTCGGGGGTGGATGTGCCGACGCTCAGCCGGGGTTCCAGCCGCACGTCGGCGTCGAACGCCCGGACGCTGGCCTTCGGCCGCGGCACTGGCGGGGCGACGGCTGGGGCCGCCATCTGGGCCTGTTGCTGGGCCACCGGCAGGTCCGAGTACGAGCCGGACAGCTTGGAGTTGATGGCGGCCTGCCGCACCTTCTGCACGGCCGGCAGCATCAGCGCCATCAGCACGACGATGATGGCGCTGACGACCAACAATTCGACGAGTGTAAATCCGCGGTGTCGCATGGTCGCCTCCGGTTCAGCCGAGGATCATCTTCCGCCGCTTGATGTAATCGTGGACCACGAACCGATCCAGCTCCTTGCCGGCGGTGAAAATGACCCGGCCTTTTGTGGTCTCGGCCATTTTGTACGCGAACCGGATGTCTTCCCGGCTCTGGTTCCACGTGCTCAGCAGGAAAATGTTGATGGTGATGCCCTCCTTCGCACACAGCATCGCCTCCCGCAGGGTGGCCGCCTCGGTGCGGGGGTCCGGCGGGTAGAGCATGAACAGGGTGCCGCCCTCGAAGTGGGCCGTCGGCAGCCCGTCGGTGATGAGCATCACCTGTCGGTTGGGCGTCGGCTGGTTGGTCAGATAGCGGCGGGCAGTCTGCAAGGCGTGTTGGATGTTGGTAAAGTGCCAGGGAATCTTGTACTCGCTGGCGTCCGGCCGGGTCATGTCGGCTTTCAGCCGGACGACCGGGTTGAAGATGGTCACCGGCTTCGGCATGAGGGCCGCCACCTCGGCGACGGCGCGGGGCTTGGCGAACGTGTACATCTCGACGAACTGGAGGAAGTCGCCGGGGTACTCGCTGCGGATCAGCCCGTCGAGCGCCAGCCCCATCCGCTTGACGTTCACGTACAGCCCGTCGTACCGCATCGACCCGCTCATGTCGAGCAGCACGCACGTCGCCGCCTTCGGCGTGTTGCGGGTCTTGTGGACGATGATGTCGTCCGCCCGCATCCGCACCGGCAGCCCCGGCCCGTTGCGGATGAGCGCGTTGGTGAAGCTGCCGGGGATGTCCATGTGGCTGACCGAGTCGCCGAACTCGTACCCCTTGGTCAGCGGCGACTCGGTGGCCCCGTCCCCCAGCAGGGCGTCCGGGTGCCGGCCGGTGCGGCTGGCCTTGAGGTCGCTGAAAATCTGCGTCAGCACCTTCGACTGGAACAGCCGGTACGCCTTCGGGGTCATCTGAAAGCCCTTCTTGGCGTCCCCCTCCAAGCCCTGCTGGCGGGCCTGCTCCTTGACGTACTCCTCCACCTGCCGCTGGAGTTCCTTGAGCGCTTCGAGGTCGGCCTCGTCGGCGAACTCGGCCAGGGCTTCCATGTCGATGATGGCGATTTGAGCCGTCTTCTTGGCCTCTTCCAGTTGCTTCAGCAACTTGTCGATGGTCTCCAGCTCCTCCTTGACCTCCAGCGCGTGCGGCACCGTCATGCGGGTCTTGCCCGTGAAGTCGTACTTGCCGGCCAGCTCGTCCACCTGGTACTTGTCGCCGAGGCTCTGCACCGTCTGGACGAGGTCTTGAGCGAACTTCGACTGGTCGCCGTCGGCCAGGTAGTAGAGGTTTTCGAGGTCGTACAGTTGCTCCTCGTGGACCGCCTGCTTGTACCGCTTGGCCAGCTTGTCGGGCGGCTTGGCGGCGTCGGCCCGGTCCTTGAACCGCTTCTTCGCCTCGTCCTGGGCGGCCTTCGTCTCGTACTCGGCCAGCAGCTTCTGTTTCCGCTCTTCGAGCATCGCCTTGAGGGCCTCCAGGCTCGGCCCGAGGTTGGCGATCTGGCTCGGGTCGAGGCGGATGGCGCGGGCCAACTCCTCCTCGGTCAGCTCGCTCAGGTCGCCGTGGCGGAGCAGGTGTTCGAACGCCGGCGTCACCAGGTCGGGGGGCGGTTGGGTCGGCGACGGGAAGCTGGCCGGGTCGTACTTCTGGTAGACGTGGATGACGCCGCCGAGGCGGTTCGGGTTGTCGCTCATGGATGCTCGCGGCCGGTCGGTGGGTGCGGCAGACGATTTATTGTAACCCCGCCGGCTGACGGCGAGCGCGGTTTGCCGACTCGAATTCACGGCAAACCCTGACACCCGCTCAAATGGTTCGGCGCGGGTTGGCGAGCACGCGGTCGAACACGAACGGCCCGCCGGGCAGCACCGACGCCGCGAAAGCCGCGACGTACCGGCCCAGCGGCCACTGGCGCCGCCGCCCGACCGCCGCCGCCAGGCCCAGGAACAGCACCCACAGGGCGCCGTGGACCGCCCCGACCACCTGCACCGGCCGCGGCTCGGCGGCCAGGTACTTCAGCGGCATGGCCACCAGCAGGAGCAGCAGGAACGAGCAGCCCTCGGCAAACCCGACCGCCCGCAACCAGCCGACAACCCCACTCACGACTGGCACCCCGCGACGCGAGTGTTCCACGGCATCCGGGCGAGCAACACCCCCATGCCACAAGTGTCCGTGAGGCCGGAAAACACCAGCCCGCCGCCGACGAACGCCGACAGCCAGAACCCGGCCGGATGGAGTAGCAGCCCGGTTGCCAGCCCCACAAGCACCAGTGACCCGGCGGCGACACGCACCTGCCGCTCCAGCGACATGACCCGCCGGCCGCGGACGGTCGGTAGGCCGGCCCGCTCCCAGGCGGCGGTGCCGCCCTCGACGTTGACCACGTCCGCGAGCCCGGCCGCCCGCAAGCGGTCGCACGCCAACTTCCCGCGGCCGCCAGACTGGCAAATCACCGTTACCGGCCCCGAACCGACGGCCGTCACGTCGAGCCGGTCGAGCGGCATATTCACCGCCCCGACGGCATGGACGGCGGCGAACTCGGCCGGCGTGCGGACGTCAATCAGCCGGCCGGTCGCCGCCCGCACCTGGGCCGTGGCGGGGCTGACAATTCGGCAACTCATATCAGCCGTCCCCCAGGAGTGTCGGCACCTTCTCGCGGAGGTGTTCGATCTCGGCGTGCGTCTCGCCGAGGTAGGCCAACAGTCGCAAGTCGTCGCGGGTGACGGTGCCGCCGCTGAACAGCCAGGCCCGCACCCGGAACAGCTTGTACAGCTTCACCAGCTTGCGGTCGCTGATGAAGATGCGGTCCTCCCGCACGAGCGTTTTGACGAGCCGCTGGAACTCGCGGAACACGTCGGCCGGGAAGAACCGGGTGCGGTCGGTCTGGTCGTCCCCGCCGGCGTCCGTCGTGCGGCGGCCGAACAGGAACGTCAGGTAGCGGTTGGCCTTCAGGAAGTCGTCCAGGCTGGCGTGCCCCTCGGCCCACGGCTTCTGGTTCAGCCCCTTGTTCGCCTCGGCCGCCAGCCCGGCGTCGATCAGCTCGGTGAAGTGGTCGTCCTGCACGCTGCGGCTCTGCACCTTGAGCACGAAGCGGTCCTTGAGCGCCCCCAACTCGCTCTGCTCGGGGATCTCGTTGGTGGCGGCGAACAATATCTTGAGCGGCACCGGCTCCGGCTTGCCCTCCTGGTAGAACTTCCGCTCGTTGATGATCGTCAGCAGGATGTTCAGGATCGCCGAGTTCGACTTGAAAATCTCGTCCAAGAACACGAGCTTGGCGGTCGGCAGCTTGCCCTCCTTCTTGCGGAGGTAGCGGCCGTCCCGCAGCTCGCGGATGTCGATGGCCCCGAGGATCTCGCTCGGCTCGGTGAACCGGGTGAGCATGTACTCGAAGTAGTCGCCCTCCCCGAGGCCGAGGGCGTCCTTGAACTTCAGCACCAGGTCGCTCTTGGCGGTGCCGGGCGGGCCGACCAGCAGCAGCGGCTCCTGGGCCACCGCCGCCACACACATGAGGTCGATGACCTCCTGCTTCTGCACGAAGAACCGGCCGAGCGACCGGCGGAAGCGGTCGATGCGGGAGCGGATGGCGTCCGCCTCGTCCTGCAACTGGTCGAGCGGCAGCTCGTCGGCTGAAGTCATGTCTCCCTCTCGGCGCTCAGCGGTCGTCGATTAGCAGTGTACGCACGTCGCGGTGGATGCGGCGGCGGGTGACGTGTTCCTCGTGGGCCAGGAACCGCCGCACCGCCGGGGACGGGGCCAGGTCGTCGCCGACGGCCGCCCGCACCACCGCGTCCACCACCCGCAGCGGCAGCAGGGCGAAGTACCGGCCGCACGCCCCGCCGGCCGCCACCGGCCCGAGCCGGCGGACGAGTTCGTCCAGCCGGCCGAGTGCCAGCCCGGGGGCGGCGTGGCCGGCGGCGGTGGCGTAGGCGACGGCCAACTCGCCACGCATTCGCAGGTCTGGTACGCCGGCGACGAACAGCCGCTGGCGGGCGGCGTCGAGCGCCCGGTCGCCGCCCGCCTCGTCCCCGATCAGGTAGCGGCCGATCGCCAGCCCGAGGTCGCGGCGTCCGCCGGTCGGTGGGTTCAGCCGGCTCAAACTCGCCACCAGCCCGGCCGCCTCGTTGTGCAGGTCGAGCGCCCGCGCGGCACGGAAGAGCGACCCGGCTGCGAGCACGGTGGTCGGCCCGTCCAGCGAGGCGATCAGGGCACGGATGTCGGCGGGCCGGTGTGCGACGCGGGCGGCGTCGGCGGCGGCTCGCGCCGTCCCGGCCGGCGTGTCCAACGGCGGCGGCCCGACCGTTCCGAGACAGTCGCACCCGGCCGACATCCGCTGGACCACGTACCGGCCGAGGGCGGACAGGCCCGTGAGGTCGGGCGGCGGCGTCGGGGCCGGCCAGCCGTCCCGGGCCTCGCGCACCCGCCGCGAAAACAGCTCGCCCAGCGTGCGATGCACCGCCGGCTCGACGCCCGCCGGCCGCCGCAGCGCGGTCAGCCCGGCCACGGCGGTCGTGGCCCGGTCGGTCGCGGCCCGGTCGCCGACGGTCGCCGACCCCCAGGCCAGCAGCAGGTCCGCGTACCGCCGGGTGGCGGCCCGGTCGGCGTCCAGCCCGGACCAGGCCAGTCGCGTGCCGCCCGCACTGGCGGCCACCCACTTGCGGATCGGGCCGGTCGCCACGGCCAGCCACTCGCGGACGCCGGCCGGGTCGGGCCGGTTATCCGTCCGTCGCAGGAAAGCTGGTGCGTCCAGGTTCGATCCGCCGGATGCCAGGCGGGCGAGCAGCCGGTCTCGGCAGCGGGCCAGGGCGAGCGGGTCGTCCTGGCGGCGGGCCTCCGCAAACCGGACCAGCCAGACGGCCCGCACGCAGGCGTCGGCCTCACGGCCGTCGAGTCGATCCGGCGTCGGCCAGTCGGTCGGCGGGGCCGGGTGGCACCAGACCGCACTCAGCCAGCACCCATCCGCGTCCGCCCGCCGCCCGACAGACTCGTACGCGCAGGCCAGCTCAGCCCACCGTGCCGCCTGTTCGACGGGCGAACGGTCGGGCAGTTCCGCGACCAGCCGCGCCTCGACGGCTCGCACCGCCGACGAGGCTGCCGGGCGGGGGCGGACGGCAGCGAGTCCGACGGCGACCGGCCACCGGGGCCGGGGGCGCGCGGCGGGCGGCGCCGGCCGGGGCGGCAGAGCAGCTGGTGGCAGGACTTCCGTCCGTGGCACGGCGTCCAGCGGCGGCTCGCCCAGGTCGAAGGCCGAGCGTGGCACGACGGCAACCAGTGGCCGCGACGACGGGGTGGCGTACCGGACCCACTCGGCCAACGGGCGGAACTGTGCGGAAGCGGTATGCATCGCCAACGCGCCGTCGTCGGTCAGCCAGCGGACACACCCCGGCGGCGGAAGAATGCTCTGTACGACGACGGCCGACAGCCGCCGCCCGTTCGGGACGTACAGCCGGTCGGAAACCTGCGTGTAACCGCGGCCCCACGCCGCCGGCGACGGGCCGACACGGGCGGCCCGCACCACCGTGCCTCGCCCCGGGCCGGTGATCGCCATCGCCTCGAAGCCGTCGAGTGCGTCGGCGCCGGCCTCGGCCAACACCTCATGAGCGACAGCGCTGGGAGAGAGCGGCCGCACCCAGAGCGTGCCCGCCACGGCCGCCGTGCGACCGAAGGCGAGCGGCAGCCGGGGGCGGCGTGCCACGACGGTTGGCGTCGCCCGCCGTGTCAGCTCGAACAGCGGGGCCGGCCCGCGGGGCCGGAACGGGACCAGCGACCAGCCGGCCGACGGGTCGAGCATCAACTGGCTACCCACCGGCGGGGTCAGGTGCTCGGGGCACGGGTGTCGCCACCCGACCCGCACCCAGACGCCCGGCCCGGTCAGTCGAAACCCGTCGTTGGCCTGTGTCTCGGTGACGACCCACGCCCGGCCGTCGTCGCCGAAGAGCAGAGGTCCGGTTCGCCCACGCCGGAAGGGCAGCAGGCGAGTGCCGGAACAGGGTTCGCCGGCCGGCACCAGCGGGATGACGGCCGCCCAGCACGGGGCGAGCATCAACGGTGGGTGTGTGGGGTGAACGGTGGCCCCGGCCCGGACGAGAAACTCGCGGACGGCCGTGGGGGTTTCGGCCGGCAGCTCCAGCCACACTCGGCCGCCGTCTCGTGCCAGCGCTACTGGCCGGCGGGCCACGGCCGCAGGCACCACCCCAGCCACGAGGGCGGCACGCAGAAGGTCGGCGGACGGCAGGCGGTACACCGGCATGGCCGTCAACTATAGCCCGCGTTCCAGCGCCCGGGCCATGTCCCGGTGCAGCCGCCGGCGGACGATCTGTTCGTCCTCCTCCAGCCACCGCCGGCCGGCGTCCCCCAGGGCGAACTCGTCCCCGCTGGCGGCCAGCACGGCGTCCTCGGCGACGGCCAGGTGGAACACGCTCAGGATCGGCGACGAACTGCGGGTGTTGAGGACGCGCCCGGCCAGGCGTGGCTCGCGCATGGCCGTGAACAGCCGGGTGAGCCGCTGGAGGCCGACGTCCGGCGGGCCGAACCCGGCCGCCGCCAGGTACGCCTGCACCGCCCGCGGGTAGTGTAGGGCGGACAGCTTGTCGGCGGCCGGCCCGGTGAGCAGCCCCTCGGCATCGGCCAGTACCGGGGCCGCCCGGTCGGCAAGGCCGACCAGGTTCCAGCCGGCCGCGACTGCCAGGGCGGCCGGCACCGCCAGCCCGAGCGTCGCCGGTTTGCCCAGGTAGCGGGCCGGCACCCCGGCGACGGGCTGGCTGCCGAAGGCCACCTCCGGCAGCCGGCCGGCCAGCTTGTCGATCTCCTCCCGCAGGCCGAGCCGCCGCAGGCTCCGCAGGGCCGGCACGGCCACCGTGTTGACCAGGGTGAACCGCTGGTCGTCCGTCCGGCCGCGGGCCGTTTTGACGAACAGTTCGACCAGCCGTTGGACTTCCTCCCGGCGGTCGTAGAAGCCGGCCAGGAACAGCCCGCGTTCCAGCAAGTGGCCGTAGGTCTCGCAGCCGGCCGCGTCGGCCGGCGGGGCGGTGGCCACCAAGTCGGCGAGTCGGTCGATCAGTTCCAGGGTGAACGCCTCGCCGACCCGGTGGGCCAGGGGCACCGCCGCCTCCAGCACGAGCGACCGGCTGGTGGGCGTGGGCCGGCCGTCCGGCCCGCCGTCGTACAGTTCCCGCACCCGGCGGGCCAGCACGGCCGGCTCGGCCAGCCGCTCCAGCCCGAGCAGGGCGTCGTGCAACTGGCCGGCGTGTCGCTTCTGCACCCGGTACGGGTCGAGCTTCTCGACCGGCTCCAGCACCCGGGAGGTGTGCCGCTGGCGGTCGATGGCGTAGGCCACCAGTTGCTCGTCCGACTGGCCCTGGCCGCCGGGCACGGCCTTCGCCCGCAGAACCTCCAGCCGGGCCATCAGGTCCGCGGGCAGGACGCCGGCGTGGGCCTTGCCGGCCGCCGCCTGGCTCACCCGGTAGGCGTAGCCGTCGAACAGCCAGCCGGCGGCCGCCCGGGCGCCGGCGGTCGTCACCCCGTCGAGGGTCCGACGGGCGGTCGTCACCAACTGCTCGGCCGCCGCCGTGTCGCCCAGCCGGGCCAGGCCGAAGGCGAACAGCAGATCGACGTATCCGAGGGTGGCGGTGCGGTCGGCCGCCTCGCCTCCCTTGTCTAGTCCGACGGCACACCAGCGGCGGACCTCGTCGTGTAACTGGGCGGCACCGGCCCGGACCAGCCGCACCCGATCCGAGTCGGTCAGCCCGGCGAACCGCAGGAACGCCGGCAGGTCGCGCTCCGGGTTCAAGCCCTCTTCCAGCATCCGGCCGAGCAGCCGGTCCCGCACCCGGGCCAGCCCGAGGGCGTCGGCCCCGCTCCGCTCGGCCAGTGTCAGAGCCGCCAGCCAGACCGACCGTGCCGGCAGCGTGGCTTCGTTGGCGGCGAGGAACTTCTGCACGACCGGCAGCGGCAGCTTGCCCGGGTCGGCCAAGAACAGTGCGATCGCGCGCCGGGCCTCGCCGGGGGTCGGGTCTGCGGCGTCGAACAGGGTGCCATCGACCTTGCCCTCCGCGGCCAGCCAGCCGGCTGACGCCGACGGGTCGCCGGCCCAGGCGGCGTTCAGCCAGCAGATGGCCGCCTCGCCGGGTTCACCGGCGCCGGCGTTGGCCACCGCCAGTTGCGGCCACAGGGCCGTCCGGTCCGGGTGGTCGAGCGGCCCGTCCACCGCCAGGAATCGTTTCTCCAGGGCGTCGCGTTTCTCCCGCCACTCGACCGTCGGTGCTGTAACAGGTGCCGACACCACCGACTCGGCCACGAAGGAATGGTCCAGTGGCGACTCGGCCACAAGGGCCGGCTTCGCGGCCAGGGGCTTGCCGCCGGGCTTGCGGGCCTTCGGGGCGTCGTCGGCTGGTTTGGTCGGCTTCGGTCGGTCGGTGTCACCGCACACGAACGACTCGAAGGCGAAGGTGGTCGCGGCCACCCACTCGGCCAGCGGCTCGTGGTGCTCACTGATGACGTACTCGACCCACTCGGCCAGCGGCCGGAACGACGCCTCGGGGACACTCTCCGGCACGAACTTGCGGCCGTCGCCGGGGTACAGCCACACCAGCCGGTCCGGGTCGTCGGCGAGCAGTTCCCGGACGGCGTCACGTCGCAGGGTTGGCGCCAGCCGCCGGCCGACCGGCAGGTACAGGTTCGGCAGCCGGCTGAACGGGCGGAAGCCGACCGCGTTCGGCAGGGCCACCGCCGGCGGGGCTTGCCGCCCGGCGGTGGTGCGGAGGACGATCAGCCGGCCGTCCGGGGCGTCGGCGATGGCGAACTTGAGCCGCCCGAGCAGCCGGGAGTCGGCCTCCCGGGCGAACTCGTCCAGGGTGCGGCCCGCCGACTCGCCCCGCAGCACCCACAGCTCGGCCGCGTCGGTGCCGCCGGACGCTGTGAGGGTCAGTGGCACCGTCAGCTTGGTGTCGTCCTCGACCGCCTGCCAGTCCACCCGGGCGGCCGGCAGCTCGATGTCGAGAGCTTCGTAAATGTCGCGGAACGGGCCGTCCGGCACCGTGTCCCAGCCGGCCGACGGGCCGACCAGCAGCATCTGCCCGTCGGCCGGCTTGAGCAGGGCGGCGAACGGATGGGTGTACCCGACCTGCACCCACACCCGTGGGGCGGCCTCGGCGAACGCCCGCACCGTGCCGGCCGGGTCGTCCAGCGCCCGCAGCAGCGTGTAGTACGGCGGGCCGACCACCCGCAGCAACGCCCGGCCGTCGGACAGGGTGAGCAACTGTTGGCGGTCGTTGCCGAGCCGCAGCAGCTCGCCGGCCAGCTCCGGTAAATCGGTCGCGGCCAACTCGAACAGCACCGGGGCGGCCGTCGACAGGGCCGGCGGTGCGGCCAGCTTCTCCGCGGGCAGGAGTTGCGGCCAGCAGGTGACGGCGTGCGTCTCGCCCAGGTGCCGGCGACTGCCGCTGACGCCGAGGGCAGCCAGGTCGGCGAGTTGCTTGCGGGTGAGCTTGGCGTCGGTCTCCACGGCCGTCCGCCCGCCGGCGTCGGCGGACGTGGTGGCCGGGGCGAGCAGCACGTCGGCCGGGATCAGCCCGTCGGTGCCGACCACAAGGCGGAGGGTGGCGGCGTCGGGGAACAGGAGGGTCATGGGGTGTCAGTTGCCCTGCCCGGTCTTCGGCTTCTCGGCGGCGGGTTCGGCGGCCGGGGCGGCCGGCCCGGCGGACCCCTCCCGCTCGATGTGAATGTGCCCCAGGTCTTCCGGGTTCAGACCGGCCTTGCCGAGCAGCTTCTCGACGAGCGCCCGGTGGTCCTGCTCGTGTTCCACCGGCAGGGCGCCCGGATCGCTGTCCAGCTTCACCACGACGTTTTGCTTGCCGGTCTTGGCGTCCCGGCGGAGGACGATGGTCATCTGGGCCATGGCGGCCTCCGTTAGGCGGTGGCGGTGCCGGCGGTCGGGTCGGCGGCCTTCGCCGCGTTGGTGGTGGCCGGCCGGCCGGGCACCAGCCCGGCCAGCACCTTGGCGTCGATGGTCTTCTGCACCAGCAGTTCGTCCCGCAGCATCTCGATGACCGCCCGGTGGTCCCGCACCATCCGCCCGGCCCGCTGCCGCTGCTCCTCCACGACGGCCCCGATGCGGTCGTCGATCTGCTGCTTGGTGGCCTCGCCGAGCTGGTCCCGCCGGCGGCCGGTGTTCAGGTCGAGGAACTGGGTCAGCCCGAGGGTGCCGCCGCCGAGGCCGTGGACTTCGACCAACTCCCGGGCGATGCCGGTGGCACTCTGCAAGTCGGCGGTCGCCCCGAGGGACACGTCGCCGAGCAGCAGCCGTTCGGCCTCCCGGGCGGCCAGCGCGACGCACACCTGATCGAGGTAGAAGCTGACCGTGTGAATGTACTTGTGGGCCGGGTCGGCGAACTTGACGTACCCGAAGCTCCAGTGCATCTCGCTGGCGATAGTGATCCGGTCGATGGGCGGGGTGTGGTCGCAGAACAGGCTCACCACCGCGTGGCCGGCCTCGTGGGTGGCCAGCACCCGCTCTTCCGCCGCGGTCATCTTCGGCCGGTCCACCCACTCGGTGAGGGCGCGTTCCACCAGGGCCGGCGTCGTCTCGCCGTCGAGGTTGTCGCGGAGCCGGAGTCGGGCCAAACTGCGGCACAGGGCCTGAAGGTGGTCGCCGCTGTACCGGCTGCCGGCGGCCGCCCCCACCACGTAGTCGTTGGTCCGCCGGACGGCGTACTCCACCGCCTCGTCGGTCATGCCGAGCTTCATCTTGCGGTCGTAGATGCGGAGGACGGCCCGGCGGTCGTCCGGCTCGGGGTAGGGGATGTGCAGGTGGAACTCGAACCGCCCGGGCCGCAGCAGGGCCGGGTCCAGGCTCTCCACGAAGTTGGTGGTGCCGACCACGAATACCAGCTCGTCCTTGTGAAACCCGTCCATCTCGGTGAGCAGTTGGTTGACCATGCTGTGTTCGACGCCGCTGCCGGTGTACGTGCCGCGGGCGGTGGCGAACGAGTCAAGCTCGTCGAACACGATCACACTCGGAGCCGACTGACGGGCCTTGTGGAAAATCTGCCGCAGGTTCTCCTCGCTCTCGCCGACCCACTTGGACTTCAATTCCGGGCCGGAAACGATCGTCACCGCCGCCCCGATGGCCGTTGCGATGGCTTTGGCGAAGTACGTTTTGCCGGTGCCCGGCGGCCCCCAGAAGATCATGCCCCGGGGGATCAGGTCTTCCAACCGGGCGACGGCATCGGCGTCCGTCGCGGCGTCCCGCTTGGCCAGCACGTCGAGGATTTCGTCGGTCAGCCGCTTCTTCACCTTGGCATACCCGCCGATGTCGCGGGCCAGGTCGATGTCCGGCACTTCCAGCGTGCCGGTGAGGGTGGCTTGCCGCAACTGCTGGTACGCCCGCTTGGGCTCGGCCGGGTAGTCCTCGCCTTGCAGGGTGGACAGTAGTTTCCGCAGCCGGACGGCGTTCACCCCAGACACGTACTTGTACAGGTGCATCGGGTTGAACGGCGTGCCGAACTTGCGGCTCTCCGTCTGGGTGATCAGGTGCCGCAGTCGGCCACGGCCGGTGCCGAGCAGGCTGACCCGGTGCGGGAACAGGCTCTCGATCACCTTCGGCAGCGGGAACGACGGGTCTTTGAACCCCAGCCAGACGAGGTCCGGGTTCTCGTACAGCAGCGGGATGACTTCCCGGGCCTCGCCGGTCAGGCCGCCGCTGCTCGTGGTCAGCAGGTCGAGGTGCGGCAGCACCAGCACCTTCTTCTCGACCGACCCCCGCACCGCGTCCCGGAGTTGGGCGATCATGGTGCCCATCATGCCCTGGGGCATCCCGCCGGCGGCGGCGTCGCCATCCCGCGGCCGGCCGTCCAGGTACAAGCACTGGAGCGATTGATCCTTCAGCCGGTTCCGCAGCGCCCGGTACAGGTACGGTGCCAGTTCCTTGTCGCACTCGATCAGGCTGGGCAGCCCGCGGACGATGTGCCCGGCCACCGCGGCGAGTTCGGCGGGGTACGCCGCCTCGGCCGCCTGCTGGGCGGTGAGGGTGGCGGGCAGGTCGGCTTCGGGGACGGTCAGCGACATGGGATCAGACTTCGACCGTGATGGTGAGGCTGCCGGCCTCGGCGTCCTCGTGGATTTCCTGCACCGTGCCCAGCGACCGGGCCTTCTGTTTGAGTGCCTCCCGCGTCACCTTGTTGACCACCCGGCCGAGTTCCGGCTGCAACTCGTCCAGGTGCTTCTCCAGCTTGGCGGTGGCCTCCGCCTGGAGCCGGGTCGACTCCTGCTCGGCCTTCTTGTCCAGGTCCGCCTTCAAGTCGCCCTTCATCCGCTCGCGGATGGCCTTCTCCGACGGGCCGATGTCGTCGAACCCGCTGGTGTGCCGCCTGGCCTCCAGGCCGACTGTCTCGGCCACCTCGCTCTTGACCGACACGGTGCCGTCGCACGGGTCCACGGTGACGGTCAGCCCGCCGTCCTGCCGGGTCAGGGTGCCATCGGCCTGCTCCTGGAACCCCCGCTCTGCCAGTGCCCCCTTGAGTAGCCCGGCGGTGTCCTCCGGCGGCAGGATGTCGAGCAGTTCGAGCTTGGTGCAAATCTCGTCCGACCCACGCAGCTCGCGGGTTTCGGACTCCTTCACCGTGATGCGATAGGCCCGGCTCATGGCGTCCCCTTCGATGCCCCGCCGGCTGCCAGCGGTTCGACCTGTAGCAGCACGGCGGCAGCCCGATCAGCCAGGGCGTCGCCCCCGGCCGCCTCCCAATCCGCCTTCCACACCTGACTCGACTCGTACCCGTCGTCGAAGTACCCGACCCGGCGGGCGGCTTGGTCCCATTTCTGCAACGTGGCCACCGCTGCCAGCACCGCCAGGGCGGCCCGGCGGGTCGCAAACCTATCGCTTAACCGCGGCGGTCCGGACCCCTGCAACCCGGCCGTCCAGGCGTCGGCCCGCAACTCGCCGGCCGGCAACACTATGCGGGCCGTGCGGAGCAGGAAGCGGGCCAGGTCCGGCCGACCGGCCGTCTCGCACGCCGCCAGGAAACCGGCGAGCGTCGCCGCCTCCGCCTCCCCCTGACGCCGCATCCGTCCCCAGTCGGCGATCTGCGATTTCGCCCGCTCGCCGGCCAACCACCGCTCGGCCAGCAACGGCTGGAGGCATTCCATCATCGCCCCCCGCGACCCACTCGACCAGCCAGCGAAGTCGGGTGGGACGACGGCCGCCTGGGTGACGAACTCGCCCGGCCCGAGCAGCCAAGCGAGCCGGTTGCCCCGAAACGCCGCCCGCGCGGCCAGCACAGGCGTTACGTCGCCGAGTGGTTTCAGGGCGTCGAACGCCAGGGCCAGGAACAGTTCGTCGCCGGCGGTCAACTCGTGCGGTGAACAGTCCCAGGGGTCGGCCGTCGGGCCGGTCGGCTTCTTGCCGGTCAGCCACATCAGGAACCGCAGGCTGTGCCCGCTGAAGCTCAGCCGCCGCTCGTCCAGCGGCAACCGCTCCCACGCTCGCCCCGTTACCGGGCCGTCCGTCCGGAGAAACCGTTCCACCCGCCATCCGCCCGCTCGCACCAGCCGGGCGACGACGCCCTTCGCCAGCGTGTCCTCCACCAGCCGCACGGCCGTCCGGCTCAGGCACGGCGGCGACCCGGGGTCGGCATACACCACCGTGGCCAGGGCCTCAATGGGACCGGCGCCGAGCAGCCCGCGGAGCAGCCGCAGGAGGTTGAACTCGAACCGGCTGACGGTGGCGGTCATGGCTGGGCCGACTGTCCCTTCCGCTGCCACTTCGGCTTCCACAATCCTACGGCACGAACGGCCGGGAAGCCATTCACCGCCACCTCGCCGCCGCGAACGCGGATTTCCAGGGTGTTCCGCCGGGTCCAGCACGGGTCGGCCGGGTCGTACCGCGGCGTCAGGAAGTGGACCTGCTGGTTCCGCGACCCGACCCACCGGCGTTCGGCCTCCGGCTGGTCTCGCAGGTACGGCCCGTCCACGAGAAGGTCGGTTGCGGCCAGCAGCCCGGCGGCGACCGGCATCGCCCGGAGTCGGACGACGGTGTAGCCGCTGTACACCATCACCCCGAGGCCGCGGGACTGAACCGCTCGGGCGAAATCGGCCGCGGCCGGGTGGGCGAACGGCTCGCCGCCGAGCAGCGACACGCCTTCCAGCCCGGCTGTCTCGTCGAGCGTCGCCACCAGGTCGCTCAGTCGGGTCGGGGTGCCGCCGGCGAACGGCAGGAACTCCGGGTTGCAGCAGCCGGGGCAGCGGAGCGGGCAGCCCTGGAACCAGACGGCGAACCGCCGGCCCGGCCCTTCGGCTTCGGTGTCCGGCACCAGTTGGGCGAGCGACAGCAGCGGGTCGGGGGTCACGGGCGGATTATACCACCGCAACCGTCACCGTGCCGGGTTCGCCTACGGCTCCGTCCACCGTGATTTCGCGGCCGGTAAACCGGCGGATGACTTCGACGTTCGTCGTTAGATGCCGGGTGACTTCGCTTGTTCGGAACGCGCTCGCCCCGTCAGCGAAGGCCAGTGGCAGCACCACTTGGTCGGCCATGTGCGGGTCCACCGGGCCGCCGGTCGTGGCAAACGCAATCGCCGCGTCCGCCGCCTCGTCGGCGACCCGCTCGGCCGGCCGGCCTCGTTCACCGACGGCCGTGAAACTGGCCGGCACCGGCGGCTGACGCAGCGTCACCCCACACACCGCCCCCGGGCCGCCGGCCCACTCCTGGATGTCGATATGCGGCTCGAACCCGGCGTCCTTCAGGCGGGTCTTCAGCCGCCGGGCCATCCGCTCGGCGACATCCGCCGGCAGCCCGGCCACGGCCGCGAACCCGCCGGCCGTGGTGATAGTGGTCGGTTGGGTCAGCGTCAGTGGGTTCAGCCGCGGACACGGCGATACGACAGCCCGCAACTCGCCGCCGCCCCGCGGATAGAACCCGGGTCGGGTGACTTCCAGTTCGACCGCCAGCCCCATCCGCCGCAGGTAGCCGGCCCAGGTGTCCCGCAGGAATTCGGACACCGGGCAGGTCGTCCCGTGGGTGCCGCCGGTTATGCTCAACTCGCTCGGGTGCTGGCCACGCACGGCGAGCGGGAGGTATACGGTCTGCAATACCAGCGACGTGGCCCCGGCGGTGCCGACGGCGAACTGATGGGTGCCGGCCACCACCTCGCCCGGCTCGAAGAACACCTGCACCGACCCGACCGACGCCCCCTTGTACCGCGCCCCGCTGATTGCCGCGGCCGCCTTTACACAGGCGACGTGCTGGGCCTTCAGCCCCGGCGGCGTGCGGTTGTACCGCACGTTCACTAGCCGGAACGGCCGGCCGGTGAGGATCGACAGGGCGAGCGCCGAGCGGAGGATTTGCCCCCCGCCCTCGCCCTCAGAACCGTCGATTTCGAGAAACGTGGACATGGCACACGGACACTGGGTGGTCGGTCGGGTTCAGGTCTTGTCTCAGCTTGGGTTTGGTGGGACAGGCATTTCTTCCTGTCCGTTTCCCGACCAGACGGGCAGAAATGCCTGTCCCACCAAACCGAGACATGACCGCGTTCACCCTTGCTGGAGCCAGCGGGCGGCGTCCTTGGCGTGGTACGTCAGAATGATGTCGGCCCCGGCCCGCTTGATGCTCGTCAGGATTTCCAGCGTCACCCGCCGCTCGTCGATCCAGCCGTTGGCCGCCGCCGCCTTCACCATCGCAAACTCGCCGCTCACGTTGTAGGCGGCCGTCGGCAGCCGGAACTCGTCCTTCACCCGGCGGATGATGTCCAGGTACGACAGGGCCGGCTTGACCATCACCAGGTCGGCCCCCTCGGCCACGTCGAGGGCCGTTTCGCGCATGGCCTCGTCGGCGTTGGCCGGGTCCATCTGGTAGCCGTTGCGGTCGCCGAAGCTGGGCGGGCTTTCGGCCGCGTCCCGGAACGGGCCGTAGAAGCCGCTGGCGTACTTGGCGGCGTAGCTCAGGATCGGCGTGTGGTGGCAGCCGGCGGCGTCGAGGCCGCGGCGGATCGCCCCCACCATGCCGTCGAGCATCCCGCTCGGGGCGACCACGTCGGCCCCGGCCCGGGCGTGGCTGACGCACTGTTCGACCAGCAGCGGTAAGGTGGCGTCGTTGTCCACATCGGTCCGGCCGTCTCGGGTGTGCAGGATGCCGCAATGGCCGTGGTCGGTGTACTCGCAGAAGCACTCGTCGGTGAACAGCAGCACCCGGTCGCCGAACGCCTGACGGACCGTGCGGAGGGCCGACTGTACGATGCCGCCGTCGTCCAGGGCTGCCCGGCCCTCGGCGTCCTTCGTCGGCGGGATGCCGAACAGCATGAAACTGGTCACGCCCAGTTCGACGGCCGAGCCGATTTCGTCCACCAGCGTGTCCGGCGAGAGCTGGAAGTTGCCCGGCATCGAGCGGATCGGTTGCTTGACGCCGCGGCCGGGGCGGACGAACAGCGGCAGGATGAAGTCGCCGGGGTGAAGGAATGTTTCCCGCACCAGCCGGCGGAGCAGGGGGGTGGCGCGAAGCCGGCGGGGGCGGGCGACGGGGAAGCCGGGGGGGGGCGGGGGCATCGGCGGCAGGTCCACAGGATGGGCGGTCCACGGTAGTGTACGCCGGCGGTCGGGCTGGACTCCGGTCCGTACGCATGGCATACCCGGTGGTCGCACCCCGGGGCCGGCGGATGTCGTGGCGGAGCCTGTTCCTCGTGCTGGTCGCCGCGTCGGCCCGGGCCGACGCCCCGGCCGACCTGCCGCCGCTGGTGCTGCCGACCGCCACCGAGTTGGCCGACCTGCCGGCCGGCACGCCGGTGTCCCGGCCGCTCAGCCCGGCGGCCGGCCCGGCCCCGAGCGTTCCGCCCGGCGACTGCCCGCCGCTGCCGGCCACCACCGCTCTGATGGAACTGGCCGAGGTGGACCACCCGCTGGCCCACTCCTGGCACACCCTCGAACTGCTGATCTGGTGGCCCCGGGCCGCCCCGCTGCCGCCGCTGGTCGCCGCCGGCGGGGCCAACGGGCTGACCCAGACGCTCATCGGCGGCCGGTCCCTCGACACCCCGGTTGGAGGCGGCGGCCGGTTCACCGTCGGCTTTGCCGTGAACGCCGAGCAGACGGCCGGCCTGTCCATGACGTACCTGTTCCTCGGCACTGCCACCTCGACAACCACGGCCGGCGACCTTCTCGCCCCGACGACGCGAGCCATCGCCCGACCGGTGGTGCGGCCGGACACCGGCGAGCGGGACGGGGTGTTCGTCGCCCAGCCGGGGGTGTCCCGCGGCACCGTTACGGCGTCCACGACCACCCGGCTGACTGGCTGGGAGGTCACCGGAATCACCAACCTGTACGCCACCAGCCATGCCCGGGTGAACGCCCTGGCCGGCTACCGCTACCTGATGGTGAACGAGGGGCTGCGGGTCGAGCAACTGACGGTCTTCCCCGGCGGCCCGCCGGTGCTGTTCAACGCGGCCGACCAGTTCGACGCCCACAACCGCTTTCACGGCGGCCAACTCGGCCTGAGTGCCGACCTGACCCACGGGGCCGTGTTCGTCGAGGCGGCCGGCAAAGTGGCGCTCGGCCAGGGCATCGCGGTGGTGCGGTCGAGCGGGCAGACGGTGGCCGTCAGCCCCGGGCCGGTGCTGGCCTACACCCAGGCCGGGGTGCTGGGTCAGCCGTCCAACACCGGCCGGTTCGTGTCCAGCGGCTTCGCCGTGGTGCCGGAGGCCATCGTCAAAGTCGGCTACCGCTTCGCCGACCGCTCGCGGTTCTACGTCGGCTACAACTTCCTGTTCCTGAGCGAGGCGGCCCGGCCGGGGCAGCAGGTGGACCTGACCATCGACCCGAAGGACGTGCCCATTGCCGGCCGCGGCGGGGTCGGCGGCGGGGCCGACCGGCCGCAGCCGCTGCTGGTCCGCGGCGACTTCTGGACCCAGGGGCTGACATTTGGCTTGGAGTATCGGTACTGACGGCGGGTACACTGCCGCCATGCGAACCGCTCTCCTTATCCTCCTCCTACTCGCTTCGCCCGCCGCCGCCGCCCCGCCGAACGTGGTCGTCATCCTGGCCGACGACCTCGGCTGGGGCGACCTCGGCTGTTACGGCCAGACCAGGATCAAGACGCCACACCTCGACAAACTCGCGGCCGACGGCGTGCGGTTCACCCAAGCCTACGCCGGCAGTACCGTCTGCGGGCCGTCGCGGTGTTCGCTGCTCACCGGCCTGCACTGCGGCCACGCCCGGGTCCGCGGCAACGGCAGGACGACGCTGCTGCCGCAAGACGTGACCTTGGCCAAGCTGCTCCAGCAGGCCGGCTACGCCACCGCGAACGTCGGCAAGTGGGGCCTCGGCGATGTGGGTTCGACCGGCGTGCCGTCGAAGCAGGGGTTCGACCACTTCTTCGGCTACCTGAACCACGGCCACGCCCACAACTACTACCCGGACCACCTGTGGAAACACGAGACGAAGGTGCCGCTGCGGAACGTCCAGACGGGCGGGGTGGCCAGCGTGCGGGTGGACTACGCCCCGGACCTGATCCGCGACGACGCCATCCGGTTCATGACCGAGAACAAGGCGAAGCCGTTCTTCCTGTACTGGTGCCCGGTCCAGCCGCACGCCAACAACGAGCGGCAGAAAGCCGATGGCAAGGGGAGCGAGGTGCCGTCTGATGCCCCGTACACCAACGAGAGTTGGCCGCAGGCCGAGAAGGACAAGGCGGCCAACATCACCCGGCTGGACGCCGACGTGGGGATGTTCCTAGCCAAGCTGGACGAGTTGAGGCTGACAAAGAACACGCTCGTCCTGTTCACCAGCGACAACGGCCCGCACAAGGAGGCCGGCAACGACCCCGAGTTCTTCAAAAGCAGCGGCCCGTTCCAGGGGTTCAAGCGGAGTCTGCACGACGGCGGCATCCGGGTGCCGGCGATCATCCGCTGGCCGGGCAAGGCGACGCCGGGCAAGGTGAGCGATCACGTCTGGGCCTTCTGCGACGTGCTGCGGACGGTGTGCGAGGTGGCCGGCGTGGCGCCACCGCTGACGGACGGCATCAGCGTCCTGCCGTCGCTGGACGACTGCTGCTTCCAGCAGAAGCACGAGTTCCTGTACTGGGAGTTCCACGAGGGCGGTAGTCAGCAGGCGGTCCGGCACGGCGACTGGAAGGCGGTCCGCCGGTGGGGTCAGCCGCTGCGGCTGTTCGACCTGAAGGCCGACCCCGGCGAGGCGACCGACGTGGCGAACCAGCACCCGGACGTGGTGAAGCGGATCGAGGCGTATCTGACGACCGCACGCACTGAGAATCCGGATTGGCCAATGCCGCTGGTTCGTAGCCCGAAGCGCTAGCGAGGGAAACCTCCCTGGCTAGCGCTTCGGGCTACGAACCGGCCGCCGCAGCCGCTCGGCGGCGACCTTCGCCGTCACCAACTCGCCGCGTAACGCTTCGAGAGCCGCCACGCGGTCCCGGCCGGCGAACCGGCTCGGATCGCACGCCTCACCGAAGGCCACGGCGATCGACCGGCCGGCGGTCGGCAACGCCAGCGTGTCCGGCCTCGGCAGCTTGTGGTGTCGCGGCCAGGCGTCGTAAGCCCCGGCGATGCCCACCGGCACCACCGGGCACGTCACCCGCTTCAGCAACAAATGCACCCCGGGCTTCAACTCCTGCACGTCGCCGGTGTGAGTCCGCTCGCCCTCGGCGAACATCAGCACCGCCTTGCCGCGGCCGAGGGCGTCCAACACCGCCTTCAGTCCGTCCCGGCCGAACCCGCGGTCGATGGGCACGGCGTCGAAGTGGCTGATGAGCCGGCCGAGGTGCGGGTTCGTCCACAGGTTCGCGCGGGCCAGGTAGGTGAGCCAGCGGTTGGCGGCGGCCCCGACCAGCACCGGGTCGATGAACGACTGGTGGTTGGCCACCAGCAGGGCCGGGCCGGTGCGGGGCAGGTGGTGTCGGCCGGTCGCCCGGAACCCCCAGCCGAGCAGGAACGTCGGCACGGCGGTCCAGTACGCCGCCTGGTAGGTGGCTTCCGTCAGGAGTCGGGCCGGCATTGTTCGACCACCTCCAGCATCCGGGCCAGCACTTCGTCCATGCTCAGGTCGCTGCTGTCGATGCGAACCGCGTCGGCGGCCTGCCGCAGCGGGTCCAGTTCCCGGCCTTCGTCCCGGCCGTCGCGGTCGATGATCGACTGGACGTACTTTGCCGGCCGGCCGCCTTCGCGCTCGGCCTGGCGGGCGGCGCGGGTCTCGGGGCTGGCGGTCAGGAAGAACTTCACCGGCGCGTCCGGGAACACGGCCGTCCCCTGGTCCCGGCCCTCGCAGATGACATCCCGGCCGGCGGCCAGCCGCCGCTGCTCGGCCTTCAGCCGCTCCCGCACCTCGCGGAAGGTGCCGACCCGGCTGGCCCCCTGGCCCATCACGTCGGTGTAGATGTGGTCGGTCAGGTCGTCGTGGTTGAGCCGCACCCGGGTGCCGGCCAGGTCGAACGTCCAGCCGGCGGCCAGTCGCTCGACCCGCCCGGCGTCCCGCGGTTCGGCGTCGATGTCCACGCCGGCCTGGCCGAGGGCGTAGGCCACCGCCCGGTACATGGCCCCGGTGTTGAGCAGCTCGAACCCGAGGGCCACGGCCAGCAGGCGGGCGGCCGACGACTTGCCCGCCCCGGCGTGCCCGTCGATGGTGATCACCATGCCGTCACTTGATCCGCAGCGTGACCGTCTCTTCGGCCCGGATGATACGGGTGATCGCGGTCGCCCCGTCGGCAATCAGCTCGTAGGTGAAGCTGCCCGGCGGCACGTCCACCGTCTTCGCCTCGCCCTGCTTGAGCCGGTGGCTGGCCCCGTTCAGGATGAGCGACAGGTCGGACGGGTAGTCGTTGACCAGCCGCACCGCCGTCTTGACGGCCGGTGCCGACGGCTTCAGCGAGGTGCTGCCGGCTTCCAGCCGGGTCATGATCGCCCGCACCGCCTCGACGGACTTCTCCAGCGACTCCAACTTCCGCTCCAGGTCGGTCAACCGCTTCAGCACCCCGGCGTCCAGCACGGACGAGCTGCCATCGGCCTTGCCTTGTAGCAAGTCCTGAACCTGCCGCTTGTAGTCTTTCAGCTCGCTGACGTCGGCTTTCAGCCCGTCGAGTTGCTCCCTGCCAAAGGCGGCGACGGGGGCCGGTGTCGGAGCCGGGGCGACGGGCAGCGGGCGGGCCACCTCGGTCGTGCCGGGGCCGGGCTTCGGGGCCGCGTCTTGGGCAGGTGCCGGGGCCGTGGCGAGGGCCGCCCCGACGGCGGCGACGGCGAGCTTGGAAAGGGTCACGGGTGTCGCTCCGGGGGCGGGCGACTCCCCGCCGGCGACCGGAATGGCCGGCGGGACTGCCAGCCCGCTAAAGCTATTGGTAAGTGCCGACACTGCCGGAAGCAAGGGTTTTACCGAAGCTGCCGGCGGCGGCAGGACCGGGATCGCGTCGGGTAGGGCTGGCACCGCAGGCGGTAAGTTCGGGATCGCTACGGGCAAGGTCGGCATGGCTGGCGGCAGCGGGGCCGGCTCCGGCAGCTTCGGCATCGGTGGCGGCACGGTGATCGGCGGGGCCGGGTCGGCCTGGGGCGGATCGGCCGGGCGGAAGACGACAGCTTGCACCAGCCCCGAAGAGGCAGAAGACAAAGTCGGCGGGGCAGTGGGCTGGCCGATCTCGGCCGCGATCTGTCGGGCCAGGTCGAGGCTGGCCTTGCTGCGGGTGGCGTCCCCCCGGCCGGCCAGCACCTTCGCCTGGGTGGTCAGGTCTTCGATCTGCTGCCTGCCGTCGGCCAGGATGTCCCGCCGCAGCGTGTCGGCGGCGGTCGTGGCCCCCTGTCTGGCGGCCGCGTCGGCTTTGGCCAGCGCCTCGGCCAGCTTGTTCTGGCGGACCAGTTCCCGCCCCTCGGTCAGCAGCCGGTCGGCCGCCTGGCTGACCGGCGCCGTATTCAGGATCAGCGGCCGCGGCGGGTCGGCGACCGCCCCCCGGTACAGCCCGAGGGCACCCGCCCCGATGCCCAGGCCGACGGCCGCCACCCCGACCGCCGGCCTCACCCGCCGCTGCTGTGCCATCGCTCGACTCCTGTTCGCTATGGTGCTCGCACCGGGTCGCCTCAACTGTCGGCGTACTTGCTGATGCGGTTGGTCAGCACCAGCGGCTCGCCCTCGTCGGCGTCCCAGTCGGGCCGGAACTCCATCTGGAAGGCGTCCTCGCCGCTGTCCTCGTAGTAGTTTCGCAGCACCCGCACGGCCCGGAAGTCGAGCGCCCGGAAGAAGCACTGGGCCGGCAGGTTCCGTTCCCGCACGGCCAGGCTGATCCGGCTCCGGCGGTGGCTGGCCAGCTTGCCGATCAGCTTGCCGACCATCTGCCGGCCGATGCCGCACCGGCGGAACCCCGGCGCCACCGCGAAGTTCAGCACGTGCAGCCGCTGGCGGTGCAGCTCGTAGATCATAAAGCCCACAATGCGGTCGTCGTACTCGGCCACCATGCCGATGCAATTTCGCTGTCGCAGGCAGCGGAGGAAGTCGTCCTCCGTCCAGGCGAACTCGAAGCTCTGGCCCTCGGCCCGCAGCACGTCCGGCATGTCCCGCCGGATCATCCAGCGGATGTGCGGTCGAGCCAACTCGGTGGCCACTGCTGTCTCGGCCCGTCGCGTCTTCATGGATTGGTCCCCCCGTCCCGCCGGCGGCGCCCGGTCGCACCGCCCCTGAACCCCGGGCCGGCGGGCGTCGGCGGCACGTCGTGCCGCCGTCCCCTCGCCCGCCAACCCGGCCCCGTGTGTTGTCTCCGTCACCCGTCACCCGTCGCCTATTCCTTGTAGAAGCGGGTGTTCTCCTCTTTCACCAGCGGCGTGCGGACCTGGTCGCACACCAGCCGGACGCGGAAGCGGTGGTCGCCGGCGGACACCCCCTTGACCCGCACCTTGTACACCGCCTCGCCCTTCACCCCGAAGCTGGCGATCGGGTCGAACGTCACCTGCAGCCGGTCGGACCGGGCGGCCGTGTGGCCGGTGGCCCCGGCCAGGGTGGTGCCCTCGGCCAGCTCGGCCGTCAGTTGCACGTTGCTGCACGGGCCGGTGCCGAGGTTCATCACCCGCACCTCGTACACGGCCTCCTTGCCGACCTCGACGGTCCCTTCCTGGCCGGCCACCTCGAACCGCAGGCCCGGCACGCCCTCGGCCTTGACCGGCGATTCGGCCCGCGCCTCCAGCCCGCGGCCGACCGGCGGCGTGCGGCCGTCCACCTGCACCAGCCCGGCGGCGGTGGCATCGGTGATCGGGGCACAACTGGCCACCGTCCGCAGCACGCCGTCGGCCGGGGCGGTCGCCCGCACCTTGAGGCTCAACGTCTTGGTGCCGCCCGGGGGCAGCCCGCCCAGCCGCCAGCCGACCTGCTTCGGGTCGAGTACGGCCCCGCCGTCCGAGGCGGCGACGAACTCGAACCCGGCCGGCAGGGCGGCCCACACCTGGACGGGGTCGGTCGCGGCCGTCCCCGGGTTGGTCAGCTCGACGGTGAAGGTCGGCTCGCTCCGCACCAGGCAGCGGGCCGGGCCGGCCTGCTTGATGGCGAGCAGCGGCTCGACCAGCGTCAGCGTCGCCTTGGCCTGTTCGGCCGGGGCGGCGTCGGCCGAGGCGATCAGGGTCAGGACATGTGCCCCGGCCTTCAGCCCGGTGACGCCGTCCAGGTTGAGCGTCCGCGTCTCGCCGGCCTTCAGCCCAGGCAGGTCGGCCTCGATCACCTGGCCGGACGGGTGGCTCAGGCCGTCGCTGAACTTGGCCTGCAGCTTGACCACGCTGGCCGTGCCGGTGCCGACGTTGGTCAGCTTGATCTGGAACGGCACCCGGTCGCCGACCCGCACGTTCTCCGGCCCGGCGACGGCCACCGTCACCCGCGGCCGGGTCACTTTCACCCGGGTCTCGACGGCGGCCGTGTAGCTGACGCTGGCCCGGCTACGGATTTCGCCCTCTTCCCCCGCCTTGACGGTGACCCGCACCCGCCGCTCGGCGCCAGCTTCAAGGTTGCCGAGCAGCCAGCCCAGGCGGTCGGTGCCGGCCTCGGCCGGCGGGTCGCTGGCCACGAACTGACAGCGGGCCGGCAGCTCGTCCTCCAGCCGCAGGTTGCCGACGGCGCCGGTGCCGACGTTGCGGATGACCAGCTCGTACGTCAGCGGTTGGTTCACCCCGACCTCGCCAGGGGCGTTCATCTCGACGACCACGCTCGGGGTGGCCCGGGGCGTGCCGGCGGTGGGGGCCGGCCCGACCGGCGGCTCCTGGAAGGCCGGCCGCGGCATCGCTTTGGGCACGCTCGGCGGGGCGGTGACGACCGGCGGCGGCACCGTCTGGCCCGGCTCGGCGGTGACGGTCGGCGGGTCGAAGACCGGCCGGCCCGGGGCGACGCTCACCACCGGCGGCGGCAGGTCGGGGGCGAGCGGCTTGGGGTCCGGCAACCGCGGCACGCCCGGCGTTTCGAGGCCGATCACCGGCGCGGCCAGCGGCCCGACGGCCGGGGCAGCCGACACCGGCACGTTGCCGCCGACCTGCTGGACGCCGTCCGGGCCGGCGATCACCGGCTGGGTGAACTTGGGCTTGTTAGCCGACTGCTGGCCGCCGGGCGGGCCGACCGGGATGACGCCGGCCGGCGTCATCTGCCCCTTGCCGGCGAACGGCGGGTAGGTGGCCGGCTGCTGTCTGCCGTCCGGAGGCGTGACGGTCCGTTGCGGGAACAGTCCGGCGGGCGGCGGCGATACCTTGCCCTGGTAGTACTTGGCGTCGCCGGTGGCGGCCGGCGGGGCCGGGTCTTGGGCGAGTGCGACGGCCGCGGCCAGTAGCCCGGAGGCACCGCCGGCGGCGGACAGTAACAGACGACGGGTCCGCACGGCAGTTCCCCCCGAACAAAGTTCCGAACCGTGAATCGGCCGCCCGCGGCCCGGCTCCCAAGCCGGGCCGCGGGGCGGCCCGCCCGACCCCCCGATCGGGCGATTCCCGTCCACCCGCCCCGGTTCACGCCGGGGCCGGGTACTTGACCGCGTTCTTCACCAGCTTGGCCGCGAGCGCCTCGCTCAGGTCGATGCCCGTGTGGTGGCTGAGCAGCAGCACGATGTTGGCCACGTCGGCCAGTTCGTCCGCGACCGCCTGCCGCCGGGCCGGGTCAAGTGCCCGGGTCTCGTCGGCCGTCAGCCACCGCAGCTCGCCGCACAGCTCCCCGCATTCGCTCGCCAGAGCCATCGCCAGGTTCTTGGGCGAGTGGTACGGCTCCCACGCGCGGGCGGCGGCGAAGGCGATGATCGCCGCCTTCAGCTCGCCCACGGTGGCAGTCGCATCCATCTGGCTCGATCCCCGAGGCGCGGTCCGTGGCCGGGCGGCAGATAGCCCGGCCGCCCGGGGGTGTCAACGCAAGTGGCCGGTAAATCCGGTCGAATCGGCCGTTTTGGCACGTCGGATCAGCCGTCCCGAAACTTGAGCCGAGTTTCGCGGACGACCCCGGCCGGCGTCCGTAAATTGGGTGGAGTTTGCGCCGCCCGCTCTTGCCGTCGAGCCGTCATGCCGAAGCGTACCGACCTCAAAACCATCCTGCTGATCGGCTCCGGCCCCATCGTCATCGGCCAGGCGGCCGAGTTCGACTACTCCGGCACCCAGGCGTGCAAAGCGCTACGGGAGGAGGGCTACCGGGTGGTGCTGGTGAACAGCAACCCGGCCACCATCATGACCGACCCGGAGACGGCCGACCGCACGTACATTGAACCGATCACCTGGCAGGTGGTGGAAAAGATCATCGAGAAGGAGCGGCCGGACGCCCTGCTGCCGACCCTCGGCGGCCAGACCGGGCTGAACACGGCGATGGACCTGCACAAGCACGGGGTGCTGAAAAAGTACGGGGTCGAACTCATCGGGGCCGACGCCGATGTGATCGACAAGGCCGAGGACCGGCAGAAGTTCAAGGACGCGGTACAGAAGATCGGGATAGACGTGCCACGGAGCGTCGTCGCCCGTAACCTGCCGGACGCCCTCCGCATCCTGGAGGAGATCGGCCTGCCGTGCGTGCTGCGGCCGAGTTTCACCATGGGTGGCACCGGCGGCGGCATCGCTTACAACCGCGAGGAGTACCTGACCCTCGTCACCCGCGGGCTGGAACTGTCGCCCGTCGGCGAGACGCTGATCGAGGAGTCGCTGATCGGCTGGAAGGAGTTCGAGCTGGAAGTGGTACGCGACAAGAACGATAACGTAATTATCGTCTGCTCCATCGAAAACCTCGACCCGATGGGGGTTCACACGGGTGACAGCATTACGGTGGCCCCGCAGCAGACGTTGAGCGACAAGGAATACCAGCGGATGCGGGACCAGGCGAAGGCCATCATCCGCGAGATCGGGGTCGAGACGGGCGGGAGCAACATCCAGTTCGCCGTCCACCCGAAGACCGGCCGGATGATCGTCATCGAGATGAACCCGCGGGTGTCGCGGTCCAGCGCGCTGGCGTCTAAAGCGACCGGCTTCCCGATCGCCAAGATCGCTGCCAAACTGGCCGTCGGCTACACGCTCGACGAGCTGAAGAACGACATCACGCGGACCACGCCGGCGTCGTTCGAGCCGACGATCGATTACGTGGTGACGAAGGTGCCGCGGTTCAACTTCGAGAAGTTCCCCGAGGCCGACCCGACCCTGACGACCCAGATGAAGTCGGTCGGCGAGACGATGGCCATCGGCCGCACCTTCAAGGAGAGCCTGCAAAAGGCCCTCCGCGGGCTGGAGGTCGGGCGGTTCGGGTTGGGAGCCGACCGCGGCGACAAGTGGGGCACCCCGGACCAGCCGTCCGACGCCGAGATCGCCCGCCACCTGGCCAGCCCGAACGCCGAGCGGGTGTGGTACCTGCGATACGCCTTCAAGGCCGGGCTGAGCGTGGCCGACGTGTACGCCCGCACCAACATCGATCCGTGGTTCCTGCACCACATCGAGGAACTGGTGCGGATGGAAGACGAGCTGAAGGCCGCCGGGCCACTGGATCGCGTGTCGGCCGACACCATGCTGGCCGCCAAACAGGCCGGGTTCAGCGACCGCCAACTCGGCCACCTGTGGGGGGCAAACCAGGGCGAGGTGCGGGCCGCCCGACTCGCCCAAGGTGTGGCGGCCGTGTTCAAGTCGGTGGACACCTGTGCCGCCGAGTTCGAGGCGTACACGCCGTACTACTACTCGACCTACGAGCGGGGGGTCGGCGGGCCGGCCGAGGACGAGACCCGGCCGAAGGGCGACAAGAAGCGGATCATGATCCTCGGCGGCGGGCCGAACCGCATCGGCCAGGGGATCGAGTTCGACTACTGCTGTGTGCAGGCGGCGTTCGCCCTCCGCGACGCCGGGTTCGAGGTGGTGATGGTCAACTCCAACCCGGAGACGGTGAGCACCGACTACGACACGTCGGACCATCTATTCTTCGAGCCGCTGACCGTCGAGGACGTGCTGAACGTCCACGACCGGATGCGGCCGGACGGGGTGATCGTGCAGTTCGGCGGGCAGACGCCGCTCAACCTGGCCCGCTCGCTGGAAAATGCCGGCGTCCGGATCATCGGCACCGGGGTCGATTCCATCGACGAGGCCGAGGACCGCGAGCGGTTCAGCGAGCTGGTCGAGCGGCTCGGGCTGCTCCAGCCGCCCAGCGGCATCGCCCGCGACCTGCCCGAGGCGCTGGCGGTGGCCCGCAAGATCGGCTACCCCATGCTGGTGCGGCCGAGCTTCGTCCTCGGCGGCCGGGCGATGGAGATCGTGTACGCGGACGACACGCTGCGGCGGTACATGCTCCGGGCCATGGAGGCGTCGCCGGACAAGCCAGTGCTGATCGACCGCTTCCTGGAAAACGCGACCGAGGTGGACGTCGATTGCCTGAGCGACGGCCGGCGGACGGTCATCGGCGGGGTGATGCAGCACATCGAGGAGGCCGGCATTCACTCGGGCGACTCGGCCTGTGTGATCCCGCCGCACTCGCTGTCCGAGGCGGTGGTGACGGAGATCAAGCGGCAGGCCCGGCTGCTGGCCGACGCCCTCCAAGTGCGCGGCCTGATGAACATCCAGTTCGCCGTCACCGGGGCGGGGGTCGACGCGCGGGTGTGGATCATCGAGGCCAACCCGCGGGCCAGCCGGACGGTGCCGTTCGTGTCCAAGGCGACCGGGGTGCGACTGGCCCGCCACGCCGCCCGGGTGATGGCCGGGGCCACGCTGGACGAGTTGGGCGTGGCCGACGAGGTGGTGCCGACCCACTTCAGCATCAAGGAGAGCGTGTTCCCGTTCAGCAAGTTCCCGGGGGTGGACATCATCCTCGGGCCGGAGATGAAGTCCACCGGCGAGGTCATGGGCATCGACCGCAGCATGTCGATGGCCTTCGCCAAAGCCCAACTCGCGGCGTCGGCCCCGCTGCCGAAGAGCGGCAACGTGTTCATTTCGGTGGCCAAGGCCGACAAGACGGCCGTGGTGTCGCTGGCCCGGCAGCTCGCCGACATGGGGTACAAGCTGCTGTCCACGGCCGGCACCGCGGCGACGCTGACGGCCGCCGGGGTGCCGGTGGAGGTGCTGCCGAAGATCCAAGAGGGCCGGCCGAACGTGCTGGACAAGATGAAGAACGGCGAGGTGCAACTGCTCATCAACACGCCCAGTGGCCGGGGCAGCCAGACGGACGAGGGCCGCATCCGGGCGGCGGCGGTCATGCACCGGGTGACATGTATCACCACCCTGTCGGCGGCGGTGGCGGCGGTCGAAGCCTGCCGGACCGTGCGGGAGAAAGAGCTGACCGTGACCGCGTTGCAGGACTGGTTCCCGACCCGCGGTTGACGCCGCTTCCGTGGCCGGGCTATAACCGCCTCATGAGTGCCCGTCGGGTCGGGGTGGTCGCGTACCTGCTGCTGGCCGTCGGGCTGGTGGCTTGGGCTGTCGGCACCAAGCCGAACCGCTACGGCGACGGGCACGAGTACTTCCTGATGACGGAAGCACTCGCCCGCCACCGCGACCCGGCACTGACGCCGGACGTGTCGGCGGCCGTGCAATTCGCCACACAGCAACGGGGCATCGACTATGTGACGCCGCCGGACAGCGGGTTCTTCCTGGCCCACAATGCCCGCCGGTACAGTTGGCACTTCTGGGCGTATCCGCTGTCAGCGGTGCCGGCCCGTCTGTGGCTCAAGTTCGTCGAAGGCGACCCGCTGCGGACGCTGCAACTGACCAACGTCGGCTGGTACCTGCTGGCGGTCGGGGTGGCGGGATTCGCAAGCGTCGGGCCGCCGGTGCGGCGGGCGGGATACCTGCTGCTGACCTGCGTCGGCCCGCCGGTGTGGTACCTGCCGTTCACCGGGGCCGAAGTGTTCACCTGGGCGCTGGTCGTGTCGTCCCTCGTGTTTCTGGACCGCCGCGAGTACGCGGTGGCGGCGTTCGCCGCCGGACTAGGCGCGACCCAGAACCCGCTCGCCGCCTTGTTCGTGGCGGCCGTGGTCGGCCTGTCCCTCCGCGAGCGGTCCGTTCGCGTGACCCTGACGGCCGCCGCCGCCGGGTCCGTGTGCCTGGCGGCGCCGGCCTTTTACTGGTGGCACTTCGGGGTGCCGAGCCTGATCGCCGCCGACCCGCACCTGAACAGCGGTCGCGTCACCTGGGCAAGAAGCATCGGCCTGCTCGCCGACCCGAACTACGGGCTGTTGCCGTTCGCCCCGGGGCTGGTGTTGCTGGCCGCCGCCGGACTGTGGTCGTCCCTCCGGCGGCAGCCGCTCATCACCTTCGCGCTGCTGGGGGCGACGGTCGGGGCCGGGCTACTGACCCAGGGCATGATCCACTGGAACGGCGCCGCGATGGGGCCGCACCGCTACCTGCTCTGGCTGTCCCCGCCGCTGGCGTGGGTGGCGGCCAACGGGCTGGCGGTTCGCCCCCGTCTCGGCTGGGTCGCGCTCGGCGTGGCCGGCGCCGTGCAGGTCGGCATCCTGGTCGTCGCCGCCCCCGAACGGCTGGACTACCTCCGGCCGAACGCCCTCGCCCGGTGGGTGTGGCGGAAGGCGCCGTGGCTCAACGACCCGGACCCGCAGGTGTTTCTGGTGCGCAACACCGGCCGGGAGATGCTAGCCGCCGAGTTCGCGCCGCCGGTCGGGTTTGTGGGCCGCTACGGCGTGGTGACCAAGCTGCTCCTCACCCCGGAGTCGGTGCCGCTGCTGCCCGTGCGGTTTCAAGTCGAGCCGGCGTATCTGGCGGAGGTGGAGCGGGCGGCGGCCGGCCGCCGCGGCTTCTTCTACCTGCACCCGCCGAAGGACAGCGTCCGCTGCTGGCCGGGGAGCGACGGGAAGCCGCCGGAATGACCGCCACCGACGCCCCGCCGAAACCGTCGATCCGCCTCGGCCGGCTCGTCCGACTCGCCCGGCCGCGGCAGTGGGTGAAGAACGGGTTCGTGCTGCTGCCCGTCATTTTCGCCGGCAAGCTGACTGACCCGAAGGCGTGGGCGGCGGCCGGGCTATACGCCGTGGCGTTCGTGCTGGCTTCGGTCGCCGTGTACTGCCTGAACGACGTGCTCGACGCCGACGCCGACCGCCGCCACCCGCGGAAGAAGCGGCGGCCGGTGGCGGCCGGCGAGGTGACGCCGGCGACCGCGCTGACCCTCGCCGGCGGGTGTGTGGTCGCCGCGGTCGGGCTGGCGGCTTGGCTCGGCCGGGAGCCGCTGGCCGTGCTCGGGCTGTACCTCGGGCTGAGCCTCGTCTACTGCCTGAGCTGGAAGCACCAGCCGCTGCTCGACGTGATGACCGTGGCCGCCGGCTTCCTGCTGCGGACGGTCGGCGGGGCCGTGGCTATCGGGGCGACACCGTCCCCGTGGCTGCTCATGTGTACCAGCCTGCTGGCACTCGTGCTGGCCCTGTCCAAGCGGCGGGCCGAGGTGGCCCGCGGCACCGACCCCGCCGCACCCACCCGCCCCGTGCTGGCCCACTACCCGCTGCCGCTGCTCGACCAGCTCATCACCGGCATGGTGCCGACTACCCTGCTGACGTACATGCTGTACGCCTACCACACGCACCCGCCGGCGTTCCTCGTGACGGCCGTGTTCGTCGCCTACGGGCTGTTCCGCTACCTGTACCTGATGCACACCCGCGACGCCGGCGAACAGCCCGAAGAGGTGCTGCTCACCGACCGGCCGACGCTCGTCAACCTCGTCCTCTGGGCGGTCACGTCGGCCGTCTTGATGGGGCGGACCGCGTCATGACGCCCGCCGACTTGTCCCGGACCGCCCGCCGGTTGTACGCCGCCGGCCCGGCCGTCGGCCGCACCGTCCAGAGCCTGCGGCCGTACATCTGCCCGTTCGACCGACTACTCCCACTCATCCCACCCGGGGTATCGGTGCTGGACGTGGGCTGCGGCAGCGGGCTGCTGACAGTTCTCGCCGCCGACCGCATCGACGTGGGTCGGGTGGTCGGGTTCGACTCGTCGCCGTCGGCCATCGGCCTGGCCCACGTCGCCGCCGCGGCACTGGCGGTCGCGGGTCGGCCGGTGCCGGAATACATTCCGCTCGATGTGACCGCCGACTGGCCGGCCGGCTTGTTCGACGTGGTGGCGGTGGTGGATGTGCTACATCACATCCCGCCGGCAGCCCAGCGGTCGGTGGTCGAACAGGCGGCGGCGAAGGTCGCCCCCGGCGGCCGACTCGTCTACAAGGACATCGGCGCGCGGCCCCGCTGGCGGGCGGCGATGAACCGGCTGCACGACCTCGTCATGGCCCGGCAGTGGGTACGGTACGCCGAGGCGGACACGGTCCGCGAGTGGGTTGAGGCGTGTGGGTTGGTGGCCGGGCCGGTGGAGCGGATCAACACCCTGTGGTATGGCCACGACCTGCTCGTGGCGGAGCGGCCGGCGGGTTAATTGAAGTTCGGCTCGGCGTCCACGTCGGCCGCGGCGAACTCGCCGGCCGCGTACGACTCGACGGCCAGGGCGGCCATCGCCGCGTTGTCGGTGCAGAGGCTCAACGGCGGGATGACCAGCTCGACGCCGTCGGCGTCGCACATCGTTTGAAGTTGGCTCCGGAGCCGCCTGTTCGCCGACACCCCGCCGCCGACCGCCAGCCGCGGCAAGCCCGTCTGCCGCACCGCCTGCCGACACTTGCCGACCAGCACATCGACCGCCGCCGCCTGGAAACTGGCCGCCAGGTCGGCCCGCCTCTTGCCCGGCCCCGGCGGCTCGCGGGTCGTCGCGTTCTGGCCGTGGCAGGCGTACAGCACGGCCGTTTTGAGGCCGCTGAAGCTGAACTCCAGCCGGTCGTTGTCTAGGAAGGTTCGTGGGAAGCGGTGGGCCGTCGGGTCGCCGGCGGCGGCCTCCCGCTCGACCGCCGGGCCGCCGGGGAAGCCGAGGCCGAGGACGGCCGCCACCTTGTCGAATGCCTCCCCGGCGGCGTCGTCCCGGGTGCCGCCGAGCAGACTCAGTGACAACGCGGTGTCACAGCGGAACAGGGAGGTGTGCCCGCCGCTCACCACCAGCCCGACGCACGGGAAGATGTCCCGACCGGCCGCCAGCCGGCAGGCGTAGATGTGGGCGGCGACGTGGTTCACCGCCACCAGCGGCACGCCGAGGGCGACGCTCAGCATCTTCGCCGCACTCACCCCCACCAGCAGCGCCCCGACCAGCCCCGGCCGGTTGTGGACGGCCACACAGCCGATGTCGGCGAGCGCGACGCCCGCTTCCCGCAGTGCCTCGTCGATCACCGGCAGCAGTTGCCGCAGGTGTGCCCGGCTGGCGATCTCCGGCACCACCCCGCCGAACCGGGCGTGCAGGTCGGTCTGCGACGCGACGACGCTCGCCAGCACCCGGCGGTCGGCGGTGAACACGGCCGCCGCCGTCTCGTCGCACGAGGTTTCGAGGGCGAGAAAGTTCATGACCGGGCGGGCAGGGCGGCGGCCGGCAGGCGGATGCGGCCGAACTGGTGGACGACGTACCGCACGCTCAGTTCCTTCAGGTCGGACGGCACCCCGGCCACGAACCGCAGCCGCTGGGGGCCGGTGACGGCGTCGCCTGCCGGCACCGGGTCGCCGTCCACCAGCACCCGCACTTCGCGGAGCCGGATCGTCTCGTCGGCGCCCGACGCCGTGGCGTTGAACCCGCCGAACGGCTGCGGCGGCCGGGCCGACGCCGGCACCAGCACCAGCGTTTCCGGGTGCCACTCGGCGGGCCGGTCGGCCTGCTCGCGGTGGGGGAAGATGCTCACGTCGAAGGCGAACCAGCGGCGGGTCCGCACGTCGGCGGCCGCGTCCCCGGTGTCGTCCCGCGAGTCCGTCGGCGGCGGCACCGGGCGGACGGCGTGGACGTCCACCGTCGCGTCTTTGAGGGCCTTCGACTGGCCCGCCATCAGGCCCTGGGCCATCGCCCCGAGCCGGCCGAGGGCCGCCCGCACCAGCAGCTTGCCGCCGAGGACGATCAGCCCGAGGGTGACGGCCGAGGCCAGGATGGCCTGCCACCACTCCAGGTAGCGGAAGGCGGCGACGGTAACGACGACGTACCCGAACAGAGCAGCGAGGAGGCCGTAGAACACGCGGCTACACGACACGGGCGGCCTCTAGAAAAGTTCGGTGCCAGTTTACTGGGCGGGCGGTGAGTCGGCCGGCGGGAACAGGTCGCTCAGCGGCAGGGCGAAGCCGGGCACCACCGGGTCGGCCGTCAGGGTGTCGTCGCGGGTCAGGGTGCGGTCGTCGCCCGCGGCCGTGCGGACGTGGACCTCGGCCTCGTCCGGGTACACCAGCCACACCACCCGCACCCCGCCGCGGAGGTACTCGCGGACCTTGGCGTACACCTCCCGGGCGGTGTCGTTCGGACTCACCACCTCGACCGCGAGGTCCGGGACGACGGGGATGAAGTCGCCGTCCGGGAACGCCCGGCCCTTCGGCCAGCGGTCGAACGTCAGCACCGACACGTCCGGCTTCCTCCCCTTGTTCCGCGGCGGGATGAGAAACCCGGCATCGACATAGCTCTCGCCGACACCGCTCGCCCGCACGACGGGGGCCAGCAGCTCGTGCAACACACTCGCCAATCGTGTCTCGCGGAATCCCGTCGTTCTCCTCACGACACGACCGTCGATCACCTCGAACCGGAACTCCGGCTCCGGGGCGGCCGGGTCGTAAAGGTCGCCGACGATCGGCCGGGGCGGGGTCAGCAACGCACTCATGGCAGTCCTCCGTCGGCCAGTCTACCACGCCCGCCAGTTCTTCGCCTGCCGCCAGAAGGCGAGCGGGTTGTCGTACACCACCCGCTGGATCAATCCCTCCGGGTGGCCACGGCGGCGCAGCTCCTGAATAAACTCGGGCACGGCCAGCGGGTCGGACTTGCCCCAGTCGCCGGCCGAGTTGACCATAAGCCGCTCCGGGCCGTATCGCTCGACTAGGTCGGCGGCCCGTGCCGGGGTGCATTTGGTGGTCGGGTACAGGGTCATGCCGACCCAGAAGCCGGCGTCCAGGGCCGGCCTGATGGTGTGCTCCTCGACGTGGTCCACGCACACCCGCTCCGGCGTCACCCGGCGGTCGTTGCGGAGCATGTCCAGGATCATCCGCGTGCCCTTGTACTTGTCTTCCAGGTGCGGGGTGTGGATCAGCACCAGCTCGTCGGTCCGCATGGCCAGGTCGAGGTGTTCTTGAAACACCGTCGCCTCGTTGGCCGTGTTTTTGTTCAACCCGATCTCGCCGATGCCGAGCACGTTCGGCAGCCGCAGGAACTCGGGGATGAGGGCGATCACGTCCCGCGATAGGGCGACGTTCTCGGCCTCCTTTGCGTTGATGCACAGCCAGCAGTAGTGGCGGATGCCGAACTGGGCGGCCCGCTTCGGCTCGACCTCGGTGAGGTGGCGGAAGTAGTCGTGGAAGCCGGCGGCGGTGCCGCGGTCGAACCCGGCCCAGAAGGCCGGCTCGCTGACCGCCGCGCACTGGGCGTAGGCCATCCGCTGGTAGTCGTCCGTGACCCGAGAGATCATGTGAATGTGCGGGTCGATGTATCGCATTACACTTATTAATACCTTTCGGCTAGAACATTCGCGTGATCTGGCCGCACGAATACCTACACGAGTTCCGCCGCCCAGCCCACTACGGCGTATCCCCATCTTAGGGTACCACCCGTGCCGCCCGGCCCGAAGGCGACCATCCGCTACTATGCCAGCCGGTCGGCCTACGGCTGCTAGCTCGGGGCCGCCCAGCACATCCCGGCTATGGGGCCGGCCGACGCCCCGGTATGCCCCACCTGCCTGGCGGCCCTGGACCACTTCTGCAAGCTGGTCGTGCTCGACGACAAGCAGGGCACCGACTGTTATCACGTGTCCGCCCTCATGAACCAGTATCGCGCCCAACTGAAGGCCACCCGCACGTCGGCAGCCCACTGCGTGATCGTGGTCATGGCCCGGGGGTTCACCGAGCGGTTCGGCGGCCTGACCATCCGTAAGCTCAAGCCGCACCAGGTCGAGGCCTGGCTGGCCCGGCAGGACAGCCGGAGCCCCACCTTTAAGGCGCATGCCGGCACCCTCATCCTGGCCGCCGTGAGCTGGGCGTGGGGAAAGGGGTTCATCGAGACCGACCCGCTGGCCGGGCGGGTGGACCTGCCTCAGCCGAACGCCCGGCCCCGAAGGGGCGGTAGGAGGTCGCCCACCACAGGTCGTCGGACTTCGACTTCGGCCGCACCCGCGACCGTTTTGGCGGGGGCGGCCGCTCGGGCACGGGGGCGTTGTCTGACCGTTCATTATCTCGGCCAAGCTGTCCTCCTCGATCAGCAGCTTGCCGAGCGCCCGGCTCACCCGCAGCTTGCCCTCGGCCACCTTGCAGTAGATGAGCTTGACGGAGACGGCCCCGTTGAGCTTCTGCACCACCTGCCGGATGGACAGTTGCGACTTCACGGTGTCACATCCTGAGTGTGGGTCGCATTTAGGTCCGATCCCGGCTACCGGCGGTCGTGACGGACGGATGGGGCGGCGACGCAAACCGCTCACTTGCTTACAAACCCTACTCCTACAGCCGTAGTTGCTAGAATAGCCCCGCCAAGGACTTCCGGCGGGGGCGGGCCATGTCCGGACGACCGACGGCGACGCAGGTGGCGGGGT
>JAYVUZ010000182.1:0-20504 GCA_043787415.1 Fimbriiglobus sp. | reverse complement strand
GGACAGGGCGTAGCGGGTACTCACAGGCGGTCTCGCGGCGGCGGACGCGTGGCCGCCTCGACCCGAGAACACGCCACTCGCGTCCACACGACCTAGCCCGATCAGGCTCGCATTCGGTGCGAGGTGGATGTCGCCCAACCGGAACAGCGGGTCGGTGAGACGGGGGTCGCCGACCGGCGGCAGGAACGGCAACCCGTCCGGGTAGTCGGGGTGCGGCACGACCCAGGTCGGCCACAGCCTGGCGTACCAGTCGTGAGCGACCCGGCTGACCTGCTCGCACACGTCCTGGTGGTGGGCTACCAGCCAGGTGGCGAGGGCAACCTGGTTGTCGGTGACGGCCGGACGGTCGGGGCCGAGTTGCACGAGCCTTGTGCCGTCGTTCTCGGGCGTCGGGTCGGGTTTCGACTCCCAGCCGCTCGGGCCGAGCCACTTCAAACCCTCGTGCTCGGCGCGAAACCGCACCGCCCCGAAGTCGCGGCCGAACCGCGCCGCGGCCGGCAGCTGCAGCCGGGCGGTCCGGTCGCCGTCGATGACCCGCGGCGGGGCCAGGAACGGCGAGTGGGGTGCGGGCATGGCCGGCTCCGGGCGGGGTCACGGTCCGTCATCGCTCACATACGCCACGCCGTCGTCCCCGGACTCGTATTCGGTGCCGTCGCGGACGCAGACGCCCAGCGGCTGGCCCTCGAATAATGCACACGGCGTCACCAGCCCGATGGCCCACTCGGCCGCCGCCAGGTGGATTTCGGACACCCGCCTTAGCCCGTCCGACCCGGCCCGGTCGCCGGCCGGCGGCAGGAACGGTAGCCCGTCCCGGTAGGCGGCCGACGGGGCGGCGAGGTCGTCCCGCTGGTCGGCGTACCACGCCTGCCCGTCCCGGCTGATCCAGTCGCACACCGCCTCTTGGTGCGCCACCAGCCAGGCGGCCAGCACGAGCTGGTTGGCCGTCGGGGCCTTGCAGCCTTCCCCAAGCAGCACCGGGCGGGTGCCGTCGTCCGGCTCCTCCGCCTCCGGTTCTGTCGGCTCGCTCAGCCACCGGCTCAGCGGGTCGTCCCGGCCGGGCGGGGGCTTGTACGACTCGGTCTCGACCCGCGCCCGGACGGCGGCGAACTCCCGGCCGAACCGCTTCACCGCCGGCAGGAGCAGGCGGCCGGTCAGCACCCCGTCAGTGCGGCAGGGCGGCTCCAGGAACGGGGCGAAGTCGGCGGCCATGCGGGCGGCTCCGGCGGTGGGTCACACTGTACCCGCCCGGCCGGCTGTGTTCTAGGCTTCGCCACCCCATGAAGTCGGCGCGTGTTCCTCCCCGTGTACCACCTGACCGTTGTCATCCCGACCGAGGAGAGTACCGAAGACGCCCGCCGGCAGTTCGCCGACCCCATCGACCGGGCGCTCGCAACCGCCGGCCGGCTCGGCCGCGTCACCGATGTCACCGGCTGGTTCAACTCGCGCGACTCGCCCACAACCCGCCGCCCGCCGCAGGTGTGCCTGCGACTGGACGTGACCGACCGCAAGCTGGCCGCCCGCCTGATCCTGGCCGAACTGACGGCCGCGGACGCACCGGCCGGCAGCCGGGTCGGCGACTTCCTGTCGGACACGATCCTGGCCCGCGTCACCGCCGCCGGGCCGGAACTGCTGGCCCGCCCCGGCGACCGGCTGCCGGTGCCCGGCCCGCGGCTGCCGTGGCAGGAGGGCGAGGTGCTCGGCTACCGCCCGACGGCCAACCACTGGACCCTGCTGACGGTGCGGTACAACAGATCGACGTTCGTGTGGCTGTCGGTCGCCGACTGGTGTGGGCCGGACCTGCCGCCGGCGGGCGCGGTGGCCGACCTCGTCCACCGCCGGCCGACCCGGTCCGCCTGCACCGGCCATTACATCCTGGAGTACCGGCGGGTACAGTCCGACGGGGTGACGGTTGACCCGCCGCCGCTGCCGAGCGGCCGCCGGTTCGCCCGCACCGGGGTGACGGTGCCCGACCGCCCGTACACCTCTGGTGGAATGTTCCTGATGGGCGTGACCCCGCGGGAGCTGGCCCGCACCCTGCGGGAGGCGTTCGGGCTGGTGCCGGCGGACCCGCTCACCCGGCTGCACCACGACCACGGGGTGGGCTGGAGCGACCGGCCGCGGCCGGTGCTGGCGGTGTGGGACGCCGGCCGCCGCGTTGTCACGCCGGCCGACTTCCGGCGGCTGGTGGTGGCCCAAGCCCGGGGCGACTGGGCGGCCGACCTCGACCCGCTTCCCCTGCCCACCTTATCGACCCCCCGTAGCCGGCGGTTCGCCGATCGGCTGATCGCCTGGGACCGGCAGACCGACCGCTGGTCGGTCGGCTGGACCCCACACCCGCACGCCGCCCAGCCCGTCGGCGACCGGCTGCGGCGAGTGGGGACACTGTGGGGCGGCGGCCGACCGCTCACGGCCGGCGGGTTCGCCGCGCTAACTATGGAACCCCACGAGTTCCCGGCCGCGGCCCACGCGGCGGCGGAGATCGGCCGGGCGTGCGGCGTCACGGTGTACGACCCACAGGACCACCGCCTGATTTCCTGACACCCGTCGGCGGCGTGTTCTACGGTTGCGACGACCGCCCGGACGCCGCCGATGGACCCGATCACCTGCCCGCACTGTCGGTTCTCGTTCACCCCGGCCGCCGGCATGGCGCCGCCGTGGTGCCGGCGGTGCGGCGGCGAGCTGGCCGCCCGGCCCAGCGGCAGCGGCGAGCCGGGCGAAGAACTGGTCGCCCTGTGCGTGGCCGCCCCAGCCGAGTCTGCCGCCCCGGCCGGGCGGTGGGCCAACCGCACGCCCCGTGAGTCGTCCGCCCCGGCCGACCGGCCGGCGGCCGCCACCCCCGCCCCGGCCGCCGACCGCTGGCAGACGAAGCCCCGCCGCCGGCGGGAGCCGGCCGAGGTGACGCACGAGACTTTCGACTACGAGACGGCGGTCCGCAAGGCCGGGTACGAGTCCACCGCCCCGTCGCTGACGTGCTACGCCTTTGCCGGCGCGTGCCTGCTGCTGCCGGTGCTGACGTGCGGCAGCCGGATCGCCCTCTTTCTGGGCATCAGCGGGGCCGGGGCGTGCGTCAAGATGGCCCACACCCACGGGATGCCGGTCCCCCAGCGGGTTCTCGCCTGCGTCGGCATCGTCGCCCTGACGTGGGGCACGTTCATCGCCCTCGTCGTCTGCGTGCTGGGGGCGGCCGGGGTGTTCGGCGGTTCGCCCCCGCGGTGAGGCGGCCGTTGGCCGGCCGGCCGGCCAGGCTGTATCCTGTGTGTCCCCGGGGACCGCCCCGCCGCCAGGAGAGCCGGAATGACCCCCGCCCGCCCGCCCGCCCGCCTCCGCTCCGCCATAGCCACCGAGGCACAGCTTGATAGTCTGGCGTTCCGCGGCTGGACCGACCAGATGCGGGAGCAGTGGCAGCGACACCGCAAGCTGTGGGAGTGGTGCTACATCGCCCAGGCACTGGACGAGCGGGGGATGTTGGCGGCCGGCCGGCGGGGACTCGGGTTCGCCGTCGGCACCGAGCCGCTGGCCTCCCTGTTCGCCGCCCGCGGGGCGGACGTGCTGGCCACCGATCTGGCCGCCGACCAGTTAGCGGCCGGCGGCCAGGACTGGAATGTCGGCAACCAACATGCCCGCGGGCTGGAGTCGCTCAACGGCCGCAGCATCTGCCCGCCGGCCGAGTTCGCCCAGCGGGTGCGGTTCCGGCCGGTGGACATGAACCACCTCCCGGCCGACCTGACCGGGTTCGACTTCTGCTGGTCGTCGTGCTCGTTCGAGCACCTCGGGTCGATCACCCTCGGCCGGCAGTTCCTGGTCAACATGGCCGCCTGCCTGAAGCCGGGCGGGGTGGCCGTCCACACCACCGAGTTCAACCTGTCGTCGGACGAGGCGACGGTGGAGGAGGGCAGTGCGGTGCTGTTCCGCCGGCGGGACGTCGAGGCCATGGCCGCCGACCTGCGGGCGGTCGGCTGCCGGCTGGCGGACCGGGACTACACCATCGGGGGCGGGGCCGCCGACTGGCACGTGGACCGGCCGCCGTTCACCCACGTCCCGCACCTGCGGCTGGAACTGAGCGGGTACGTCTGCACGTCCATCGGGCTGATCATCGAGAAGGACGCCTGACCCGGCTACCGCCGCCGCTTGGCCGCCCGCGCCCGCAGCAGCCGCCGCCGGGCCGGGTCGTCCTGCTCGTCCTCGATGTCCCCGACGATCTCCTCCAGCACGTCCTCCAGCGTCAGCACCCCCAGCGGCGGGCCGTCGGCCTCTCGCACTACGGCCATCGGCCGGTGGCTCTTGCGGAACCGCCGCAGGGCGTCGGCCACCGTGTCCGTCGGGGCCAGGTACTGGGTCGGGTAGATGGCGTCCTCCAGCACCACCACCCCCTTCAGGCTGAACAGGTAGAACAGGTCTTTGGTGTTCACCAGCCCGACCACCACCTGCGGGGTGCCGGCCGTCACCGGCATCCGGGTGTGGGCGCCCTCGCGGACGGCTTCGAGAATCCGGTCCGGCGGGGTGTCCAGGTCCAGGGTCATCACTTTGCCCCAGGCCACCATCACGTCCTTCACCTGCTTGGTGCTCAGCTCGAACACGTTGAGCACGTAGTCGGCCGCCTCCGGGTCGATCAGCCCGGCCTCCTCCTGGTCCTCGATGAGCAGCCGCATCTCGTCGACGCTCGGCGTCTCGGCGTGCTCGTCCACCGGCTTCAGCCCGCACCACCGCAGGAACAGGCCGCTGCTGCCGTTCATCAGCCGGGTGATGGGCCGGGCCAGGCGGGCGAACCCGGCCAGCGGCCCGGCGATCCGCAGGGCGATGACCTCGGACAGTTGCAGGGCGGCCAGCTTCGGCATCTGCTCGCCGAACACGACATGCAGGTACGTCACCGCGGCCAGGGTGAGGGCGACCGACAGGGACCGGCTGACGGCCCCCTGCCAGGCGTCCGGCAGGGCGGCCAGCAGCGGGGCCAGCAGGTGGTGGACGGCCGGCTCGCTGGCCAGCCCGAGGGCCAGGCTGGCGACGGTGATGCCGAGCTGGGCGGCGGCCACCCGGTCGTTCAGCTCGTCCAGCCCGGTGAGCAGGGTCTTGGCCCGCGGGTCGCCGGCGTTGGCCAGCTCCTCGACGCGGGTGCGGCGGACGGCCACGAAGGCGAACTCGGCGGCCACGAAGAAGGCGTTGACGGCCACCAGCACGGGGACGAGCAGCAGCCCGAGGAGGGTGGGCCAGGCGACGGCGGCGAACACGGGCACGGCGGGGGTCGCCAGAGAGCCGGCCTCCTGACGGTGGGGCCGTGACGGGGGTCATCTTATGGCGGCGGTCGCTCCAGCAGCAGCAGCCCGGCGTCCCGGAACGTCCACTCGCCGGCCACCACCCACCCGCCGCCGGCCAGCTTCAGCTCGGTGACGTACCACCGCCGCTGCGCCGGCGTGTAGTGGTCCATCGGCACCCACAGCCGGCCGGTCAGCGGCTTGGCCGCGTCCAGGCTGAGCAGCTCGCCGCGGAAGAAGTAGGCGTAGCACGCCTCGTCGCTGGCCACCACGTCGCCCGGCTGGCGGTGGGTGCGGATGTGCCGGGCCACCGCCGACGAGTCCGGCCGGGGGTACGGCCGGACGACGTGCCAGCCGGACCACGGGGCCGTTGCCAGCACCAGGCCGACGGCCACCCGTCGCCGCCACCACGGGGCGAGGGCGGCCAGCCCCAGCCCGCCGAGCAGCAGGCAGCACGGGGCGATGAACAGCATGAGCCGGATCAGCCCGTAGGGGTACGCCTTCAGCCCGGCCGCCGCCAGCGTCAGGGCGAACGGGGCGACGAGGGCGACCACGAGTTCCCGCCGGTGCCGCCAGTTGGCCCAGACGCCGACCGGGGCGAGCAGGAACAGCCCGAGGCCGCCGACCATGGCGCAGTACTGGAACACCTCGGCCGTGTGCTGGACGCACCACCACGGCACCCACCCCGGCGGCACGGCCGACGGGAAGTAGTCGGCGTGTTCGACCTCCAGTCCCGGCACCCGCTGGCTGCGGATCGGGCCGACGTACAGCAGGGCGAAGGTGCCGGCCGTGGCGACCGCCGTCAGCAGCCAGGCCGGCCGTCGGCGGTCCCGCCACGCCGCCGGCAGCAGCGCCAGCAGGAGGCCGCCAAGGACGAACGCCATCGGGTAAGACGCACACAGCACCGGCGGGGCGACGGTCGCCAGCAGGAGCAGTCGCCGGCCGGTCGGCCAGTGGGCGGTCGAGACGAGGCCGAACAGCAGCAGCGTGGTGAACAGGGCGTCGGCGGCGTAGGGTTTGACCGTCACCGCGTGCCAGACGTGGTTGTCCGACAGGGCCACCAGCCAGACACACGGGGCGACGCACCCCGGCGGCAGGGTGCGGCGGCAGAGTGGCACGGTCAGTAGCAGCCCGGCCACCCCGGCGACCAGTGACGTGAGCCGCCAGCAGAGCTGCACGTCGCCGCAGGTGACGGCGACCAGTTTGAGCAGGAACAGGTACAGCGGCGGGGCGGCCACCGCGTGGTCGAGCGGGCCGACCAGTTGCAGCCAGCCGCGGTTCAGGACGTTGGCGAGGAGAACGGCTTCGTCGTACCAGATGGTGCGGTCGGCGGCGTAGTGCCACAGCCGCAAGGCGAGGCCGGCCAGCACGGCGGCGCGCGTCAGCCACTCCGGCCCCCTCTCCCCCGCTTCGGGGGAGAGTGGGCCGGAGGGAGACTGTACCGCCCCGACCGGCCGCGACACCAGCCCACCCGGGCCGTAGCATGACCCTTTTCGCACACCCCGAAAGACCCGCCCCCATGCCCCGGCGAACGGTGGACCAGCTCCGCGACGGCGACGACCTGGACGAGATTTTCCTGGCCGCGGACAAACAGCTCCGCACCAACCGCAAGGGCAACACCTTCGTCAAGGTCATGCTCCGGGACCGCACCGGCGGCATCCCCGCCCACCTGTGGAACGCCGGCGAGGGGGTGTTCAAGAGCTTCGAGAACGGCGACTTCCTGCACGCCGAGGGCAAGGTCAAGCTGTTCGAGGGCACCCTCCAGGTGGACCTCGGCCACGTCCAGAAGGTGGAAGCCGAGAAAGTCGAACTCGCCGACTTCCTGCCGCACACCGACCAGGACGTGTCCAAACTGCTCGGCCGGCTGCGGGCGCACCTGCAAGACCGCTGCACCCACCCCGGCCTAAAGGCGCTGGCGGAGTCGGTCCTGGCCGACGACGCCTTCCTGCGGAACTTCGCCGCCTGCCCGGCCGGGGTGAAGCTGCACCACGCCTACGTGGGGGGCCTGCTCGAACACACCGTCACCATGATGGACATCGCCGAGGGGCTGGCCCGGTTCTACCCCGGGGTGGACCGCGACCTGCTGGTGTTGGGGGTGTTCCTGCACGACGCCGGCAAGGTCCGCGAGCTGAGCTACGGTCGGGCCTTCGGGTACACCGACGAGGGGCAGTTGCTCGGCCACATCGCCCTCGGTATGGAGATGCTGATTGAGGCGGCGGGGAAGCTGGCCGAGCCGTTGCCGCGGGAGACGCTGGTGCGGCTCAAGCACCTCGTCCTGAGCCACCACGGCACCCACGAGTGGGGCAGCCCGAAGGTGCCGATGACGCCGGAGGCGATCCTCCTGCACGAGATCGACTCGCTCGACACGCGGATGCACATGTGCCTCCGCGACCTGCGAGAGGACAAGAACAACCCGAGCGCCTGGACGCCGTACAACCCGACACTCCAGCGGCGGTTTTACAAGGGCGGGGCCAACGGCGATTTGCTCGGCGGCGGCGGCGACGGGTACGATTGAAGCGGCGAGCCGGGAGCGTGAGCGACCGGAGGACGGGCGAGGCGACGTGTCTCGACCTCCGGTCGCTCACGCTCCCGGCTCGCCCGGGTAAAATGCCCCCATGCCCGACCTCCCCACCCGCCTGCTGCACGCCCTCGCCCGGCCGAGCTACACCCCGGTCAAGCCGAAGGTGCTGGCCAAGCGGATGGGCGTCACCACCGACGACTACCCGGAGTTCCGCCGCACCCTGCGGCAACTCGTCCACGACGGCCGGGTGGAAGTCGGCCGCAACAGCACGGTCCGCGCCGCCGACCCCTACGGGTCGCTGGTCGGCACCTTCCGCCGCACCGCCGGCGGCCACGCCTTCGTCCGCCCGACGGTGCCCACGGAGGCGAGCGGCCCCGAGGTCCGCATCCGCGACGGCAAGGGGTTGGACGCCAGCGGCGGGGACGAGGTGATGGTCCGCCTCACCCGCCGGGCGACCAACACCGGCGGGTCCAGCGGCGAGGTGGTCCGCATCCTCCGCCGGGCCACGCGGACGTTCGTCGGCACCTACTTCGAGCGGGACGGCACGGCCTACGTGCGGGTAGACGGCACCGTGTTCGCCCACAGCGTGCTGGTCGGCGACCCCGGGGCCAAGGGGGCCAAGCCGCACGACAAGGTGGTGCTCGACCTGCTCAAGTTCCCGACGGCCGACGCCCGCGGCGAGGGGGTCGTCACCGAGGTGCTGGGGCCGCTGTCGCAACCTGGCGTGGACACGCTCAGCGTCATCAAGGCGTTCGGCCTGCCGGAGGCGTTCCCCGACGCGGCGCTGGACGAAGCCCGGGCGGCGGCCGACCAGTTCCGCGAGGACGAGCTGCTCGGCCGCACCGACTTCACCGGCGATTGCGTGCTGACCATCGACCCGGCGGACGCCCGGGACTTCGACGACGCCGTGGGGGTAGAGCCGGACCCGACGACCGGCGGCTGGGTGCTGACCGTCCACATCGCCGACGTGGGCCACTTCGCCCCGGCCGGCGGCGCGTTGGATTCGGAGGCGCGGAAGCGGGGGACCAGCGTCTACCTGCCGCAAAAAGTCATCCCGATGTTCCCGGAGGTGATCTCCAACGGGCTGGCCAGTTTGCAGGAGGGCAAGCGGCGGTACGTCAAGACGGTGCGGATGGCGTTCGGGCCGGCCGGCGAGCGGGGCCACGTCGAGTTCTTCAACGGGGTGATCCGCAACCGCCGGCGGTTCAACTACGCGGAAGTGCAAGACCTTTACGACCAGGCGAGCGGCGGGCGTAAGCCCGCTGAGGGGGCGCTGCCGGGGTCGGAGGCCGTACCTGTTGCCGGTAGTGCCCCCTCAGCGGGCTTACGCCCGCCGCTCGCCTCGGACGTGCTTGCCGTCCTGCACCGGCTCCGCGACCTGGCCCTGGTGCTGCGTGCCAGGCGGCAGAAGCGTGGGGCGCTCGAACTCTCGATGCCCGAGCCGGTGCTGGAGTATGACGCCGACGGCCGGGTGACGGGCGCCCACTTCGCCGAGCAGAACCTCAGCCACCAGGTGATCGAGGAAGCGATGCTGGCGGCCAACGTGGCCGTGGCCGAACACTTCAGCCGGCTGGACGTGCCGTTCCTGCGGCGGGTCCACCCGGCCCCGAACGTGGAGAAGCTGGAGGCGTTCGCCCAGTTCGCCGGGCTGCTCGGGCACCGCATCAAGCGGCCGGAGGATCGGTTCGAGCTGCAGCGGGTGCTGGCCGCCACCGCCGACAAGCCGGAGCGGGCGGCCCTCCACTTCGCCCTGCTGCGGAGCTTGAAACAGGCGACCTACTCGCCGATCCCGGACGAACACTACGCCCTGGCCTTCGCCGACTACTGCCACTTCACGTCGCCCATCCGTCGCTACCCGGACCTGCTGGTGCACCGGCTGCTGGACCGCTGGCTGACCACCGGCAAGGCGGGCGGCCAGGAGGACGAGCTGAAGGCCGTCGGCGAGCAGTGCTCGCGGCTGGAGCGGCGGGCCGAGACGGCCGAGCGGGAGCTGGTCAAACTCAAGCTGCTGCAACACCTGGCCACCCGCGTCGGCGAGGAGTTCGACGCCGTCATCACCGGGGTGGCCGAGTACGGCTTCTTCGCCCAGGCGGTGACGCTGCCGGCCGAGGGGCTGGTCCACGTGTCCGGCCTGACCGACGACTACTACAAGTTCGACGAGGACGCCCACGCCCTGACCGGCCAGCGGACGCGGCGGCGGTACCGGCTGGGCGACCGGGTGCGGGTGGCAGTGGCCCGGGTGGACATCCCCCGCCGGCTGCTCGACTTCCGGCTGGCCCGCCGTGGATGACGCCGCCGTGGTCGGGCTGATCCTTGGCAACGACTTCCGCCGGGCGACCTTCGCCGGCCGGCCCCGCGGCACGCCCACCAAGTGGGTGCGGGTGACGGTGCGGCCCGTCGAGCTCAAAGGCGAGCGGGTGGTGCAGTTCGTCTACTTCGACGGCAAGCAGACCCGCACCGACAACCCGACCGACCCCGGCCCACCGCTGGCCGAACTGCTGGCCTGCCGGTTCGCCGGCGTCCACCTGACCACCGCGACCGAGGAGATCGACCTCCGCACCACCAAGAAGGGCAAGACGACGGTCGGGCGAGTGGCCGGCGAGAGCCGGTCCGGTCCGGAGTCTGTGCCGCCGCCGGCCCTAGGTCCGGACCGGCTCACGCCGGCCACTCGCCTCGATCACAACCGCATCAAGAACCTACCGCTCCCGGAAGGCACGCCCGACCGGCTGCTACAGGTGATGGGCGTGGCCGACGCCGCCGGCCGGGTGAAGCCGACCATGCGGGGTAAGTTCACCCAGATCAACGAGTTCCTCAAGCACCTCGGCCACGCCCTCGACGGCACCGACCTGCTCACGCTCGGCCGGCCGCTGGACATCCTCGACTGCGGCTGCGGGGCCAGCTACCTGACGCTCGCCGCCCACCACTACCTGAACCACGTCCGCGGCGTCCCGGCCCGGCTGGTCGGGGTGGACGTGAACGACGAGCTGGTTCGCAAGAGTGCGGCGAAGGCCGACGCGCTGGGGGCCGCCGGCCTGGCCTTCGCCTGCGGTCGCATCGGCGGCGTGGACGCGCCGGCCGACGTGGTGATCGCCCTGCACGCCTGCGACACGGCCACCGACGACGCGCTGGTTCAGGCGGTGCGGAGCGGGGCCAAGCTGATCCTGTGTGCCCCGTGCTGTCACCGCCACCTGAACCGCCAGATGCCGACCGGCGGGCCGCTCGGGGCGTTGCTGCGGCACGGCATCCTACGGGAGCGGCAAGCCGACCTGGTGACGGACGCCCTGCGGGCGGCGGCCCTGCGGGCGGTCGGGTATAAGGCCGAGGTGGTGGAGTTCGTCGGGCTGGAGCACAGCGCCCGCAACCTGCTGATTCGCGCGGTGAAGGTCGGCGAGACGGGGGACGACGCCGAGTACCGGGCGCTGCGGGACTTCTGGGGCGTCGAGCCGGCCATCGGCCGGTTGCTCGCCCCGGTTGCGGTCAATCCTCCATGCGGGTAGCCTGGAGCCATGCGACCGCGGGTGTACATCGAGACGACGATCCCGAGCTGCCTGACGTGCCGGCCGAGTGCCGACCCGATCCGGCGGGGGCACGAGTTGGAGACGCACGACTGGTGGGACACCCGGCGGGGCGACTTCGAGCTGGTGATTTCGGAGTATGTGCTGGATGAGTGCCGTCGTGGTGATCCGGAGCGGGCGGCCGACCGGCTGGCACTGCTCGCCGGTGTACAGCAGATCAACACGACGCCGGCCGGCGTACGGTTGGCGGCCGATCTGATCCGGGCCATGCAGTTGCCGCCCCAGGCGGTCGTGGACGCAACCCACGTTGCGCTGGCCGCCGTCCACGCGGTCGAGTGCCTGCTCACCTGGAACTGCACTCACCTCGCCAACCCGGCGTTGTGGGGCCGTATCACCGCCACCTGTGTGGCGGCCGGATTCCGCCCACCCCTCATTTACACCCCCACCCAACTGCTGAGGGTTACACGATGACGCCCGACGAAGACCCGATCGTGGCCGAGGTCCATGCCACGCGCGCACGCATCATGGCCGAGTTCAACTACGACCTGGCCGCGTACATGGACTACATCCGTCAGCGGGAGGAGCAGGCCCGGCGGGAGGGGCGGGTGTTCCTCGACCCGCCCCCGCCGGCCAAGTCGGTCGCCGACCGCGACGCCGCCTGACGGCTACTTGCCATAACCCCAGCGCCCGCACGGCGAACGCCGTGGCAAGTGCCGGCCCAACCCCCGTGTCGCCGCTCAGTAGACGATCAACTTCCCTTCGGGGAACGTGCCCTGCCACCCGCAGGGGAAGTGACCCTTGCCGTACCAGTGCGCCTGGCTGGCGTAGAAGCCCGGGGGATAAACGTCGGCGTACTCCGCCTCCATGCACACCCCCAGGATGTCCCACTGCACCGTATCCTCGAACACTTGGGGTAGGCGGTGTTCGGCACAAACCGACGCAACCTTTCGTTGGACACGGGGGATGGTCGCACGCTTGATCTCGTCCACGATGTCGTTCCAAATGGCCCACCGCTCCTTCGACCGCTCGGCCAAGCGTTCGTGGTACTGGTTCGATGCCTCCAGCAGCAGGTTCTCCCATTCCAGCGAGCCACAGGATTCGACAGCATCTACCCATGAGGACAACACGACGGCGGCGGAAGTGTCCCGTACCCCGACCGCAGCGAACCAGTCGGCCCTCTCCAGGTGCTCAAGGGTTGCGGCGGTGCGGGGGTGCATCGGGATAGTCCTGGCGACAAACGGCTACTTCCGGGTGTCGCAGTAGGACAGTGCTAACACCGCAAATGCCGTCGCCAGTTCGGGGCTGGTCTCCATGAACGCCTGGTCGTCGTTGGCCCAGGTGCCGTCCGGCTTCTGTCGCTTCTTCAGCTCCGCCACCAGCTCGGCCTTCCAGTCGTGTTTCACGCCAGCGGCGTCCACCACCTCGGCGTCGCCGACTGCCGCCAGGGCCTTCGCAAAGGTGTGGTAGTAGTAGAAGAGGCCGGCCGACTTCATGCCGGGGTTCTCGGCCAGGGTGTAGTGTTTGCTCACCCACTTGCGGGCGGCCACCACCCGCGGGTCGTCCTTCGAGACGCCGGCGTACAGGAACGTCTTGAGGCCGGCGTAGGTCATGCCGCCCTCGCTGCGGAGGCCGCCGGTGGCGCTCTGCTTGTCCTTGCCGTCCGGCTGAGTGGGGCTGTATACGAACCCGCCGCGGTCGTCGTCCCCGGCCTTCTTGGCGTACTCCAGGGTGTTGAACTCGCCCGGCAGGTTCTGCGCCCGGCCGACGAAGGCCACCGCCTTCTTGATGCTCGGGTCGTCCTTCGGCACCCCGGCCGCCAGCAGCGCCTCGACGAAGAACTGGGTGTTGCTCAGGTCCGGCCGGCCCCGCTTGGCGTCGTACCCGACGCCGCCGTAGCCCGGGTCGTCCGCCGCCGTGCCGTCCCCCTGCTGGATGGCTTTGACAAACTTCACGGCGTTGGCAATGACCGAGTTGTACCGGCCGCCGGCGTTGGCCTCCTGGAACGCCAGGATGGCCAGGCAGGTCGTGTAGTTGCCCAACCGCTGGTCGTACACGCCGCCGTCCGGCTTGACCCGCACTTCCAGGTACTTCAAGGCCTTCGCCACCACCGGGTCGTCGGGCGACTTGCCGGCCTTGAGCAGGGCCGCGGCCGTCAGGGCGGTGACGCCGGGGCCGCCGAGCTTCGGGGCGAAGCTGCCGTCCGGGTTCTGTTTGGCCGCCAGGGCGGTGTACGCCTTGTCGAGCATCACCTGGCGGTCGGCCGGCGGCTGGGCGACGGCGAGGAGCAGGAGCGGGGTGAACATCGGTGCCTCCGGGGGACAGATGGAGTGTAGGCGAGCGGCCGGTGTCAGCCGGCCGACCGCTTGCGGGGTCAGAAGCCTGACCCGTTAACCCGTGAGCGGTCGGCCGGCTGACACCGGCCGCTCGCCCGGAACCGCCGCCCGCTTGCGGCCCGTCCTCCCGTCGTCGTATAATCTCGACACGGCTTCCTCTCCAAGTCTACGGCCGTCTTGTCGCGGAGGGTGGCGCGTTGGACCCGCGGCCTCGGGTGCTGGTTGTCGGGCCGACCCCGGCGGGGTTGGGCCACGTTCTGGAGTCGGTGTCGGTGTCGGCGGCCGAGGACGCCGCCGAAGCCGTCGCCCGGCTGCGGCTGGACCCGTTCGCCGCCGTCGTGGTGGACCCCCGCCACTTCGCCGCCGGGCTGACCGACCTGCTCCGGGACGAGCTGGTGCTCCGCCACGTCGAGACCGGCCTCGCCACCCTCGACACCGCCGGCCGCGTCACCTGGGCCAACCCGGTGCTGCGGGGCTGGTGCCGGGACGACCCGCTGGGCAAGCCGCTGGTGGACGCCGTCGGGGCCAGCGGCATCGCCGCCGACGTGCCCGACCCGTTCGCCGCCGCCCGCGGCGGGCAGGTGGTGGCCTTCCGGCTGCACCGCCCGCAGGCCGCCGACCGGCCGTACCTGGATGTCACCGTCAGCCCGGTGGAGGGGCCGGACGGCACCGTGGCCGAGCTGGTGGCGTCGGCCCGCAACGTCACCCCCGAGGTGGAGCAGCAGAAGAAGCTGGACGCCCTGCACGCCGCCGGCCGGGAGCTGAGCGGGCTGGACCCGACCCAGCTCGCCGAGATGAACCTGCCGACGCGGGTCGAGCTGCTCCGGCAGAACCTCCGCCGGTACATCCACAGCCTGCTCGAGTACGACATCATCGAGGTGCGGATCCTCGACCGCCGCACCGGCGAGCTGCGGCCGCTGCTGGAAGACGGCATGACCCCGGAGGCGGCCCGCCGGGTGCTGCACGCCAAGACGCACGGCAACGGCGTCACCGGGTTCGTGGCGGCCACCGGCCAGAGCTACCTGTGCCACGACACGTCCGACGACCCGCTGTACCTGCGGGGGGCGGCCGAGGCCCGGAGTTCGATGACGGTGCCGCTCAAGCACCAGGACGAGGTGGTGGGCACGCTGAACGTGGAAAGCCCCCGGCCGCACGGGTTCGGGGCCGACGACCTCCAGTTCACCGAGCTGTTCAGCAAGGAGATCGCCGCCGCCCTGCACACCCTGGACCTGCTCACCGCCCAGCAGGAGTGTACCGCCAGCCAGAGCATCGAGGCCATCAACCGGGAGATCGCCCTGCCGGCCGACGTGGTGCTGGCCGGGGCGGCGACGCTGCTGCTCAAGTTCGCCGACGACCCGGACACGGCCGCCCTACTGCGGAAGATTCTGGCGGCGGCCCGGGAGCTCAAGGCCAAGGTGCGGGCGGTCGGCGGGCAGTTCGCCACCGAGCCGATCCCCGACGGCCCGCTGGCCGGCAAGCGGGTGCTGGTGGTGGACAGCGACGAGCGGACCCGGCGGAGTGCCCACCTGCTGCTCGGCCGGCTGGGGGCCGGGGTGGAGGCGGCCGGGACGGCGAGCGAGGGGCTGGCCCTGTCCGGCGAGGTGCCGTTCGACGCCGTGTTCCTGGAGGTCAAGCCGGCGGACATGGGCGGGTACGAGGCGTACCGCCGGCTGCGGGCGGCCTGCCCCGGGGCCGAGGTGTCGCTGACCACCGGGTTCGGGTACGACTCGGCCCACAGCATCGTGAAGGCGCGGGCCGACGGGATGCGGGCGGTGCTGTTCAAGCCGTTCCGCCAGGAGCAGGTGATCAAGGCGGTGCTGGACGGCCCGGCCAACGGGAAGCCGGCGTGAGCGTCCCCGCCGCTCTGTACCTACTCGTCGCCTGGGTCGGCCACGGCTACGTCTGGACCGGCGTCCTCAACTACCTGTACGCCCGGTCGCTGCCCAAGAAGTTGCTCAAGCCGTTCCGGGTGTTCGTTGGCGTCATCATCGTTGGCTACCCGGCTCTTTGCCTGGTGGCGTGGCGACTCAGCCAGACGGTTTCGCCCCTCGGCGAAGACTGGGTTGGCATCCTGGCTTTGGTCGGGGTCTGGCTGTATCTGTACGTCTGTGCCGCATTCGGCTTCGTCGCAGTGCCTCTTGTCTCCCTCTACCGCTTCCTCCGCCCGAAGCCGAAGGCCGTTGTCGCCGAGAAGTCGGACCTTCTGCCACTCGGCAAACACCTCGGCGTGGCGGCCGTCGGCGACGGCAAGCTCCGCTGGATGACGACGCTCCCACTGACCGACTGCTTCACCGTCGAACTCACCCACCAGACGCTGGCCGTGCCGGGACTGCCGGCGGCGCTCGACGGGCTGACGCTGCTGGTGGTCAGCGACCTGCACTGGCACGGCACCCCGAGCCGCGCCTGGTTCGACGCCGTGTTCGACCACCTGTGTGCGCTGCCGCCGGCCGACCTGGTGGTGATGGCCGGCGACGTGGTGGACACCGACCACCACCATGCTTGGATTCAGCCCGTCCTCGGTCGGCTGACGGCGACCGGCCACAAGCTGGCCGTCCTCGGCAACCACGACGCCAAGCACGACCCGAAGCAACTGCGGGCCGAACTGGCCGCCGCCGGGTACACGGTCCTGGGCAACGGCTGGCGGGAACTGACCGTCCGCGGCGAGCGGGTGGTGGTGGTCGGCCACGAGGGGCCGTGGTTCCAGCCCGGCCCGGACCTGACCGCCGCCCCGGCCGGGCCGTTTCGGCTGTGCGTCAGCCACTCGCCGGACAACTTCCCGTGGGCCGTCCGCAACGGGTGTGGGCTGACCGTCGCAGGCCACGTCCACGGCGGGCAGGTGCGGCTGCCGGTGGTGACGAGTATCTTCGTGCCCAGCACCTACGGCCGGCGGTTCGACCAGGGGGTTCACGAGTTGCCCGGCGGGGTGCTGGCCGTCAGCCGGGGGCTGAGCGGCAACGAGCCGCTGCGGTTCCGCTGCCGGCCACAGGTGCTGCGACTGACGCTGGTGCCGGGGTCAGTCGGGTAGGTCGGCCGGGTCGGCGGCGACCTCGGTGGTCAGGTCGGTCAGGGTGTACGGGCAGTCGGCCGGGAAGGTGGATCGGGGCAGACGAGTTTCCTTCGCGGCGTCCCCCACAGCCCCTCGGTACGCGGCGTCCAGGATCGCAGTCGCGTGGTTGCGGAGGGTGCGGCTGGCCGCGAATGTGTCGGCCAACACGCGGGCTTCTCGGCCGATGGTGACGAGCCAGCTCACCGACCGCTTGGCCGGCTGGTGGTCCCATTTCAGCCGGTGGCAGACCAGGGTTTCCAACCGGCTCTTGACCTCTCGCCGCTCGCTCAGGCTCATCAGGTCCAACTCCTCGGCCAGGTGCGGCAGGTCGAGCGCGTCCGCCCGGCCGGCCCGCGCCAGGGCGGCCATGCGGTCGTACCAGGCCACCTCGTCGGCGGCGTACAGGTCGGCGAGCGGCAGGGCGGGCGGGGTGGCGGTCATGTATCCACTCTAAACCGGCCGGCGGTTTCCCGCAAATCCGGAACGGTGCCGGGCGAAGAGGAATTGACGGCCGACTTGCAAAATGATATCACTCTGCAAGTCGGCTGAAATTACCTGAGAGCGTCATGCAAGACCGCGACCTGCGTCTGGTGTCCGGGTGGCCCGCCCTGGCCGGCGTGGCCGGCGGGCTGGGGCTGATCGCCCTGCTCGGGTACGTCGCCGCCACTGGCGGCAACGGCCAACTGTGGCTGGTGGCCGGGTTCGGGGCCGTCGGCTGGCTGGTCAGCCTGTTCGGGTTCGTGGTCAACGGGCCGAACACCGCCCGGGTGGTGCAACTGTTCGGCTCCTACACCGGCACCCTGTCGGACACCGGCTTCTTCTGGGGCAACCCGTTCTACCTGACCACCGTGGTCAGCCGGCGGGTGCGGACGTTCGAGACCGGCACCCTGCACACCGAGGCGGTGAAGGACGCCGCCGGCAAGGTGACCCAGGCCGCGTCCAACAGCCGCCGGCCGAGCAAGGTGAACGACCGCGACGGCACCCCGCTGGAGATCGCCGCCGTCGTCACCTGGCAGGTGACCGCCCCGGCGGCGGCCGTCTTCCAGGTGGACAGGTACGAGGACTTCGTCCACGTCCAGAGCGAGGCGGCCCTGCGGAACCTGGCCAGCCGGTACCGCTACGACGGCCGGGAGGAGGACGGGTTCAGCCTCCGCGGGCACATCGATGATGTGGCCGCCCAGCTCAAGGTGGAGGTGCAGGATCGCATCACCGCCGCCGGGGTGGAAATCCTGGAGGCCCGCATCAGCCACCTAGCCTACGCCCCCGAGGTGGCCGGCATGATGCTCCAGCGGCAGCAGGCGGCGGCACTGGTGGCCGCCCGCCGGCTGATCGTGGACGCCGCGGTGGGCATGGTGGAACACGCCCTCACCGACCTGGCCGCCAAGGGGCTGGTGGACCTCGACCCGGAGGGGAAGGCGGCGATGGTGAGCAACCTGATGGTGGTGCTGTGCAGCCACCACTCGGCCCAGCCGGTCATCAACGCCGGCACCCTGTACTCGTGAGTTCACCACGGAGCCACAGCGGACACCGAGAAGACACCAGCCGAGTTCAAAACAAGTCTCCAGAACTGTTTTAGAACTTGTCGTCTGTCTTCTCCGTGCCCTCTGTGGCTCCGTGGTGAACGGTTCGGAGGTTCCCATGCCACGCCGAGACGTGAAGGCGTTCCTGCTCCGCGTCGACCCGCAGGTGCTGGCCGCCGTCCAGCAGGTGGCCGACGCCGAACTGCGGTCGCTCAACGGGCAGATCGAGTACCTGCTGCGGGAAGCGGTCCGCAAGCGGGGGGTGCCGGTGGCCGCCCGGGGGGTGCCGCCGGGCGACCGGGCCGTGCCCCTGCCGCCCGACCCGGGCTGACGGCCGGCCGCCGGGGCGATCGTGAGTTATACTGTTCTCATGTCCACGTCGCACCGCCAGGTGATCGGCTTCACCGTCGAGCCGGGGATCAAGGCCGCCCTCCAGCTGTGGGCCGAGGCCGACCACCGGTCGCTCAGCCGGCAGATCGAGTTCCTGGTGGTGCGGGCGCTGTTCCGCCGGGGCATCGACCCGTGCGACTTCTACCGCGGGGCGGTCATCCCGTCGGCCGGCGAGCCGATGAACATGGCCGAGTACCTGGAGCTGGCGGCGAAGCGGCGGGCCGTCCGGCGGCAGCCGGGGGCGCCGCCCGAGCCGCCGTCCGACGGCCGCCCGACGGCGGACGGCCCGCCGGCCGGTTCGTGATGGCGGGCCGGTCCGGCGGCGGATAGAATGTCGCCCCCGACCGCCGCCCGGAGTGTCGCCCGTGAGCGCCCCGCCGACCGTCCCGAAGACCCACCCGGCCATCAAGGCGTACCACGCCGCCCTGGCCGCCTACGCCGCCGCCGGGGCAGCCCACGAGGGGGCGGTCGAGACGGCCTTCGGCAACCTGCTGCGGGACACGGCCGCCCCGCACGGCTGGACGCTCATCCCCAAGAAGGAGATGCGGGCTGGGGTCAAGCGGATCATCCCGGACGGCACCCTCCAGGACGGCAACTTCCTGTTCCGCGGGTACTGGGAGGCCAAGGACCAGGATGATGATCTGGACGCCGAGATCGTCAAGAAGCGGAAGAAGGGGTACCCGCTCGACAGCACCATCTTCGAGGATTCGCAACGCGCGGTGCTGTACCAGAACGGCAAGGAGGCCGACCGATACGACCTGACCGACGCTCAAGCGGTGGCGGACCTGTTGACCGCCTTCCTCGGCCACGACCGGCCGAACCCGGAAGGGTTCGATGCGGCGGTGAAGGCGTTCGGCGAGCGGGTGCCGGAACTGGCCCTCGGCCTGCACAAACTGCTGGCCGAGGCCCGCGTCAACAACCCGGACTTCCGGGAGGCGTTCGACCGCTTCCTCACCCTGTGCCAACTGGCCCTCAACCCGGACCTCCCGGCGGCGGCCGTGAACGAGATGCTGGTGCAGCACCTGCTCACCGAGCGGCTGTTCCGCAAGCTGTTCGGGGCGGTCGATTTTCGCACCGATAACGCGGTGGCCGCCGCCGTCGAGTCGGTGGTCAAAACCCTGGTGTCCACCAGCTTCAGCCGGGACGACTTCCTCAAGTCGCTGGACAAGTTCTTCAAACCGATCGAGCAGAAGGCCGACACCCTGCCCGACTTCGCCGCCAAGCAGGGGCTGCTGAACACGGTGTACGAGCGGTTCTTCCAGGGGTACTCGACGGCTACGGCCGACACCCACGGCATCGTGTACACCCCGCAGCCGGTGGTGGACTTCATGTGCGCCAGCGTCGAGGAGGTGCTGAAAACCGAGTTCGGGCTGACCCTGGGCAGCCCGGGGGTGCAGGTGCTGGACCCGTGTACCGGCACCGGCAACTTCGTGGTCAACCTGCTCAACCGGGTACCCAAACCGGACCTGCCGCGCTTCTACAAAGAGCAGGTGTTCGCCAACGAGCTGATGCTGCTGCCGTACTACATCGCCGCCCTGAACGTGGAACACGCCTACTACGAGCGGACCGGCAAGGCCGAGCCGTTCGACGGCCTGTGCTTCGTTGACACCCTCGACCTGACCCAGGCCAAGCAGAAGGAGCTGCCGTTCTTCTGGGAGCGGAACGTGGCCCGGGTGAAGCGGCAGCGGGAGGCACCGATCACTGTCATCCTCGGCAACCCACCGTATGATGCGAATCAAGAAAATGAAAACGACAACAACAAGAATCGCAAATATGACACGTTAGACACTCGAATCCGTCAGACTTATGTGTGCGACTCCAAGGCAACATTGTCGGTAGTGGCCCCTTTGATGGCACGCTCGTAGCCTGAGCGGATGCCGGATGCACCCCCGCCATGCCCCCGCTGCTCCGCCACCCACGTCGTCCGCAA
>JAYVUZ010000181.1:0-55110 GCA_043787415.1 Fimbriiglobus sp. | reverse complement strand
CGGACTCTCGCCGCGGCACAACCGTCCGACCTCGCTCGCGCTTCGGGCACCGAACCTCGGACGTGCTACGCCCGGCCCTTCGGGCCGTAGTCTTCCAGCCCGAGGAAGTGCGTGCCGCCCAGCCAGACGATCGTCGCCAGGCTCCGCACCGCCTCGCCGGGGTTGACCTTCGACTTGCCGGCCCGGCGGTTCTCGAAAATGATCGGCGTCTCCCCCAGCCGGGCGCCGGTCCGGCTCACCCGGAACAGCACCTCCTGCTGGAACGAGTAGCCGCGGCTCACCACCCGGTCCAGCCCCGCCTCCTTCAGCTTGCTCACCCGGTAGCAGCGGTACGCCCCGCTGGCGTCGCTCACCGGCATCCGGAACAGGAACCGCACCAGGGTGTTGATGCACCGGCTCATGGCCAGCCGCGCCCGCGGCCAGTTCTCGGTGCCGCCGCCGGGCACGTACCGGCTGCCGATCATCACGTCCTTGCCCCGCATCCCGGCCACCAGGTGGGGCAGGAACCGCGGCGGGTGGCTGAAGTCGCAGTCCATGTTCAGCAGGTAGTCGTACCCGTGGTCGATGGCGTACCGCATGATGGCCAGCGTGGCCGTGCCGAGGCCGAGCTTGCCGGGGCGGTGGATGACGTGCACGCGGGGGTCGGCGGCGGCCAACTCGTCGGCCAGCCGGCCGGTGCCGTCGGGCGAGTTGTCGTCCAGCACCAGCAGGTCCACGGCGGGCAGGAACTTCCGCACCTCGGCCACCAGCCCGGGGAGGTTGCCGGCCTCGTTGTAGGTGGCCATGGACACGAGGACGCGGGGCGACGGGGCCGGCACGGGGGCGGTTCCTGCGGGACGGTGGCGGCTTGCTTCCGGCGACGACTCCGACGATAACTTGGTTATAGGAAGCCCGTGTCCGGAGTCCGCGCATGTCGAGCCCGCTGACCGTCCCGTGCCCGAACTGCGCGGCCAAACTGAAGGTGCCGGCCGAGCTGGCCGGCAAGACCATTAAGTGCAAGAGCTGCCAGACGGCGTTCAAGGTGCCGGCCGCCGGCAAGCCGCTGCCGGCCGACTTCGCCAAGCCGGCCCAGGCCAAGCCGGCCGCCCCGCCGCCGGCCGACGCCCCGCTCAAGCTGGCCGACGACGACGACGAGTCCGGCGGCCAGTACGGGGTGGTGAACGACGACTCGCACATCCCGCGGTGCCCGCGGTGCGCCAAAGAGCTGGACCCGCCGGACACGGTCATCTGCATGAACTGCGGGTACGACCTGCTGGCCCGCAAGCGGCACGAGTCGCGGAAGGTGTACGCGCTGACGACCATGGACTACGTCAAGCACCTGTACCCGGGGGTGGCGGCGCTCCTGTTCGGGGCGGGGGTGATGGGGGGTGCCATCTTCAGCGCGCTCAAGATGCGGGGCTGGCTGACCGGGTCGTTCCTGGACGCCGAGAGCAAAGACCCGACGACGCTCAAGCAGCAGTTCCTGGTGGAACCGTTCTGCTTCAACATCTGGCTGCTGCTGATCGGCATCTTCGTGCTGTACAAGATGGGCCGGTTCGGCATCAAGCGGCTGTTCGTCAACTGGCGGCCGGCCGAGACGGTCAAGAAGGACTGAGGGCATTGCCGGTGATGCCATGGGCACATATCTATACGATCGCCCCAAGTTGCGAGCCTGCCCATGCGATTTCTCCTCCGGCCGGTGCTCGCGGTCGGATCGCTCGTCGGCCTGATCGGGTGCGTCGGTTGGGCCGGCGAACTCGCCCGCCAGACCCCGGTTCCGCCGGCCGTGGCCGATGCCGACCGCGCAGTTCGAGACACGTTCCGCGGCGACCCAGTGGCGGAGACGGCGCTCCGCGCGGCCGCCACACCGACTGCCCTGGCGGTGTTCGTGAAGTCGCTCGGCCCGGACGGCCGTGACGCACGGCTGACCCAGGCCGCTGCGGCGGTCCGGCGGGGCTTGCCCGTCGCAGAGTTGACCCTGGCTCAGGCGGCACTTGCGGCGGCGCCGGACGACCGCGGCCGACTGCTGACGGCCCACGGCGAGGCCGCCGACGGGCTGGCCGTTGTGGAGGCCGCTCAGGCCGCGTACCTGCGGTCGCTGACCGAGGCTCTGGCCGACCCGGAGGCCCGGTCGGATGTCATCGACGACCCGCTCGGTCTGGTGGTGCGGACGGTGGCCGACCCCGAGTTGCGGCAGTTCTACCGGACCCACCGCGACTGGCTGGCCGAACCACTCGCACAGCTCGAGCCGGCGGACGACGAGCCGGCCGACCGCGTATTCGGCGACGCCCTACGGGCTGCCCGCGCCTACTTCCCACTCACCGAGCAAGCGGTCGCCCGGCACGACCTCGGGTCGCTCGGTCTGGCCCTGTTCGTCCGCCACGGCCGACTTATTCAGCGGGCGGTGGACCGGCACAAGCTGCCGCTCGGCGAGGTCATCGAGGCCCTGTTCGCCAACCAGGAGGAGCTGGCGAACGACCCGCCGGAGCGGGCCGCCGACCGGCTCGGGGCGGCCCGGGACCAGGGGCCGGAGGTGTGGCAGGCGGTGCGGGCCACACCGTTGGCGTTGCGGCTGTTGGCCGACGCCGGGGTGGACGGGGCCGAGGTGCTGCGGCGGTACGCGGCCGACGACGTGGCCGGCCTGCTGTACGTCCAGTTCCCGGACCACGTGCCGGCCGCCGCCGGGGTGATCGCCCGGTTCGGCGACCGCGGGTTGTTGGCACTGCGGATGTACGGCGGCCCCGACTCGCAGGTGCGGGAGCGGTTCCGCCGGCTGCTCGCGGCCCACGGCTGGCGGGTGGTCCCGTACCTGTCTGTGCGCGGCATTGCCGGGCTGGACGAACTGGAGGCCAACCCCCGGGCCTACGACAAGTATTTCGACCCGGCCGGCCGGCCGCGGGACAAGGAGTGGTGGGCCGCGGTGCCGATCGTCGGGGCGCCCGCCGACCTGGCTCGCAACCTGGCCCTGGGGTATCCGGTGGAACTGGAAGAGGTCGGTTGGGCGGCCCTGGATGTGGGCGATGCCGTGATGATTGCCGCCACCCTCGGGGCCGCCACGCCGGTCGTGGCGGCCAAGCAGACGGCCAAAGTCGGGGTGAAGCAGGGGGTCAAGCGGGCGGCCCGCCAGGAGGCCGTCCGCGTCGGCGCCGGGGCGCTGGCACGGCGGGTGGTCGCCGCCCCGGTGCGGCTGGTGGTGCGTGGCGGCCGGCTGGTCGCCACGGCGGCCGGCACCAGCCTGCGGGGGGTGACACGGGCGGTGGAGGCGGTCGGCCGGCTGTCGCCGGCCCAGAAGAAGTGGGTGGTTCGCGGGCTACTCGGGGCGGTCGCATTCGCCGCCTTCGCCCGGTTGTCCGCGGCCGATCTGGAGCGGGTCCGCAAGTACGTGGTGGGCCGAGCCGAGGAGCTGGCCAAGCGGGCGGCGACGCTGATCGGGGAGCAGCTGCTCGACGGGCTGGAAGCCGTGCTCGGGCCGCTGCCGACGGGCTGGCGGCGGTTCGCGGGGCCGGCGGCCGGCGGGCTGGTGTGTCTGGGCGGGGTCACCTGGGGCTGCTGGCCGCGCGTGCGGCCGAGGAGGCGGTATGGGGCGTAGCCGCGAGAAGTCGGTCTGCCTGATCGGCTGCCAGGGGGCCGGCAAGTCCACCTTCCTGGCCGGGCTGAGGTTGATTGGCGGGCCGGACAGCCCGTCCAAATACGCCCTCACTGTGCGGAAGGGCGGGGCCGCGTTGCAGCAGGCGGCCGACACCCTCCAGCGGGGCGAATGGCTGGGGCGGACGGGGTGGGAGGGGTTCGAGATCGAAGGCAAGCTGAGCCGGGGCGGGCGGTGGACGGTCCACATGACGACCCGCGACTACGACGGCGAGCGGGCGCGCCTGCCGGGCGAGGACGTCCTGGTCGAGCCGATGCTGCGGCGGGCCGACGTGATCCTGCTGATGCTCAGCGCTGACCACACCTCGGACGGCGAGCAGAAACTCGACCGGCCGGGCGGCGGTACGGTTAGCCGGCGGGGCGAGCTAGAAACGCTACTGGACGCCCTGCGGGCCAACTTCGACGCCGGCAACGGGAAGCGGCCGGTGGTCGCCGTCGTGTTGACGAAGGCCGACGCCGACCCGAAACTCACCGGCCGCCCGGCGGCCGAGCAGCACCTCCGACTAACGGCCGCCACGGCCTACGACAAGTTGCGGGAACTCAGCCCGGGGATGCCCGTCTTCCCGGTGTCGGCCGTCGGCGGGGTCGAACGCCGGCCGGACGGCACGACCGGCCCCCGACGACCGCCCCAGCCGCAAGGGTACGACGAACTGCTCGACTGGACGTTCGCCCAACTGGACGACCGGCACCGCCGGTGGGTGTGGGGTGTGGTAGTCGCCGTCTTGCTTGTCTTGGCCGGGATAGGTGTGGTGCTGTTCGGTGGTCGCAAAGTAGTCGTCGAGAGCCGGACGGCCGGCGAGTTGGCGTCCGTGAACGACCAGTCCAAGCCATTGTCCGAGAAGGTGGCGGTGGCCACCAAGTCCGAGTCGGACGTGGTCAAAGCCGACGGGGTGCGGCAGGTCCGAGATTGGCTCGCGGCGGTGGACAAGCGACTCGCCGCCGGGCCGACCGAGGCCGAACTCCGCGGGCTGCTCACCGAGATCAGGCAAGTCCGCGAGCAGCGGCTGCCGCCCGTGGCCGGCGAACTGGACAAAATGGAGCAGCGGATGGCGGACCAGCTCCGCAAGGCTGGTCTGGGACGGCTCCGGGCGAAGTACCAGCCGGGTCAGTGGGACGACGCCCTGCGCGCGGACATCGACGCCTTCGTGAAAGAGTTCAGCGGCTCGCCGGAGGCCGACGAGGTCAAGAAGCTCGCGGACGGCATGTTCGAGTCCCGGCGTCTAGCCGAGCGGGAGGTGATCATTCGCCAGCAGGTGCCCGGCCGCCCAGAACTCGAGAAGAAACTTCGCCTGGCGACCGACTACCTGGACAAGTACCGGACGAACGAGCCGCGGATCGCCGCCGACGTACAACGGGCGATCCGGGTCGGGAATAAAATGCTCGCGCGGACCAACTACCGCGTGACTCTGCTCGGCAGCGGCACGTTCGACGAAGGCCGAACCCACATCGCCAAAGTCTGGGTCCGTGGCGACCCAGGGATGTCGTTCGTGGGCGAGCAAAAGACCAAAGCCACTCTGTGGGACAAGCCGTTCGACATCAGTTGGACGGCCGGCGACCCCATCTGGGTCGAGTTGTGGGTCAGCTACGGGTACTCGCTGGCCGCCCGGGAGCGGCAGACGGCGGTCAGCAGCTTCGAAGACCCGTTCGCCATCCTCCGGCTTGTTTCGCCGGTGCGGCTGACGGCAGTAGACGGATGGGGGTTCGAGGGCACGCCCGAGGTGTTGTTCCGGGTTGACGGGTTGGACGCCGAGGACGCCCGGTGCGTCCGCCAGTTTCTCGAAACGTCCGACGGCTGGTGACCGGCTGGCTTAGCCGTGCGCGACCGCTAACCATCACACCTGCCCGACGGAGCCACCCGCGCTGATTGCTTCGCCCCGGCCGGCATCGGCGCGGTGCCCGTCGAGGTCGAGGCGGACGCCGGCCGCGCCCCGTCCACGAGCGTCCACTCCGCCTTGCCCGTGCCGACCAACGCACGGTGACGGCTCGGGCAGCCCCATCGGGTGGCACGCCCCGCGCAGCCGCCTGCCCGGGAGGAGGCAGTGACTTGCCAACGCGGATGAACTGGTTTATGCTCCTTTTTGTTAACGATGGGCCGTCCGTGACGGATTCTGTGGCTGATACCCTGACGGAGCAGGGTAAGCCCGTGGTACCGGGATTGCATCATGCCAAGCCTCTCGTCACTGGATCGCACCATGCCCGCCGTTGCCGAACTGACGCCGCCGGCCGAACCACCGTTGCGTAAGTCCGCCGCCGACCAGTTCGTTGGTCACTTCCACCACCGCCTGCGGTTCACCGACGATGTCCTCGGTGCCGACCAGGATGTTCTGTTGGAGCTGCTCGAACCGGGGGGCGACCGCCCGGCCAAGGTGCAGGTGTGGATCGACGAGTACGTGCTGGCGGCCCGGCCGGGGCTGGGGCGGGACATCGCGGCGGTGCTGGCCTCTCGGCCCGACCGGGTGACGGCCGCCGGGGTGTACACGGCCCCCGGCGGCGAGGCGGTGAAGAACGACTGGGCGCACGTCGAACGGTTCCTGGCCGCCATCAACGCCCACGACCTGGACCGCCGCAGCTACGTGGTGGTGGTCGGCGGCGGGGCGGTGCTGGACGCCGTCGGGTTCGCCGCCGCCACCGCCCACCGGGGCGTCCGGCTGGTGCGGCTGCCGACCACCACGCTGTCCCAGGCGGACAGCGGGGTGGGGGTGAAGAACGCCGTCAACCGGTACGGCAAGAAGAACTGGCTGGGCGCGTTCGCCAGCCCGTGGGCGGTGGTGAACGACTCGGCCCTGCTGGCCACCCTGCCGGACCGGGACTTCGCCTGCGGGTTCAGCGAAGCCGTGAAGGTGACGCTGCTCAAGTCGGCGGCCGGGTTCGCCCGGCTGGAGCGGGACGCCGACCGCATCCGCCGCCGCGACCCGGCCGCCTACCTGCCGGTCGTCCGGGAGAGCGCCGAGCTGCACCGCACGCACATCATGCGGGGCGGCGACCCGTTCGAGGCGCTTGAGGCCCGGCCGCTGGACTACGGCCACTGGTCGGCCCACCGGCTGGAGGGGGTGACCAACTTCCAGGTGCGGCACGGGGAGGCGGTCGGTATCGGGGTGGCGGTGGACACGGTGTACTCGTCGCTGGCGTGCGGGCTGCCGGCGGCCGACGCCGCCCGGGTGTTGCACGTCCTGCGGGCACTCGGGCTGCCGCTGGACCACCCGCAGATGCACGACACCGACGCCCTGTTCGCCGGGCTGGAGGAGTTCCGCCAGCACCTCGGCGGGCGGCTCACGCTGACCATGCTCCGCGGGGTCGGCGACCCGATCGAGGTCCACGAGGTGGACCGGGTGGCCATGACCGAGGCCATCCGCCGGGTGGCGGCGGTGGCCGCCGGCGGACCGTGCGGCGACGCCTGCACGGCGTGCGGGGCGTGACCACACCGCCGCTGGCCGGGCTGCGGCCGCTCCTCGGCCGGCTGCAAGACTTGAAGCGGGTCCGTACCCCGGACGCCGCTGGCCGGTCGCTGTCCGGGGTCGGGTTCCTGCGGGCCTGGGCCGGCCTGTGCGCGGGCCGCCCGGCGACCGCCGTCGCCTGGGAGGAAGCCGCCAGGGCAGTGGCCGCCGTCGAGCTGGCTGGCATCGACGCGGCCGTGCTCCGGGACGCCGGGCTGACCGGCCCGCAGGTCGCCGACGTGTACGCCAAGGCGGTGCGGGGCGGCGGGGCGGTACTCGATGCGGCCCACCTGCAAACCCTGTTGGACGCGGTGCCGGCGGTCGCCCGAGAAGAGGCGCACGGGCCGCCGCCTCGGGCACTGGAACGGCTGCTCGACCAGCCACGGGCCGGGGCCACCCACCCGACCAAGCCGCGGCTCATACTCGACCCGCCCGAGAGCCACGCCGACCACTGCTACGTCGTAGCCGTTTCGGCGGCACTGCTGGCCCCGCTGTACGGGGCCGACGCGGGGCCGCCGTTCCTGGCCGGGCTGGCCCACCACCTGCACAACATCTGGCTGCCGGACGGCGGGTTCGCCGGCGAGGAACTGTTGGGCGAACACCTGCGACCCGTGATGGACCGACTCACCGCCCGGGCGCTGGCGCTGGTGCCACCGCCGCTGGCCGACGCGGTGCGGGCGGCGTTCGCCCTGCTGCCGTCCCCGGACACCCCTGAGGCCAAGGCCTTCCACGCCGCCGACGTGCTCGACCGGGTGCTGTGGATGACCGGGTACGAGCGGGCCGCGGCGTTCCGGCTGGGTCAGGCGATGGACGACCTGGAACTGGTGCATCCGGGGCCGACGCAGGCGTTCCTGAACGACGTGCTGGCCGCCGCCGGGGTGTGGCCGCGATGACCCTGCTCGCCCTCCGCCACCCGACCGGCGGCGAGCCGCTGGCCGCCGACACGCCGCACTCGCTGGCCGGCGGCGGCGACCGCTTCCCGGTGTGTGCCGGCGTCCCGTACCTGCGGGCCGGCCGGGACGAGCTGCGACGTGCGGCGCTGGAGCGGCTGGACGCCGACGATGCCGACGGCGGGCTGGCCGTGCTGCTCGCCGACCAGGATCCGTTCGCCCCGCTGCCGCCGCCGACCGTTGACGACTGCCGGCGGCTCGTCGCCGACGTGCGGGCCGGGCGGTGCGGGTTGCGGGAGGCGATGGGTCGGCTGAACTTCGGGCCGGTGGCCGACTACTTCGCCGTCCGCTGCTGCACCCCGACGTTCCTGAGCGGGCTGGGGCTGCTGAGCCAATGCGGCGGCGGCCTGCCGGTGGTCGAGGTCGCCTGCGGCATCGGCCAACTGCTCCGCGAGCCGCAGCGGCGGGGCCAGTCCGTCGCCGGCATCGACCTGGTGTTCAGCAAGCTGTGGCTGGCCCGCACCTTCGTGCTGGGCGACGGTGTGCCACTGGCGTGTGCCGACCTGGCCGGCCGGGCGGTGGAGCCGACGACGGCGGTGACGGTGCTGTGTCACGACGCCTTCTACTTCGTACCGGACAAGCCGGCCGGGGCGGCGGCCCTGAAGGCGTTGTGCGGGGCCGGCGGGCGGGTGCTGGTCGGCCACGCGCACATCGCCGGCGGGACCAACGGCGGGGTGGCAGGGAACCTGCTGTCGGCCGTCGGGTACGCCGAGCTGTTCCCCGGGTGCGTGGCGTTCGACGACGCGGCCTTCACCCACGGCCACCTGACGGGCGAGGTGGTGGAGCCGGAGTACCCCGAGGCGATCGACGGCGTCGAGGCCGTGTCGCTGGCGTGGCGGGCCGCGGGCGACCACCCGGCCGGCGTCCCGGATCGGTACGCCGTCCCGCACGACCGGGCGGGGTCGCTGGTGCTCAACCCGCTGCTGGCGGCGGAGGGCGACCGGCTCGTGCCCCGGTGGCCGTCCCCGCGGTTCGCCGCCGAGTACGCCGCCGCCGACTACCTGACGGCCGAGCCGCCGCCGGCCGAGCTGTTCGACGGCCACCTGCTGGCCGACGAGTGGTTCCTGGCCGAGTCGGGGCGGTCGCCCGCGGCGGCCGCGCAGGCCGTCCGGCTGGCGCGCCGCCGCGTCCTCGTCCCTGCGGGGGACGTGCTATGAGCCGCCGCCTCGGCTGGTGCGTGGTCGGGTGCGGCTGGGTGGCCCGGGACTACGTCATCCCCGCCATCCGGGACAGCCGCAACGGCCGGCTGGCGGTCGCCTGTGACTCCACTGCCGCCGCGCTGGCGCTCGTCCCCGATGACTGCGTCCGCACGACCGACCTCGTGGCGGCGGTATCCGCCCCGGGGGTGGACGCGGTGTACGTGGCGACGCCGAACCACGCCCACCGGCCGGTGGTGGAGGCCGCCGCCGCCGCCGGCAAGCACGTGCTGTGCGAGAAGCCGATGGCCGCCACGGCGGCCGACGCCCGGGTCATGGTGGCCGCCTGCGAGCGGGCCGGCGTCACCTACGCCACCGCCTACGACCAGCGGTTCCACGCCGCCCACCGCCGGCTCGCCCGGCTGATCGCTGCCGGTGCGCTCGGCACGGTGACGCAGGCCCGCGTCCACTACGCCTGCTGGCTGCCGCCCGGCTGGGCGGCCGACAACTGGCGGGCCGACCCGGCGCGGGCCGGCGGCGGGGCGGTCATCGACCTGGCCCCGCACGGCCTGGACCTGCTGGAGGTGGTGCTGGGCGACGAGTGGGCCGAGCTGGTGTGCCTGACCCAGCGGCGGGTCCACGACTACCCGGTGGACGACGGCGGGGTGCTCGTGGGGCGGTTCCGGTCGGGCGCCCTGGCCAGCCTGCACGTCGGGTACAACTGCCCGGACGCCTTCCCCCGGCGGTCGCTGGAGGTGCTCGGCACCGCCGGCCGGGCGGCGTGCGTGGACACCATGGGGCAGACCCCCGGGGGGACGCTCACCCTCACCGACGCGGCCACCGGCGCCGCCACGGCCGTAGCTTTGGAAGACGACCGGTCGCCGTTCCTCGTGCAGGTGGAGGCGTTCGCCGCCGCCGTCCTGGCCGGCGACTCGTACCCGTACCCGCCGGCCCGCGACCTGCGGCTGGCCGCCCTCCTGGAGGCGTCGTGCCGCTAGCCCGCACCGCCTGCACCCACTGTGGGCACTGGCACCTGTACTTCGCCGGCCAGCAGCCGCCCGGTTGCCTGGTGTGTACCGATGTCCGCAACGCCCTGCCGCCGGACGGGTGGGAGTTCCTGCCCGTCGAGGCCGTGCTGGGCCGGCTGACCAACTCGTGGCGGGAGTACATGCCCGGGGTGTGGGGCGTCAGCGCCACGCCGCAGTTCGGCCTCGGGGCGACCGGCTGGGTGATCGTCCGGCCCGACGGCAACGTGGCCTTCGAGGCGGCCCCGGTGTACCAACCGGACGCCCTCGCCTTCATCGACGGCCTGGGCGGGGTGAAGGTGCTGTCGTGCTCGCACCCGCACGGCATGGGCGCCCTGTGGCAACTGGCCGACCGCTACAAGCCGCAGGTGGTGGTCCACACGGACGGGGTGCGGTTCACTAAGGCGTTCCGCGTCACCTGGCCGGCCGACGACGTCCACGAGCTGGCCCCGGGGCTGACCCTGTACCACGTCGGCGGGCACTACGAGGGGCACTCGGTGCTGTACGACGCCGGCCGGCGGGCGCTGTTCGCCGGGGACGCCCTGAAGGTGGACTTCCACCCCGACGGCCGGCCCCGGGCCATCTCCTGCCACAAGGGCTACCACTACGAAATCCCCCTCAGCCACGGGGAGATTCGGCACTACCGGCGGGTGTTCGCGGCCCTGCCGTTCGAGCACGTGTTCACCCCGTTCGAGTACGCCGCCGGCGTCACCCGGGACCACGCCCTGGCCCTGTTCGACCGCCTCCTGGGCGGCCCGCCGACCGCCACCCCCGTCGCCCTGGAGCTGCTGTGACCGACCTGGACCGCGTGGCCGACGTGTACCGCCGGGCATTGCCCCCGGGCGAGACGACGACGTTCCGGGTGGACGCCCTGGACCGGCTCGGGCTGCCGGTGGTGGTGGCCCCGTACCGCACGGCCGACGGCCTGCTGTTCGACGGGTTCGGGTACGGGGCCACGCCGGCCGAGGCGCTCGTCGGGGCGCTCGGCGAGATCACCGAACAGGTGTGGTGCGAGGGCTGGATGCGGCGGGCGCCGCGGGTGCGGGGCAGCTACGCTCGGCTGGCCGCCGAGCGGGGCACGGCGCACGTCGCTGACCCGCTCACCCTGTGCCTGCCGGCCGGCAGCCCGTACACCCCGGACACGGCCCTCACGTGGGTGGGGGCCACGCGGCTGGGCACCGGCGAGCCGGTGCTGGTGCCGGTCGAGTTCGCCGCCGTCCACCGCGGCCAGATGAACGGCGTGGCCCCGCTGATCACCCCGATCACCAACGGTCTCGGGGCCGGGCTGTGCCGCGAACAGGCGGTCGTCCACGGGCTGCTGGAGTTGCTCCAGCGGGACGGCAACACGGTGTCGTTCCGGGCGCTCGACCAGGGGCTGGTGATCGACCCCGGCGATACGTTGGACGCCGAGACGGCCGGGCTGCTCGGCCGGCTGCGGGCGGCGGGCTTGACCGTCACCGTCAAGCTGGCGGCGGCCGACTTCGGCACGGTCAACGTGTACGTGGTCGGGGACGACCCGACCGACCCGTGGTTCCCCATGCAGCTCACCGCCTGCGGGGAGGCGTGCCACCCGGACCGGAACCGGGCGGTGCGGAAAGCCCTGCTGGAGTTCGCCGCCGCCCGCACCCGCAAGGCGTTCATGCACGGCCCGCTCGACCGGGTGCGGGCGGTCGCGCCGGCCGGCTACCTGGACCGCTACCTGGCCAAGATCACCCTGGCCGGCGAGGAGCCGCGGGGCCTGGCGGCCATGGCCGACTGGGTGACGAAGTCGGCCGCCGAGCTGCGGGCCGTGCTCGCCGGCAGCGTGTTCGCCGAGCGGGGGCGGGTGCGGCTGGCCGACCTGCCGGCCGTGCCGCCGGCGGCCGTGGCCGACCCCGGCGACCGGCTGCGGCACGTCGCCGACGCCCTGACGGCCGGCGGGTGCGACATCCTGGTACTCGACTTCGCCCCGCCCGGCGGCCCGGTGTCCGCCACCAAAGTGGTGGTGACCGGGCTGGAGTGCGAGACCATGAGCTACCACCGCATCGGCGAGCGGGGGGTGCGGCGGCTGCTCGCCCGGGGCGACACCTGGGCCGGGCTGGGTGACCCGCCGGCGGGGGCCGGGCGGGTGCCGCTGACGGCCGCCGCCGAGGAGCGGCTGGGCGGCCCGGCCTGGCTCGACCCGGCCGCCGTGGACGCCCTCGTCGGGCCGCTCTACCCGCTGTACCGGGAGCCGAACAGCCACGCCGCCCAACTGCACCTGGCCCGGAGCCGCTGATGCGCGTCTGCTTCGTGTCGCGGCGGTACTTCCCGGCCATCTCCGGCATGAGCGTGTACGCCCTCAACCTGCTCCGGGAACTCGTGGCCGCCGGGCACGACGTGACCATGATCTCGCAGTACCGGGCCGACCCGGCCGGGGCCGGCGTGTACGGCGGTGGCCAGCCCCCGGCGGTGCCGGGGGTGCGGGTGGTCGGGCTGGAGGCAATGGGCGAGCGGGAGGTGTGTGCCGGCCGGCCGGCCGACTTCGAGGCCGACATCGGTCGGCTGGTGGCGGCCGTCGAAGCCGACCACGCCCGCAGTCCCGTCGATGTCATCCACGCCCAGTACGGGTACCCGACCGGGCTGGCCGCCCTGGAAGCCGGCCGGCGGATCGGCCGGCCGGTGGTGGTGAGCATTCAGGGCGGGGACGGGCACTGGGTGGGCGGCTGCTGCGACACGCACATGCGGGCCATGCGGGCGGTGTTGTTGCACAGCCACGCCGTACTCATCGGCAGCCGGTCGTTCACCGCCGAGGTGGTGGCCAACACCGGGGTGCCGCCCGGGGTGTTCACGGTCGTGCCCGGCGGCACCGACACCTGCCGCTTCCGCCCGGCCGACGAGACCCGGCTGGGCGACCTGGGCGACCCGCCGACGCTGCTGTTCCACGGCCGGGTGGACATCCGCAAGGGGCTGATGGAGTTGCTCGACGCCTTCGCCGCCCTGGCCGCCGCCCGGCCGCTGCGGCTGGTGGTGAGCGGCATCGGCCCGGACGTGCAGGCCGCCGCCGACCGGGTGGCGGCGCTGGGGCTGGCCGACCGGGTGCGGTTCGCCGGGTATAGCAGCTACGACGCCGCCCCGGCCGCCTACCGGCTGGGCGACGTGTTCGTGTCGCCGACGTACAGCGAGGGGTTCAGCAACACCATCCTGGAAGCCATGGCCAGCGGGCTGCCGATCGTGTCCACCCGCAGCATCGGGGTGGTGGACTGCCTGGAACAGGAGCGGGACGCCTTGCTGGTCGAACCCCGGGACGCCGCCGGGCTGGCCGCCGCCGTCGCCCGCCTGCTGGACGACGCCCCGCTGCGGCGGCGGCTGGCCGGCCGGGCGCTGGCCGACGTCCGCCGGCTGTACTCGTGGCCGGCCGTCGGGGCACAAATTATGGCGGTGTACGAGGCGGTCCGGCACGCCCAGCCGGCGGCCGGCTGGCACCACCTGTACGACCCGCGGACCCAGACGGCGGCGGCGGCCGACCCGGCGTGCCGGTTCCGCGCCGCCCCGCACCTGCTGTGACCCCGACCGCCCTGTTCCTGTCGCCCCACCTGGACGACGTGGCCTTCTCGTGCGGCGGCACCGTGGCCCGGCTGGCGGCGGCCGGCTGGCGGTGCGTGGTCGTCACCGCCTTCACCCGCAGCGTGCCGCGGCCGACCGGGTTTGCCCTGGCGTGCCAGACGAGCAAGGGGCTGGCCGCCGACGTGGACTACCTGGCGGTGCGGCGGGCCGAGGACGCCGCCGCCTGCCGGCACTTGGGGGCCGAGCCGGTGTGGCTGGACTTCCCGGAGGCCCCGCACCGCGGGTACGAGTCGGCCGCCGCACTGTTCGCCGGGGTGACGCCGGGGGACGACGTGTGGGCGCCGCTGGCCGACCGCCTGCGGGCGTTCGCCGGGGACCGGGTGTTCGCGCCGCAGGGGCTGGGCGGCCACACCGACCACCTGCAACTGATCCGGGCGGTGCAGGCCGTGTGGCCGGACGACGGCGTGGCGTGGTACCGGGACACGCCCTACGCCCTCCGCGACCCGTCGCCGGCGGCCGGCGAGCCGGCGGACATTGCTGCCACCCTGCCGGCCAAGCTGGACGCCTGCGCGGCTTACGCCACCCAGCTCGGGTTCCAGTTCGGCGGCGAGGCGGCCATGCGGCAGGCGCTGACGGCGTTCGCCGTGGCCGAAGGGCGGGGTACGCCGGCCGAGCGGTTCGCCGGCCGGGTGACCACTCCGGGTCGGTAGACTCACCTCGTCCCGAGCCACCAGTATCCGTCCGTTCACCGGCCGGCCGCTGGCCCGCCGGGGTGTGGGGCGTAGCATCAGCCGTGCCCCATTCGTCGGAGCCGCCCGCGATGCTCGCCAAGCTGAGCGCCTTCGCCCTGGCCGGCATCGACGCCATCCACGTCGAGGTGGAGGTGGACGCCGGCCCCGGCACCTCCAAGACCGTCCTCGTCGGCCTGCCCGAACTGGCCGTCCGGGAGAGCATCCACCGCATCGAGCGGGCGCTCGCCAACCTGGGCTACGCCCGGCCGACGGGTCGCACCACCATCAACCTGGCCCCCGCCGACCTCCGCAAGGACGCCGGCGCCTTCGACCTGCCCATCGCGCTGGGGCTGCTGGTGGCCACCGGCCAGGTGCAGCCGCACCACCTGCACGGCTGGGCGGCGGCCGGCGAGCTGGCCCTGGACGGGGCGGTGCGACCGATCCGCGGCGCCCTCAGCATCGCCCTGGCGGCCTGCAAGCAGGGCATCCCGCGCTTGCTGGTGCCGGCCGCCAACGCCCCCGAGGCGGCCGTCGTGCGGGAGGTCGGGGTGTTCGCCGCCACCTCGCTGGCCGAGGCCGTCGGCATCGTCACCGGGCGGGTCGGGGTGGCGGCCGTGGCCCCGACGCCGCCGGCCGCCGCCGGCCGGTACGACGTGGACTTCGGCGAAGTTCGTGGCCAGGAGTTCGCCAAGCGGGCGATGGTCATTGCCGCCGCCGGCGGCCACAACCTGCTCATGATCGGGTCGCCCGGCAGCGGCAAGTCGATGCTGGCCCGCCGGCTGCCCACCATCCTGCCGCCGCTGTCGCCGGCCGAGAGCCTGGACACCACCCGCATCTATTCCGCGGTCGGCCAACTGCCGCCGGGCGAGACGCTGCTGACGACCCGGCCGTTCCGCAGCCCGCACCACACCATCAGCGACGCCGGCATGGTCGGCGGCGGCCACATCCCCCGGCCGGGCGAGATCTCGCTGGCGCACCACGGGGTGCTGTTCCTGGACGAGCTGCCGGAGTTCGGGCGGAAGGCCCTCGAAGTCATGCGCCAGCCGCTCGAAGAGGGGTGCGTGACCATCGCCCGGGCGGCCGGCAGCACCACCTTCCCGGCCCGGTTCGTGCTGGTGGCGGCCATGAACCCGTGCCCGTGTGGCTACCTCGGCGATGCCAAACGCCCGTGCAAGTGCCCGTCGCCGGCGGTGGACAAGTACCTGGGGCGGGTGAGCGGGCCGTTGCTGGACCGCATCGACCTGCACGTGGAGGTGCCGGCGGTGCCGTTCGGCGAGCTGTCGGCCACGGCCGACGGCACCAGCAGCGAGCGGATGCGGGTGCAGGTGACGGCCGCCCGGCGGGCGCAGCACGCGCGGTTCGGCAGCGACCTGGCGGTGAACGGCCGGATGGGGCCGCGGCAGGTACGTCAGCACGCCCGGCCGGACGCCGACGGCCAGGCGCTGCTGAAGGCGGCGATGGAAGACCTGGGGCTGAGCGCCCGGGCGCACGACCGCATCCTGCGGGTGGCCCGGACGGTGGCCGACCTGGGCGGGGTCGACCGGGTGACGGCCGAGCACATGGCCGAGGCGGTCGGCTTCCGGACGCTCGACCGCAAGCTGTGGCAGCGGTGAGCCGCCCCCGGCGGTGCCGCGGGGTTCGCCCCGGACGAGGTGACGAGTCACTCACAGACCAGGAGGCGGTCATGGGCGGACGACTGGCGTGTGGGGTCGCGGCGGCCGTGTCTGCCGCCGTGGCCGCCTGCCAGCGGGGGCCGTCCGTGCCCCACTACGGCATCGATCTGCTCAACAACAGCGGGGCCACCGTCTACCACGTCGGGGTACAGTTTGCCGCCCGCCCGGTCGAGTTCGGCCGGGTGTTCGGGGACGGGGGTTTGGCCGGGTACGGGTACTTCCCGGACCCGGTGCCGACCGAGGGGCGGGTGTTCTGGGAGGCCCCGGAGGGCACCCGGCACGAGCGGGCCGTGGCCGTCGCCCGGCACTGCCCGGCCGCCGGCCGGGAGTACTTCAACATCTCCTTCCTGTTGCGGGCCGACGGGGAGGTGGAGGTGGTGGTGCGGACCCGGTCGGAGGAGGCGGCGGCCGGCTGGCACGTCGGGTTCGCCGAGCTCCGCCGCCGCGGCCGGCCGGCCGACAAGCCGGACCCGCCGCCGCTGGGCGGCTGACCGGACGGTGGTCGGCGGCGGAGGCAGATCGTACACACTCGTGGTGGCGCGGCGTCCGACGCCGGGGAAGCGGTCCCCGTCCCGCTGTCACCCCCTCTCCGAGGCCCCGACATGACCGCCCTCCCGCTCGTCGCGTTCCTGCTCGCCGCTGCCCCATCCGGCTTGCCCCGCAGCACGCCGGAGGCCCAGGGCGTCGGCTCGGCCGGCGTGCTGGCCTTCGTGCAGGCGGCCGACAAGCAACTGGACTCGCTGCACAGTGTCATGGTGGTGCGGCACGGCCACGTCGTCGCCGAGGGCTGGTGGGCGCCGTACTCGGCCGCCGCCCGGCACCAACTGTACTCGCTCAGCAAGAGCTTCACCTCGACGGCCGTCGGCATCGCCCAGGCCGAGGGCAAGCTGTCGGCCGACGACCCGGTGCTGAAGTTCTTCCCCGACCTGGCCCCCGCTTCCCCGAGCGCCAACCTGAAGGCGATGCGGCTGACCGACCTGCTGCGGATGTCCACCGGCCACCAGACGGAGCCGCCGCGGAAGCCCGGCGAGCCGTGGGCCAAGACGTTCCTGGCCCACCCGGTGCCGTTCAAGCCGGGCACCCACTTCCTGTACAACACGCCGGCCACCTACATGCTGTCGGCCGCCGTGCAACAGGCCACCGGCCAGACCCTGCTCGACTACCTCACGTCCCGGCTGTTCGACCCGCTGGGCATCGAGAACCCGACCTGGGAGACCAGCCCGGAGGGCATCTCCACCGGCGGGTACGGGCTGAGCATCCGCACCGAAGACATCGCCAAGTTCGGCCAGCTCTACCTGCAGAAGGGCCAGTGGCACGGCAAGCAACTGGTGCCGGCGGCGTGGGTGGCGGCGGCCACCGCCCGGCAGACGAGCAACGGCAGCAGCCCGACGAGCGACTGGGACCAGGGGTACGGCTACCAGTTCTGGCGGGGCCGGCACGGGGCGTACCGCGGGGACGGGGCGTTCGGCCAGTACTGCCTGGTGCTGCCCGAGCAGGACACGGTGATCGCCGTCACCAGCGGGCTGAAGGACATGCCGGCGGTGCTGAACCTGGTGTGGGACAAGCTGCTGCCGGCGGTCGGCCCGGCGGCGCTACCGGCCGACGACGCCGCCCGGGTGGCGCTGGAAGGCGCACTGAAGGGGCTGACCCTCCGCCCGCCGACCGGCGACCATCCCCCGGCGGCGGCGGCCGGCAAGACGTACAAGTTCGCGGCCAACCCGGGCAAGCTGGAGTCACTGCGGGTTGAACCGGACGCGCTGGTGGTGCGGGCCGCCGGCACCGAGCGGCGGATCGCCTACGGGCGGAACGCCTGGGCGAGCGGCACAGCGGCCTGGGCCGGACTACCCGAACAGCCGGCGGCGGTTGCCGGGGCGTGGACGGCGGCCGACACCTTCACGGCCAAGCTGTGCTTCACCGAGACGCCGTTCGTCGTCACCCTGCGGCTGACGTTCGCCGGCACCGACGTGCGGCTGGCGGCCGAGCGGAACGTCGGCTTCGGGGCGACGAAGGATGCCACGCTGGTGGGGACGGCCGAGTAGCGGGCGTCCCGCTGCGGCCGACCTCATACTAGTACCCCAATCGATCAGGCCACGGCCGGCCGCGCCCTCGATGCCGCACCCGGAGGCCGTCGCGTGTTCCTGACCTGCGTGTTCGCCCTAATGGTCGCCCAGCCGCCGGCCCGGCCGGCGGCCCTGAACGAGCGGCTCACCCCGCACTGGCTCGACGGCGACGCCCGCTTCTGGTACCGCGCCGACCGCACCGGCGGCCGCGAGTTCATGCTCGTGGACAGCGACACCGGCGCCCGCCGGCCGGCCTTCGACCACGCCCGGCTGGCCGCGAGCCTGGCGAAGGCGGCCGGCGCCGACTACGCCGCCGACCGGCTGCCGTTCACGGCCATCGAGTTCGTGCCGGGCGGCAAGGCGGTGCGGTTCGTCGTCGGCAAGGCGGCCTGGACGTGCGACCTCACCAGCTACGAGTGCCAGCGGGCCGGGGACGCCGACCCGCCGCCGCCGGACCAGGCGCCACCCGACGAGAGCGAGGAAGCCCCGGACCCGCTCCAGGCGGCCCAGCCGCGGCCGCGGCGGACGGAGCCGGCCGAGGTCCGCTCGCCCGACGGCCATTGGACGGCCGCGGTGAAGGACCACAACGTGGTCGTCCGCGGCCCCGACGGTCAGGACGTATCCCTCACCACCGACGGCACCGAGGCCCGGCGGTACGGGCTGCTGAGCTGGTCCCCGGACTCGGCGGCGCTGGCCGCCTTCCGCATCACGCCGGGCGACGACAAGCCGGTGTACCTGGTCGAGTCGTCGCCGAAGGGCGGCGGCCGGGCGGTGCTGACGAGCCGGCCGTACCCGCTGCCGGGCGACGCCTTCACCCGGTACGAGTTGCGGCTGTTCGCCCCGGGCGCCGGCAAGGCGGTGGCGTGCGCCGCCGACCCGATCGTCTTCGGCTTTCCCCGGCTGCGGTGGGCGACGGCCGGCCACACGTTCAGCTACGAACAAGTGGACCGCGGCCACCAGCGGTTCCGGCTGGTCGCCGTGGACGCCGCCGCCGGCACGCACCGGAACCTGATCGACGAGCGGTCCAAGACGTTCGTCTGGACCACCCACTTCGAGGCCGGCCACCCGGCCCAGGTGACGTGGCTGGACAAGTCGAACGAGGTCGTCCACGCCTCGGAGGCGAGCGGCTGGCGGCACCTGTCCCTCATCGACGCGACGACGGGCCAGCCGAAGAACCCGATCACCCGCGGCGAGTGGGTAGTCCGCGGCATCGACCGGGTGGACGAGGACGCCCGGCAGGTGTGGTTCCGGGCCAGCGGGGTGGTGCCGGGGCAAGACCCGTACTTCGTCCACCACTACCGGGTCAACCTGGACGGCACCGGGCTGGTGGCCCTCACCGAGGGGAACGGCACCCACACCGTGCAACTGTCCCCCGCCCGCAAGTACCTGATCGACACCTGGAGCCGGGCGGACAAGCCGCCGGTCCACGACCTGCGACGGGCCGACGGCACCCGAGTGACCGAGGTCGAGCGGGCCGACATCACCGAGCTGGCCGGCTGGGCGCCGCCGGAAGTGTTTACGGCCAAGGGCCGGGACGGCACCACCGACATCTGGGGCCTCGTCCACCGGCCGAAGGGGTTCGACCCGGCGAAGAAGTATCCGGTGATCGAGTCCATCTACGCCGGGCCGCACGGGGCGTTCGTGCCCAAGGCGTTCAGCGCCAGCCGGCGGTTCGCCGCCCTCACCGACCTCGGGTTCGTGGTCGTGCAGATCGACGGCATGGGCACGGCCCACCGCTCGAAGGCGTTCCACGACGTGTGCTGGCACAACCTGAAGGACGCCGGCTTGCCCGACCGCATCCTCTGGCACAAGGCACTCGCGGCGAAATATCCGTGGTACGACGCGACCCGGGTCGGCATCTATGGTGGGTCGGCCGGAGGGCAGAGCGCCACCGCCGCCCTGCTGTTCCACGGCGACTTCTACGCCGCGGCGGTGGCCGGCTGCGGCTGCCACGACAACCGCCTGGATAAGGCCAGTTGGAACGAGCAGTGGATGGGCCACCCGGTCGGCCCGCAGTACGCCGCGTCGTCCAACATCGACCACGCCGGCCGGCTGGCCGGCAAGCTACTGCTGGTCGTCGGCGAGCTGGACACGAACGTGCCGCCCGAGTCCACCTACCGGCTGTGCGACGCGCTCATCCGGGCCGGCAAGGACTTCGATTTCGTGCTGGTGCCCGGGGCCGGGCACGGCATGGGCGGCAGCTACGGCCAGCGGCGGCTGGAAGACTTCTTCGTGCGACACCTGTCGAAGCAGGAGCCGCCGGACCGCAACGCCCCGCCGGCCCCGCCGCCGACGAAGGCCGAGGTTGCCCCGAAGCCGCGGCCGGTGGCCGAGCCGCTGGACCTGGCCGCCCTCGTCGCCAAGCCGGCGAACGAAGCCGTGGCCGTAGTCCGGCGGTTCGAGGCCGACCGCGGCAGCCTCACCCGCGCCTACCCGATTCGGCCGTCGGCCACGCGCGCGGCTCGGTTGCGGAAGTTCTATGCCGACTGGCTGGCCGCCCTCGCCGCACTCGACTCGACCACGGTGAGTTCCGCCGCCCGGGAGGAGCTGGCCGCCCTGCGGGCGAAGGTCGGCGGCGAGCTGAAAGACCTGGAGGCGGACGCGGCGGCCGACGCCGCCGTGGCCGCGTACACGCCGTTCGCGGAGGTGGTGGTGGCACTGGACGAGGCCCGCCGCCGCACCGACCCGGTGGACCCGCAGGCCGTCGCAGGCCGCATCGCGGGGTTGCCCAAGCTGATCGAGAAGGGCCGGGCGGCCGTCGCCGTGGGCAAGCTGACGAGGGCCGAGGCCGCCCGCGCCGCCGACGTGACGACGCGGGTCCGCGGTATCCTCAAGGGCTGGTTCGGCTTCTACGACGGGTACGACCCGCTGGTGACGTGGTGGGCGGCCCAGCCGGTCAAGCAGGCCGACGCCGCACTGGAGGGGTACGCCAAGTTCCTGACCGACGGCACCACCAAACAGCCCGAGCGGCTGGCCGCTACCGCAACCACTGGCCCGTCCGACGCCCCGGACCTGCGGGCGCTGCTGGCCGACAAGCCGAGCGAACTGGTGCCGGTCATCGAGCGGTTCCAGCCCGGCCGCGGGCAGCGGGGTGTCCGCGCCGACCGCGACCCGGCCGTCTGGCTGGCGGCGCTGGCCCAGCTCGACTTCGACCGCCTGAGTGCCGACGGCCAGCTCGACTACGCGCTGCTCCGCACCCGGCTGGAGCGGGACCAGACGCGGCAGCGGCTCGCCGGCGGGGAGCGGCCGAAGCCGCCGAAGGACGACACCGGCATCGTCGGCCAACCGATCGGCCGGGCGGCCCTGCTGGCCGAGCTGAAGGCCGAGTTCATCCCGTACTCGCCCGAGGAGCTGGTGGCGCTGGCCCGGCAGGAGTTGGCCTGGTGCGAGGGAGAACTCAAGAAGGCCGCCCGGGAGATGGGCCACGGCGACGACGGGAAGAAGGCGGTCGAGGCGGTCAAGCTCAAGTCGGTGCCGCCGGGCGGGCAGCCGCGGCTGGTGCGGGAGCTGGCCGACGAGGCGGTGGCCTACCTCCGCACGCACGACCTCGTCACCGTGCCGCCGCTGGCCGCCGAGACGTGGCGGATGGACATGATGACCGCCGAGCGGCAACTGCTCAGCCCGTTCTTCACCGGCGGCGAGGTCATCAGCGTCGCCTACCCGACCGGCGGCATGGCCCACGACGCCAAGCTCCAGAGCCTGCGGGGCAACAACCCACACTTTTCCAAGGCGACGGTCCACCACGAACTCATCCCCGGCCACCACCTGCAAGGCTTCAGTGGCGAGCGGGACGGCACCCACCGCCGCCCGTTCAGCACCCCGTTCTGGACCGAAGGCTGGGCGTGCTACTGGGAGATGGTGCTGTACGCCCGCGGCTTCCCGACCACGCCCGAGGACCGGGTCGGCTTCCTGGTGTGGCGGTCCCACCGCTGTGCCCGGGTCGTCTTTTCGCTCGGCTACCACCTCGGGGAGATGACCCCGCGGCAGTGCGTGGACCTGCTGACCGAGCGGGTCGGGTTCGAGCCGGACAACGCCCTGGCGGAGGTGCGGCGGTCGTTCGTCGGCGGCTACCCGCCCTTGTACCAGGCTGGCTACCTGGTCGGGGCGATGCAGTTCCGGGCGCTGCGGGCCGAGCTGGTGGACGGCGGCACGATGACCCACCGGCAGTTCCACGACGCCGTACTGAAGCTGGGCAACATGCCGGTGGAGCTGGTGCGGGCGGCGCTGACCGGCCGGCCGCCAAGCCGCGACCACACCACCGGCTGGCGGTTCGGCACTCCCATCGGGCCGGACGGCCTGCGGCCGGCGGGCAGTCTCCCGTAGGGTGGTGCCGAGTCGGCGAGGCCCACCGTCGGGCGGTCGGCCTCAAACGGTGGGCCTCGCCGACTCGGCACCACCCTACGAAGGACGGACCCCGCCGACAGATTGCGTGACCGTCGGACATTTCTGTACAGACCCGCCCAGGCCGGTGGCAAGGCGTTCGGCCGAGCGTTCGGCTGACTCGCCTGATTTTCCGGCTGGACACGCATCAACCGATGCCGCAAGCTGGCGTCGTCCGAGACGCCGCAAACCCCGCGGACTGCCGGGGATGCCCGGATTGACACACCGCCCTCCCCCTCCGGACTGTCACCATGAGCCGCCGCCCGTCGCTGCTGACCCGCCGATTCTCCCCCCGGCTCGACCAACTGGAAAGCCGGGAGGTGCCGGCCACCATTATCGTCACCACCCTGACTGACCCACGAGTGCTGACGACCCTCCCGACCCTGACGTTCGCCGCCGACGGCGGCCTGGTGTCGCTGCGGGAGGCGTTGGAGTCGGTCAACGCCGGGGCCGACCGGGGGGACGTGGCCGCCGCGGGCACATACGGGGCCGGTGACACCATCACTTTTGCGACCGGGCTAGCCGGCACCGCCCTGTACAACCCGGCCAACCCCACCTCGTACACGATCAGCCGGAGCGTGAGCGTCCAGGGGCCGGGGGCGGCAGCGCTGACGGTCAGCGGCAAGGACACCACCCCCTCGCTGCCAGGCCAGAGGCGGGTATTTGACATCGCCGCCGGGGCGGGGACGGTCAGCCTATCCGGGCTGACTATTGCCGACGGGCTGGTGGCCGGGTTCGGGGCGGGCGTGCGGAACACGGCCGCCACTCCGGCCGTTCTGATCGTGGGGGCCGTGACATTCTCCAACAACACGGCTCAGGTGGGGGGCGGGGTGCCGGCACAGCTCACCTCCGGCGGGGCTATCGACAGCGACGGGCCGCTGTCCGTCAGCGGCTCGACCTTCACCGGCAACGCGGCCAGCTCGGCCGGCGGGGCCATCCGAGCCCAGGGGACCGGGGTCGTGGCTGCGGTGAGCATTTTAGGCAGCACGTTCACCGGCAACACGGCCTTGGCCGGGCCGGGCGGGGCAATATACTCTGAACGTCAGATCGACATCACCTCCAGCACGTTCACGGACAACGCGGCCGGGGGTAGCGGTGGGGCGGTCCTGTCCTTCGGACCGTTGACCGCCTTCAACTCGACGTTCACCACCAACCGGGCCGGGACCGGGGCCAACGGCGGCAGCGGCGGGGGGATCGCCGCGGTATCCGACGCCACGGTGGACTCCTCGACCTTCGACCGCAACACGGCGGCCGGCGACGGCGGCGGGCTAGCCCTGGGGGATGACACCGGCAACACCTACCGGGTGTACAACTCGACCCTGACGGGCAACACGGCGGCCGGCAGCGGGGGGGGGGTGTTCTTGGCGGCCAACACCAGCGGGACACAGTCGGTCGCCCTCCGCAGCACTACCGTCGTGCGGAACACCGCCGCCGCCGGCGGGGGCGTGGCCAACAATTTGACCGCCGGAGGGTACGGACTGCGGAACGTAGTGATCGCCTTAAACACCGCCCGCACCGGCCCCAACTTGGTCGGATTGTACAATAGTGTCGGCGGGAGCGTGTTCGGGGATGTGGCCGGGGCCACCTTCAACGGTGGAGCCAACGGGCTGACCGGCGTCGATCCGCTGCTGGCCGCCGCCTTAGCCGCCAACGGCGGCCCCGGCCCGCAGACCCTGGCCCCGCTCCCCGGCAGCCCGGTCCTCGGGGCCGGCATCGCCGACACCCAACTGCCGGCCGCCGTGGACCAGCGGGGCCAGGCCCGGCCGGCGGCCGGGCCGATCGACGCCGGGGCGTTCCAGGCCCAGCGGCCGACGGCCGCCGCCGACGGCCCGTTCGTGGTCGCCCCCGGCACCCCGCGGACGCTGCCGGCCGCCGCCCTGCTGGCTAACGACCAGGCCCGCGACGTGTTCACCCCGCTCACGGCCGTGCTGGTCGGCCAGCCGGCGGCCGGCACCGGCGCCGTCGTGCAGAACGCGGACGGGTCGTTCACCTACACCCCGCCGGCCGGGTACAGCGGGCCGGCGGCGTTCACCTACCAGGCGTCCGACGGGGTGACCCGGTCGGCCGCCGTGGCCGTCAGTCTGACCGTTTCCGCGGCCGTCCCACCGACGGCGGTCGCCGACCGCTTTCCGGTCGCCCCCGGCGGGTCCACCCGCATCCCCGCCCCGGGGGTGCTGGCTAACGACGCCGCCGGCAGCGGCCCCGGCCCGCTCGCCGCCACCCTGACCACCCCGCCGGTGGCCGGCACCGGCAGCGTGGTCCTGGCCGCTGACGGGTCGTTCACCTTCACCCCGGCGGCCGGGTACAGCGGGCTGGTACGATTCAGCTACACCGTGTCCGACGGTACCGGCACGTCCAGCCCGGCCACGGTGGACCTGACGGTTTCCGCGCCGGCCGGCCTGACGGCACTCGCCCGTCCCGGCTACACGCTGGACCGGGCCACCGCCACCACCCTGACCGTGGCCGCCGCCGACGGGCTGCTGGGCGGGCTGTCGTCGCCCAACGGCGGGACGCTGCGGGTGGCGGCGGTGGCACCCGGGTTCGGCCTGCCGGCCGCGACGTTCGCCCCCGGCATCGGCGATTTCGTGGTAGACCAGGCCGCCGGGTCGTTCACCCTGACGCTGCCGGCGGACGCGCCGGACGGGGCGTACACCTTCACCTACACCGTGACCGACGGGCTGGCGACGAGCGGGCCGGCCACGGCCACCGTCACCGTGTCCGGCGGGCGGCCGGCGGCGAGCGGGCTGCACTTCGCCGCCTACGGGTCCGGGGCCGGCGCCGCGGCCGTGGTGCGGGTGATCCGGCCGCTCCAGTCGGAACTGGTGCTGCGGCCGTTCGAGGCGTCTTTCCAGGGCGGGGTGCGGGTGGCGCTGGCCGACCTGACCGGGGACGGGGTGGACGACATCGTGGTGGGGGCCGGCCCCGGCGGCGGCCCGCGGGTGTTGGTGTTCGACGGGCTGCGGAGCACCACCGCCGCCCCGGTCGTGCTGGCCGACTTCTTCGCCTTCAACGCCGACTTCCGCGGCGGGGCGCACGTGGCCGCCGCCACCACCACCGCCGGCGGGATACCGACCTCCTTGCTGGTGGTCGGGGCCGGGTCGTTCCTGGACCGGCCGGGCACCCCGCGGGTGGTCGCCTTCCGCGGGCTTGCCGGGGTGCCGAAGGACGGGTCGGTGGCCGCCAGCCCGGCCTTCAGCTTCAACGCCTACGCCCCGAGTTTCCAGGGCGGGGTGCGGGTGGCGGTCGGCGACCTGAGGGGGAACGGCACCTTCCAGATCGTCACCGTGCCGGGGCCGAGCGGCGGGCCGAACGTCAAAGTGTGGGACACCGCCGGCAGTGCCGGCGGCACCCCGGCGCTGGCCCAGAGCTTCCCCGGGCTGGCCAACCCGGACTACCGCGGCGGGGCGTTCGTGGCCGTCAGCGACGGGGTGGTGGTGGTGACGCCAGACAGCCTGCCGGCGTTCGCCAACTCGGTGCTGGCGTCCGCCGGCGGCACCCTGCCGGACGCCGCCGGGGCGACACAGGGGGCGGCGTCGACCGTCAACACCTCGTCGCCGCCGGCGGTGCGGGTGTTCCTCAGCCCGCTGCTGCTCGGCCGGGCGTCGGCCGCCGGCTTCGTGGACGAAACGCTGGTCGCCGCCCCGCCGCTGGGGGACGAGTCGTTCACCGGCGGCATCCGGCCGGCCATCGGCCGGCCGGCCGGGTCGAACGAGCGGGTGGTGCTGTTCGGGTACGGCCCCGGCCGCGGCGGCCAGGTGCGGCAGGTGCGGTTCACCCCGGCGGCGGTGCGGGCGGCCGGGGCGACCAGCCCGAACGCCGTGCTGGACACCGGCAGCGAGCTGGCCCCCACCCGCCCGCTGGCCGACCTAGTGGGTGATCCGGACGCCAGCGTGTACGTCGCTCTGGCGCCGGCCCCGCTCGTGCTGCGGTAACGGGGCGGCGGGCTAGAACCGCACGCTCAGCAGGGCCGTCGCCTGGAGGCTGAACGGCCGCGGGCCGGTGACCGGCGCCCCGGCCGCGAACCCCAGCGTGGACCGGCCGTACAGCTCGAAGAAGGTGCCGCCCAGCAGGGTCAGGTTGTCCGGGAACAGAATCTGACTCGTCCGGAGGTCGCCCCGCTTGTTCAGCGGCGTGTTCAGGTGCGCCTCGAACACCGGGTAGATGCCCGTCACCAGCCCGCCGCACGGCCGCTTGTACAGGGCGTACCCGAGGGCCAGCGACTGGGTGAAGATAGTCACGTCCGACGAGTCGGTCGGGATGACGACGCTGCTGAACCCCTGGAAAAACAGGTCGCCGCTGTTCACGATGTACCCCAGGTACGGCTGAATCAGCAGGCTCCGGAAGTTGTTGTCCGTGAACGAGCTTTTGGGCACGCTGCCGGTCGGGGTGGTCAGGCTCACCCCGCCGCTGAGCAGGTCGCCGGTCGCCCGGTTTTCCGCGATCACGGCTTTGGTCACAATGGTCAGGTCGCCGAGCGACGTCTGGTTATAGAACCCCGGGCTGACGATCTGGTTGTACGGCAGCCGGACGCCGACCGAGTACCGCTGGTCGGCGAACGCCTGCTCGTACCCGAAGTTCTGCTGGTGCAGCATCACCCGCGGCGTGTCCGAGCCGACCGACTTGAAGATGTTGTCGTAGAAGTTGTACGTCAGGTACGCCCGGGTGGTCGGACGCGGGGTTTCGTTTTCGGTGATTTTGAACTGACCGCGATTGAACGTCGGGATGCGGGTGGCGGCGATAATTTGGTTGGGGTCCACGTCGGCGATGATCCGGCTGCTGGCCACCGCGGTGCCGGCCGGCTGGACGGCCGCGTGTTGGCCGAACAGCAGCTCGTCGGTCGCCCGGTTGACGCCCGTCACCGGGCGGAAGGTGTTGGTGCCGGGCACCCGCTGGTTGAACACGACGCCGATCGGGTTACCGCGGGCGTCGAACCGCTGGATGGCGATCGGCACCGCCGCCCCGCCGTACAGGTCGCCGAAGATGCCCGGCAGGCTGCTGGCGTTGCCCGACCCGCCGCCCTGGCCGGCGGTCGAGGACGCCAGCGCGTCGTTCGACGCGGCCGGCGTCTGGCCCGGGGTGTTCGCCGGCGGGGTCTGGCCCGGGTTGGCCTGGGGCGTCTGGCTACCCGGCGTCTGGCTGCCGGGCGTGGACGGCGCCTGGGTGCCCGGGGCGGACGGCGGCCGGGCGCCCGGGGTCTGCTGGCCGGGCTGGTACGGCACCACCGGGGCCGCCCCCGGCAGGTACGGCATGGACGGCACGAACGGTCCCGGCGGGCACGGGTACGGCTGACCGGCCACCGGGTACGGCGGCACCTGCGGGGCGCCGCCGGCCGGCACCACCGGCGCCTGGGCGGCCGCCGCCCCGGCGGAGACGGCGGCCGTGAACACCGCCGCCCGTAGCCGACGCGAGAGAGTCATGAGCGAATCCTTCGGGTTTTCGGCCGTCCTGGCCGGGGCGGAAAATCCGCCGTTCCTTCTTCTCATCGCCACCGGCAAATGCGATACTTGAGGCTGCCACGGCGGAACCGGCACACCAGGCACAGCCGGAGGTGCCGGTTATTCTGACGAGGCCGGTGGCGCCGGCGTGAAAGGTTCGGATGGCCGGCGGCCATCCGGTATTGGACCGTCCCTGCCCCGCGGAGCATCCTGCCATGCCGGTCGGCCGCCCGACGCTGCTCCTGCTCCTGCTCGCCGCCCCGGCGGCCGGGCAGAACGTCACCCGGCTGGCCAACGACGAGCCGGAAATCCGCCTCGACGCCCGCGGCCGCAACGGCGTCTGCGACGTGCTGGCCTTCACCCCGGACGGCACCACTCTGCTGGCCGCCGGCGAGGACAAGGTGGTGCACCGCTGGGCGGTCGGGCCGACGGGCCTCACGCCGGCCGGCAAGCCGCTCACCTGGAACACCTTCCGCGAGCGGCGGGGGAGCATCTACGCCCTGGCCGCCGACCCGGCCGGCGGGCGGGTGGCGGTGGCCGGGTTCGGCAAGACCGAGGCCGACGTGGCCCTCCTGGACACCCGCACCGGGGCCATCACCCATGCCCTGTCGGCCCGCGGCGACCCGGGGTACACGGCCCGCGAAGCCGTCTGGGCACTCGGCTTCCACGGGGCCGACCGGCGGGAACTGGCCGTCGGCGACGACGCCGGCAACGTCTGGTCCTGGCGGCCCGGCGAGGCGGACGCGGCCGGCCGGCTGCGGCAGCGGGCAAAGGGCGGCGAGTTGGCGCTGGGCAGCCGGGTGGTGTGGGTGGGCGACCTGCCGGACGGCCGGCTGGCGTTCGCCAAGCGGGACGGCGGCGTGTACCTGGCCGACGGCGGCAAGCTGCTGCACAAGTGGGGGCCGGCCGTCGGGCTGGCCGACCGGGTGGTGGCCAGCGGGGACGGGAAGGCGCTTGCCGCCCGCCCCTACGCCGCCCGGGCCGACGGCAACGGGGTGGAAGTCTGGTGGCCGGCCACCGGGGCGGTGAAGACCGTCCCCGCCCCGGCCGACCACCGCCCGGAGCGGACCGCCCTGGACGCCGCCGGCAAGCGGCTGGCCGTCGGGTACATCGACTTCTCGGACAAGCGGGCGACGGGGTTCCAGTACGACCGCCCCGGCGAGGTGCGGGTGTACGACCTGACCGCCGACCCGCCCCGGGAGGTGGCTAAGCTGGACGGTCTGCCGGCCTGCCCGGACCAGATCGCCCTGCACCCGACCCGCGACTGGCTGGCCACCGCCGACGCCGACACCCACGACACCACGCTGTGGGACCAGACCGGCGGCACCTTCCAGCGGCTCGACCGGCAGCGGAGCGACACCCCGGCCGTGTTCGCGGTCGGCCTGTCCACCGACGGCCGGCACCTGAGCACCAAGACCGGCCGGGCCGCCGTGCCGGCCCACCCCAACCGCCGGGCGGCCGGCGACTGGACCAGCTTCGACCTGACCGGCGACCGCCGCGGCTGGGCGGCCACGGCCGTCGCCCCGGAGCCGCCGCTCGACACCTGGAACAAATGGCGGGTGGAGTTCGACCCGACGGACGAGGCCAACTGGGCGGTGGTGGACCCGGACGGCAAACGCTTCCCGCTGAAGGCGTTGGGCATCTGGGACCAGGCCCGGGACGACCTGCCCCGCTGCTACACCTTCCTGAACGGGCCGACCGGGGCACGCCTGGCCATCGGCCACCTGTGGGGGGCCAGCGTGTACGACCTGCGGCCGGGCCGGCCGCCGGTGCGGGTGCGGAAGCTGGTCGGCCACGCCGGGGTGGTGCTGGCCGTCGCCCCGACCCATGGCGGCAACGGCCTCGTGACGGCCGGCCGGGACCACGCCGTGGCCCTGTGGAACCTGGCCGACTTCCCCCTCCAGTCGGTCCTCGGGGCTTCGTTCGCCGAGCGGAACGGGACGGTGGAAGTGACGGACGTGGACCCCGGCAGCCCGGCCGACGAGTGCGGGCTGGCCCGCGGCTACCAGGTGAACAAGCTGGTGGTGACGGACTACCTGCCGAAGGTCCACACCGACACGCCGGCGACGCCGGCCGCCCGGCTGGCCGCCCTGCGGGCCGCCCGGCCGGGGGTCGAGCTGGCCTTCCATGACGTCCGCAAGCCCGGCTCGCCGGCCGAGTTGTGCCAGTGCCGCACGCTCAACCTGCACCGCCCGGTGGCCAAGTTCGTGCCGCTCGGGAGCGCGGCCGGGGGGGGCAACGAGTGGGTGCTGTACACCTACCGCCAGTGCTTCTACGACAGCTCGGCCAACGGCGACCGGGCGGTGCAGTGGCTGGTGGCCAAGAACCGGGCCGCCGACACCCCGGACGTGTTCCCGGTGGACCAGTTCCGCGGCACCCTGCACAAGCCGGACAAGGTGACGGCGGTGCTGGCCCAGCAGACCCGGGAGCGGGCGCAGCCGCTACTGGTGGACAAGTACCCGCCGGTGGTGCAGGTCGAGCCGGCCGCCCCGACGGTGGCCGGCAACGCCGACCTCAAGGTGACGGTGTGGGTGACGCCCCGCAACAACCACCTGGGCCGGCCGAACCCGGCGGAACTGGTCGAACTGTGGGCCAACGACGACACCCGCATCGCCGCCCAGCCGCTGCCGCCCGGCCCGCCGGCGGCGGCCGGGGCGCCGTTCGCCCTCGGCCAGCGGGTGCCGGTGGTGTTCACCGTGCCGAACGCCGCCCTGGTGAGCGGGGCCAACAGCCTCCAGGGGGCGGCCCTCAGCCGGGACGGCGGCTGGGGCACGGCCAGCCGCCCGGCGGCGGTGACGCTGACCACCCCGACGCCCCGCGGCCGGCGGCTGTTCGTGGTGTCGGCCGGCATCGGCAAGTACGAGTTCGACCCGGGCCAGGACGTGACCTTCCCCGACCTGGACTCGCACAAGGACGCCACCCGGCTGGGGACCGCCTGGGACTTGCTGGCCGGGGCCGGCCTCGGCGGGTTTTCCCGGGTCGGGCCGACCAAGCTGATTCTGAACGAGGCCGTCACCCGCGAGTCGGTGCTGGCGGCCGTCGCGGCGGTGGCCACGGACGCCCGTGGGGATGACCTGTTCGTGCTCGCCCTGTCCGGTCACGGCATCCTGGGCGACCGGGCCGGCAAGCTCCGCGGGCTGGCCCGGGGGCAGCAGGTGGACCCGGACACCTGGTACTTCGCCATCCCGCAGGCGGCCGACGGCAGTAAGCTGGTGACGCGGGACGACTACCGCACCCCGGCCCGGGTGCGGCAGGCGTTCCTGACCGACGCCGACTTGTTCGACGCCGTGTCGGCGGTGCGGTGCCGCAAGCTGCTGGTCATCGACTGCTGCCACAGCGGCAAGCTGGCCCAGGCCGGCGCGGGCGGCCAGCCGGCCGTCACCAAGAACGCCGGCGGGCTGCTCAACCGCAACGGCTTCGGGCCGGTGGTGCTGACCGCCTGCGCGGCCAACGAGAAGGCCATCGAACACCCGCAGACGGGGGCCGTGTTCACCTCGGCCCTGATTTCCGCCCTGACGGTGGACAAGGCGGGCGGGCGGTTCTCGCCGGCCGACGCCAACGCCGACGGCCGGCTGACGGCCCGCGAGTTGGCCGCCTTCCTGGCCAAGGTGGTGACGGAAGAAGCGGCCAAGCTGCGGAGCGAGGACGGCCCCCGCCACCCGCAGCACGCCCAGGCCACCCCGGCGGTGGCCGAACTGGCCCGGCTGGTGGTGGCGGAAAAAAAAAGCGAGCAAAACCCGGCCGGTCGTGTCGGGTCCGAGCGGTGAGTTCCGCTCTCTGACTGTTCCTCGGTGCCCCCCGGCCGGTCGCCCGGTCGAGTCCGTCCCTCCCACCCCCGGGTGACTTCATGAAGTGGCTCCTGTTGCGTCCCGCCCACGTCCTCCGCGTCGGGGTCGTCGCGTGTGCCCTGGCTGCCGTGCCGACCGTGGCGAAGGCCGACCAGATCGACCGGGTGCTGGTGAACGACTCGGCCGACGTGGCCGAGCGGGTGGCCGGGCTGAAGGCCAGGCACATCGCCGTGCTGCCGTTCCAGGTGAAGATCGGTAGTCAGCCGGCCACCTTCAAGCAGGGGTTGGAAGGCACCCAACTCGCCAACAAGCTACAGAACCTGCTGATTCTGACCAACCCGGCCGGCGAGGCCGGCGAGTACACCGTGCTGGGCGACGCCGGCAAGACCGCCGCCGCCGCCGGCAAGGCCCGCGGCAAGGCCATCGACTGGACCACGCCCGAGGGCCGTAAGGCACTGCTGGCCCTGCAACTGCCGGTGGTCTGGGACGACGCTAAGAAGCTGGCCCCGGACACCTACCTGACCGGCGAACTCACCCTGACGGCCGACCTAAAGGGGGCGACGGTCAAGCTGGTGAGCTTCTCGGCCAAGGACGGCGGGGCCGCCCTGAAGTCGATGTGCAACCTGCAAGAGAGCGCCACGGCCAAAATCCGGGTGGACCGCAACACCCTCGCCGACTTGGGCAAGAGCTTCGCGGTGAGCAAGTCGGTGCTGACCAAGCCGCACGCCAAGACGACGGCCGGGCGGACCAAGGCGGTGGTCGAACCCGACGAGACGGCCAGCGAGTCGGCCGCCGGGGCCGGCGGGCTGGCGGCCGGGCCGAGCAGCGGCGGGGCCACCGCCTTCGCCAACTGCCCGGTCGAGCTGACGGTGATCGCCAGCGGCCAGCCGATCGCCATCAGCCCGGACGGGTCGAACAACTTCCGGCTGGCCAAGACCCCGCCCCCCGGCACCGACCTGAGCTTCAACCTGAAGAACACCGGGGATAAGGCGGTCGCCGTCCTACTCACGATCGATGGAATCAACGTTATTCAGATCGAAGACGACCAGCGGGCGGACGTGAACGCCAACCGGGAGAAGTGGCGGAAGTTCGTCCTCCAGCCGGGCACCCTGTACACGATCGCCGCCTGGCGGAAGTCGCTCGACGGCACGGGGGACAAGAAGATCACGGTGGACACCGAGCAGAACTCGGCCGCCCGGTTCGCCACCATGCAGCCGGCCACGGCCGGCAAGATCGAGCTGCTGGTGTACCCGGCCAACACGGACGTGGGCACCGTCCCGACCGTCACCCCGGCGAGCGGGGACGGCGGCGGCACCCCGGCCGGCGTCGGCGGCACCGACACCGTCAGCACCGACATGCCCACCCAGGCGGAGCAGGCGTACGACGCCAGCCCGATGGAACAGATGGATAAGAGCATCGCCAAAACCAAGTCGGCCAGAAGGGCCAAAGACCTGGTGCTGGCCAAGTTCAAAGGGTTTAGTGTCAGCAAGACGAGTAAGGCGGTCAAAATCACACCGCCAGCCCCGGCCTCGACGCTGACAGGCAAGCTGAAGGGGGTGGTGATCGACGGCGGCGGGCAGTCCGCCCCCGGCGGCGTCACCACCGAGGAGAAGTTCGAACACGCCGTCCTACCGATGGCCAACGTCACCGTCACCTACTACGCCCCGGAGATGGTCGCACAGTAGGCCGCCGGCCGCAACGGAAAACGGTGTCGGGTCGGCCCCCGCTCGCCCGCTCTGGGAGTAGGGGCCGACCCGGCCCGCCTGACAACCCCCGCCCCGGCGACCACCCTCGGTCGCCGGGGCCGGTTCCGTTCTCCCCCACCCCGTTGGTGCGCCCATGCCCGTCCGCCGGCTCGCCGTCGCCCTCGTTCTGGCCGCCGTCGTCGCCCCCGCCGCAACGGCCCAACCGCCCGACCTCAAGCGGGTGTATGTGCTGGTTGCCGCCGAGGTGACGGACAAGGATCTGGCCAAGATGGTCCGGATGGACGTGAAGAACTTCAAGGAGCTGCTGGGCGACCACTTGCCGGCCGACAAGGTGATTCTCCGGGAGCTGACCGGGGCCGAACTGACGGCCACCAACGTGCTCAAGTACTACCGCGATCTGAAGGTGGAGAAAACCGACGCCGTGGTGTTCTACTACACCGGCCACGGCTCCTACCGGGCGGCCGGCAAGCCCGGCCCGGCCGGCGACCTGCACACCCTGGAGTTCCAGTACAACCCGGAGCTGGGCAAGGTCAGCCCGGAGGCCGTCACCCGCAAGGAACTGAAGACGGCCATGCTGGACAAGGGGGCCGGGCTGACGGTGCTGCTGACCGACTGCTGTAGCGACCACATCGAGGTGCCGCCGCCGCCGGACCACCAGCTGAGGGGCCGCACCCGGGCGGCCGGGCCGGCCGAGCCGACCAAGCTCGGCCGGTCGCTGTTCCTGGCCGCCCGCGGGACGGTGGACATGACGGCCGCCGCCGACGGCCAGGTGGCCGTGTCGGACACGGCCGTGGGGTCGTACTTCACCGCCGCCCTGGAGCGGGTGGCCGCCGCCAAGAAGAACACGGCGGTGGACTGGCCGACGTTCGCCGCCCAACTGAAGGACGAAACCCAGCGGGTGTACCGGGAGGAGGCCAAGAAGCCGGGCATGGAGGAGCTGGCCAAGAACGTGAAGGCCAAGAAGCTGCAACTGCCCCAGACGTTCGAGCTGCCGGCCCCAGCCGGCTCCCCGGTGGCCGGCGGCAAGGGCACCCAGTACGCCGTCATCGCCCTGGACAACCCGACCGGCGACCCGGTCAAGCTACAGGTGCGGTGGGGCACCTCGGCCGAGTGGTCCAGGCCGTTCACCGCGCAGGCCAACAAGTACAGTTTCGCCGCCATCCCGCAGACGGCCGGCCAGTCGCCGGTGCTCGTCTTCCAGGTGCGTGTGAACGGCGGCGAGCCGAAGACCCTCCAGGCCAAGCTGGTGACGAAAGACAGTAAGCCGACCCGGGACGAGGGGAACGTGTACGAGCTGCCGGCGTGCAAGCCGCTCGGTGTCAAGAACTGAACCGGGCTTGCGAGCCTGAAGCGCGAGCGAGGTCCACTATCCCCACCTGGCAGATAGCGGACCTCGCTCGCGCTTCAGGCTCGCAAGCCCGGAACGGAGGTTGGTTTAGAACGTGCCGCCCGGCTTGTCCGGGGTGGCGGTGCCGCCCGTGACCGGCGGGGTGGCACCGGCCGGCGGTGTGCCGGTGACCGGCGGAGCCGCGCCCGGGGCGGGCATCTGCTGCGGCGGGGTCATCACGGCCGGGGCCACTCCCATCGGGACCGGACCCGTACTGAGCGGCACCGGGCTGGCGGCCATGACCCCGCACCCGGCCCCGCAGTCGCCGCCCGTCCCGCACCCGCCGCAGGCCGGGGCGTAGGGGATGGAGAGGCCGCACCCGCCGCAGGCCGGCAGGTGGTGGTGGTTATGGCTGCACGGGTCGCAGGACGAGTGATGCGCGACCGGGCCGCAGCAGCCGGCCGCGTGGTTGGCCCCACGGCCGCCGCGGCTGAACAGCCCGCTCAGCAGCCCGCCGCCGGTACAGCCGCCGCCGCGGCCGCCGAACTGGACCGCGTCCGGCGAGCCGGACAGGGCGGTCATCATTACCAGGGTGAACATCGTGAAAAGCCCTCCGCCCCGGTCCGGCCGCCGGCACTGTGCCGGGCAGCGTCTGCGGGTGATGCCGAGACCATACCCGACGGCGCGGGGGCAGGCGGCAGCATCGGCGGGGTTTAGGCGGGTCGGGGTGGTGGCGGGGAACGGGAAACCGGCGGTCGCGGCCGACTCGACTCAAGCCGCACCGTTTCACATGGCGGCGGGGAGTCGGGGGAAATGACAGGCAGTGCGGCCGTCATTCCCGGGGTACTGCCCGGCCGGCTCGTCAGCGAACCGGCCGGTGGAAAATGAGGACCGCTCGCACGGCGCCCTCTTCGGCCTTGGCCTGCGGAGGGCTTACGCCCCCCGCTGGCCAAGGCGGCGGTAACCCCGATTCGCTACCGCGCCGCCTGCCGCAGGCGGTCCACGTCCGGGCCGCCCGCAGCCCTCGGCACCCGCCCCAGCCGCTCCGCGACGGCCCGCTTGGCGGCCGGGTCCGGCGGGTGCGCGTCCCACACCTGCGCCGCCCCGTCCCGGTCCACCGACAGCAGCCGGCCGCCGGCCGGGTCGAACTCCACGCCGTCCACCGGCCCGACGTGGCCGCGGAGGGTCAGCAGTTCGCCGCCGCCGGCCGCGTCCCACACCCGCACCGACCCGTCCTCGCCGGCGGTGACGAGCCGGCCGCCGTCCGGGCTGACGGCCACCGCGTTCACCCGCCCGGCTTCCGCCGGCAGGTCGAACCGATGCACCGGCTCGCCCCCGCCGACCGCCCACACCCGCACCCCGTCGCCGGCGGCGGCCAGCAGCCGGCCGTCGGCCGACACCCCCAGCCCGTCCGGCGGGCCGGCCGCTCGCACCGCGAACCGCTTCGCCCCGGTGGTCAGGTCGTACCCCACCACCCCGCCGTCCCGGTAGCCGACCAGTAGCAGTCCGGCGGCCGGCTCCAGCCGCAGCCGCCACACCGCCTCGTCCGGGCCGTCCCCCGGGCGGTGTTCCCACAGCAGCCGGGCAGACGGCTCGCCCAGCCCCCACACGGCCAGCCGGTCGGCCTCCCCGCGGGCGGCATACCGGCCGGTGCGGTCCACGGTCAGCCCGCCCCCTTCCAACAGGTCCGCGGCGGTGCCGGCGTGCCGCCGCACCCGCGCCCCGCCACTGACGCCGATCACCGCCCAGCCGGGGGCCAGGGCGGCGGCGTCGGCCAGGTCGTCGGTGCGGAACGCCCAGTTGGCCTCGCCCGCCGGGTCGGCCAGCCCGACCCGGCGGCCGTCCGGCCCGCCGTCGGTGAGCGTCAGCACAGCGCCGGCCGGGCTGAAGGCGGCGAACCGCACCCCCATCAGCCGCAGCCCGCGGGCCGGCCGGCGGGGGTTCCACAGTCGCACTGCCCCGCCGGCTTCCGCCACCGCCACCCGCCCGCCGACGACGGCCAGGCCGACCACCGGCCGGGTCAGGCCGAGGTCGGTCGGCTCCGGGTAGCCGTTGGCGGCGAACGTCCGCACCACCCCGCCGCTACCGCCGACGAACACCGACCCGGCCCCGACGGCCACCGCCCTCGGGGCGTCCGGCAGGTCCACCGGCAGGGCGGTCGGGGTGCCGGTGCGGTCCCGGAGGACCAGTTCCCCCGGGCCGACGGTGGCCAGCAGCCCGCCGGCCGGGTCGAACGCCGCCGCCGTGACGCCGCTCTCGTGCCGGCCGTCGGCCACCCGGTCGAACCGGCCGTCCGGGTGCCACAGCCGCACCACCCCGTCGCCGGCCCCGGTGACGAACCCGCCGCCGTCCGGCCGCCAGACGGCACACAGCGCCCCGCCCTTGTGTCGCCGGTCCCGCTTCACCTCGGTGCCGTCCGCGTCGGACAGCACCACGGCTCCGTCCCGGCCGACGGACAGCAGCCGGCCGGTGAGCGGGTCGAAGGCCAGGGCGGTAACGGCGGTGCCGGGGTCGTGGGCCGGGGCCAGGTGCAGCCGCTCGCCGGTGAGCAGGTTCCACACCGCCACCCGGCCGTCGCTGGTGCCGATGGCCGCCCGGGTGCCGTCCGGCCGCACGGCCACGGCCGAGTGTGGGCCGACCGGCCGCGGCGGGCCGACCGGGCTGCCGTCCCGCTCCCACACCTGCAACGTGTCGCCGCCGGCGGTGGCCAGCCGGCCGCCGGCCAGTGCCAGCACCGTGGCCGGGCCGGGGTGCCGGGCCAGCGGCGGCCGGCCGGCCAGCAGGTGCGTCAGGTGGGCGTGTTCCCAGCCCCGCCACTCGGCCGGGCAGTCGTCCAGCAGCTTCATCGCCTCGGCGGGGCGGCCGTCCTTGAGCCGGGCGTCGGCCTGGCGGAAGCGGTCGGCGTACCCCAGCCACTCGGCCCGCAGCAGCCGCTCCTCGGCCGACACCCGGGCGGCGTCGGCCTCCGTGCGGGCGGCGATGGCCTCGTCCCGCTGCCGCCTGGCCCGCTGCCCGTCGGCCGTCACCATCGCCCCGACGGCGAACAGCAGCAGCACCACCGCGGACGACAGCCCGGCGACGGCCGGCCGCTTCCGCGCCCACCGCCAGCACCGCTCGGCCGCCCGGGTGGGCCGCACCTTGACCGGCTCGCCGGCCAGAAACCGGCCCAAATCGTCCGCCAGCGCAAGGGCCGTCGGGTAGCGGTGGTGCGGGTCTTTCTCCAGGCACTTGAGCACGACCAGTGCGAGGTCGCGGGGCACCCGCGGGTTGAGCGTCCGCGGGCACGGCGGGGCCTCATCGGCCGCCGCCTTGATGACCGCGTAGGCCTGCTCGCCGGGGAACGGCACGACCCCGGTCAGGCACTCGAACAGCACCACCCCGAGCGCCCACACGTCGGACGCCGGGCCGACCCGCAGGCCGTCGGCCCGGGCCTGCTCCGGGGCCATGTAGTGCGGCGTGCCGGCCAGCCCCCGGCTGGCGGCGATGCTGTCCGGCCGCCGGGCCAGGCCGAAGTCGGCGAGCTTCGGGGTCGGCGTGTCCGCCCCGGCCAACAGCACGTTCCGCGGCTTGATGTCCCGGTGGACCAGCCCGCGGTCGTGGGCCGCCTGGACGCCGCCGGCCAGCTTCCGGACGAGTGCCGCCGCGGCGGCCGGCGGCAGCGGGCGGCCGCGGGTCGGCTCGGCCGGGTCCGGGTAGAGCCGGTCGTGCAGGCTGCCGCCGGGCACGAACTCCATGACGAAGTACGGCTGGCCGTCGAACACCCCGCTCTGGTACACCCGCACCACGTGCGGGTCGTCGATGGCGGCGATGGTCTCCGCCTCGTACAGGAAGCGGGCCAGCTCCTTCGGGTGGGCGTGGCGGCCGGCCAGCACCATCTTGAGGGCCACCGGCCGGTTCAGGTCGCGGTCGTGCGCCTTGTACACCACCCCCATCGCCCCCCGGCCGATCTCCTTCTCCAGCACGTACCCGGGCGGGGTGGGCGGCGGGCCGACGGCCGACGGGTGGGCGTTGCTGCCGCCCAGCCAGGCCTCGAACCCGGTCAGGTCGGAGCCGTCGGCTGGGACGGTGGCGGCGGCCGGTCGGCGGGGGTCGGCGGGCGTCATGCGGTCCCCCCGGGGCGAGTCGGGTGGTGCGGCGGGCGGGCCATCATGGTATCATGCCGGCCGGGCGGTGGCCGGCGGAAACCGACGGGGGCGTGGGTGTGAACGAGCCGAATTCGACCATCATCGAAGACTGGATTCGGCGGATTCAGGCGGGGGACAAGGCGGCCCGCAACGAACTCCTGGTGGCCGTCGAGCGGCGGATGAAGGAGCTGGCCAGCCGGATGCTCAACAAGTACCCGTCGGTCAAGCAGCACGCCGAGACGGGGGACATCTACCAGAGCGCCTGCCTGCGGCTGCTGCGGGCGCTGGAGGAGTGCAAGCCGACCGGCACGCGGGAGTTCTTCGCCCTGGCGGCCGTCCAAATCCGCCGGGAGCTGCTCGACCTGGCCCGGTACTACCGCACCCCCGGCCGGCACTTCGTGGCCCCGCCGGACCCGGAGGGGTCGAACGCCAACTGGGAGCCGACCCCCGCCCCGGCCCCGCCGGCCGACGAGCTGGACCGCTGGAACCGCTTCCACGCGGCCGTCGAGAAGCTGCCGCCGGAGGAGCGGGAGGTGGTCGGGTTGCGATTCTATCACGGCTGGCCGGAGGCCCGCATCGCCGAGCTGTTGAACGTGAGCGACCGCACGGTGCAGCGGTACTGGAAGAGCGCGTTGGGCCGGCTGAAGGCCGAGGTCGGCGAGCCGGGGTGACGCCGGTCAGGCGGGCCGAAGTGTGGCAGTATACGCCCGTACCGTTTCTCCCCCGCGGAGCCGACCCATGCCCGCACTCACGTTCTACACCCACGCCGACAGCCCGTTCGGCCGGCTGCTGCTCACCGCCGACGGCACAGCCCTGACCGGGCTTCACCTGAGCGATCGCCCGCCGGACGCCGGCTGGGTGTCGGACGCTGCCCCGTTCAAGCAAGTGGAAGCCGAGCTGGCCGACTACTTCGCCGGCCGGCTGACCGCCTTCACGGTGCCGGTGGCCCCGGCCGGCACGCCGTTCCAGAAGCGGGCCTGGGCGGCGCTGAAAGCCATCCCCTACGGCACGACGGTGAGCTACGCCGAGCAGGCCCGGATGCTCGGCCAGCCGACGGCCAGCCGGGCGGTGGGGTCGGCCAACGGCAAGAACCCGATCAGTATCGTCGTCCCGTGTCACCGGGTGGTGGCGTCCGGCGGCGGCCTCGGCGGGTACGGCGGCGGGCTGGCCATGAAAGCCCGGCTGCTGGAACTGGAAGCCGGCCCCGGGGGTCGGTCGTGACCGCCTTCGTCGGCACCAGCGGCTACTCGTACCCCAAGTGGAAGGGGAGTTTCTACCCGGCCAAGCTGCCGGCCGAGCAGTTCCTCGGCTTCTACGCCACGCACTTCCGGGCCGTCGAGATCAACGCCAGCTTCTACAAGTTGCCGGCCGCGGCTACGCTCGACGGCTGGGCCGCCGAGGTGCCGGCCGACTTCCGCTTCGCGCTGAAAGCCCCGCAGACGATCACCCACATCAAGCGGCTGAAAGAGGTCGCGGAGCCGGTGGCGGCGTTCCTACAAGCGGCGGCCGTGCTGAATGACCGGCTCGGGCCGCTGCTCGTCCAGTTGCCGCCGAACTTCAAGAAGGACGTGCCCCGGCTGCGAGCGTTCCTCGAACTGCTGCCGGCGGGCACGCGGGCGACCGTCGAGTTCCGCCAGGCGTCGTGGTTCGACGACGAGGTGTTCGGGCTGCTCCGCGAACACGGGACGGCACTGTGCATCGCCGACGAGACGGACGAGTTGACGGTGCCAGTGGTGGCGACGGCCGACTGGGGCTATGTCCGGCTGCGGCGGCCGGAGTACGACGCCGCCGCCTTGGCGGCGTGGGCCGAGCGGCTGGCGGCTCTGCCGTGGGGCGAGCGGTTCGTGTTCTTCAAGCACGAGGACACCGGCACCGGGCCGCGGTTCGCCGTCCGGCTATTGGCGCATCTTGGTGGGCCGCCGGTGTGAGAGGGCGTCTGCAACCGGACGGCAGCGGGCCGCCGAACTGCGTGACGCCGAGTGTGAGGACGGGGTCATTGGTTGGCGATACGTCCTGGACACGCTCGGGGTGTGACCCGGCTGGCCATCAGCCGCCGATGGTCCGCCGGAACAACTCGTCCAGCATCGCCCGGTCCGGGTGGGCTTTCGGCAGCGACTGGCCGACCGCCATGAGCCGGTCGTACTCCGGGTGGACGAACCCTTCCAGCACCGGGTCGGGTGGCCCGGCCCCGAGTTCGCTGCCGCCGACCTTCTCGGCCACCAGCGCGCCAATGGCCGCCCGCACCCCGGCCTGATCCGGTCTGAGGGTCACAAACAGGTCGGCGAACTGCATGGGCACCGGCCCGCGACCCTGTTCGATCCACCGGGCGGCGAGCAGCGGTCGCAGCACGTACAGGTACTTCTTCCGCTTCACCGTCGGCCGGCCGAGGTCGGCGTGCAGGGTGCGGCGGGCCATCCGGGTGTAGTGGTGCAGGCACGCGGCCGTCTACTCGCCGGCCGGCAGCAGCGCCTTCAACTCGTTGCAGAACACCCCGTCGTCGGCGTAGACAATGGGCGAGTCCAGCCACTCCAGCAGCGGCGGGTTCGATTTGGCGAACAGGCCGAGCGCCTTCCGCACGTCCCAGCCGCTCAGGTCGATGTCGCCGGGCAGCATCCGCTCGACGGTGTCCGGCCGGGTTTCGAGGTCGATGGACAGGTACCAGTCCCGCGGCCGGGCGTAGACGAACCGCACGTCGAAGTCGCTGTCGGCGGACGCGAACCCCCACGCCCGGCTGCCGCTCTCGACGGCGAACAGGACGCGGCAGCCGTCGGCCGCTGCGGCGGTGAGGGCGGCCTCGATGGCGGCGCGGGCGGCGGGCGGGATCATGCGGGCTGGACGCCGGCGGCCGGCGGTAGGTTCGCCGGCAGTCCGGTGGCCTGATCCACCTCGCCGGAGAAGGCGGGTCCGTACACCGACCCGACCACCCGGACCGGGCCGAGCAGGTGGGCATTGAACTCGACCAGCTCCTCGGCCGGCACCCACAGCTCGCGGAAGGTCGGCCCGCCGCCGAGCTGCTGCACCGGGTAGCGGCTCACAAAGGCGTCGTCGATGTCGAACGCCGTCACGAACCCGCAGTGCCCGGCGTCGGCCTCCCGGCTGTTCCACTGGGTGACGATAGCCCGGGCGTATTCCGCGGTCACGACCGGGTAGAAGATCGGTTGCCAGTGCAGCCGGGGCGGGTACGCCCGCCAGCTGCTCGCGGCGACCAGCTCCAACTCCTTCAAGCCGACGGGGCGGTAGAGGGTCATTCGCCGACCACGGTGAAGGTAATTTTCTGGTCGGCGAGTGCGGCCAGGGCCTCCCGCGGGATGACGTGAACACCGTTCGACCGCACCTGGCCCGAGAACCGGCCGAGGAGGAAGCCGAGGCCACGACGCTCGGTCGCCGGGTCGGGGAAGGTGACGGTGTACCCGCCGCCCGCGGTCGGCGGCCGGTCGTGGTAGTGCTGCTCCGGGTCGCAGTCGCCGGTCAGGCGGTCGAGGGTGCCGAGGAACGCCGCACGCCCGTCTCGCGTCAGCCCAGGCGTCTCCAACGCGTCATCGATGAGCGGGTTGAAAGCGTCGATGAGCGATTGTACGGTGCGGCCGGTGGCCAGTTCCGCCCGCACCATCGCATCCATTCGGTCGTAGGGGTCGGTCGAGACCATCGCCGTGCGGATCGCGTCCAGGGTCATCATGTGGCGTCCCCCGTCTCCTGCCGCCAAAGGTCTCGCGTCGCGGCGAGCAGTTGCTGGAACACGTCCAGAGTCATGACCGCCGTCGGCTCCAGGTGCCAGTGTGGCGGGCCGGCCGGGCGTGCGGTCAGGCCTGCCGGGAGGTCATCCGCCTCGACCGCCCAGAGGAGCAAGGACCGGCCCCGCCGGAGTTTGATCGCGACCGGGTCGGCGTAGCAGGATAACCCCGCCCCGGGGCCGACGGGGTCTGTACCCAACACCGCAGCCACGTCGCGGGCTTTATTCGGCCGTCCCGGGTCGGTCGGCCGCTCGCCGAGCATCATCGGCTCGCTACCGACGGCCGGCTTCCCGTCCCCGTCGGCGCTCATCAGGCGGTACAGCTTCACAGGTGGCTCCGGCCTGCTCTGATCATACCGCACTGGCTTTCAACCCGTCAACGCCCGGCTCACACCACCGCCAGCCCGATCCGCCGTGGACGGGCCGCGATCGGCTCCGAAGACTCCGCCTCGCGGCTGACCGCCCCCACAGCCTCCGACACCCGCACGTCGCCGTACAGGGTGAACCCGCTGGCGTCGGCCACGTCCACCGTCACCGTCTGACCCACCAGCCGTTGCGGGCCGTCGAACACGCAGATGTGGTCGGTCATCGTGTGCCCGGTGAGTTGCGGGGACGCCCCACCGGTCCGCGCCCCGTGCCGACTCGGGCCTTCCACCAGCACCTCGACGGTGCGGCCGATCCAGAGCCGGTGGTCGGCCAGCGAGTTGGCGTTCTGCACGGCCAGCAGCTCGTTGTTCCGCCGCTTCTTCACCACCTCCGGCACGTCGTCCGGGTGGCGGCCCACCGCCTTCGTGCCCGGCCGCTCGCTGTACTTGAAGATGTAGCTGTTCTTGAACTTCGACTCGTCCACCAGTCGCATGGTCTTCTGGAAGCTGTCGTCCGTCTCCCCGCTGAACCCGACGATGAAGTCGCTGCTCACGGCCACCCCCGGCACCCGCTCCCGGCAGCGGTGCAGCATCTCCCGGTAGCTCTCGACGGTGTACTGCCGCTTCATGCGTTTCAGCACCTCGTCGCAGCCGCTCTGCACCGGCACGTGCAGGTACTTGCACAGCTTCGGCAAGTCCCGCACGGCGTCCAGCAGGTCGTCCGTCATGTCCTTCGGGAAGTTGGTGACGAACTTGATCCGCTCCAGCCCGGCGACTTCGTGCATGGCGGCCAGCAGGTCGCTCAGCCGGGTGGTGCGGCCGTCGCCGTGGGCGAAGCGGTAGCTGTTCACCGTCTGCCCGAGCAGCGTCACTTCCTTGGCCCCCTGGTCCACCAGCGTCTTCACCTCGGCCAGGATGTGCGCGGGTGGCCGGCTCTGCTCGGGGCCGCGGGTGCTCGGCACGACGCAGTAGGTGCAGAACTTGTCGCAGCCGATCTGGATGCGGACGAACGCCTGGAACGGGGTCGGCCGCATCTGCGGGTCGCGGGCCGGGTCGTAGCTCTCGAAGCTGGCCTCCACCTCGCCCCGGCCGGCGTCCGCCCGGCCCAGGCTCAGGGCGTACTGCGGCAGGCCGGTCCGGCGGGCCTCCTCGACTAGTGCGGGAATCTTGGCCAACTGGCCGGTGCCGACCACCAGGTCCACATACGGCACCCGCTTGCGGATGAGGTCCTGGTCCTTCTGGGCCATGCAGCCGATGACGCCCACCACCACCGTCGGGTCGGCCTTCTTGAACGGGGCGGCGCTGCGGCCGAGGGCCGAGTACGTCTTCTCCTCGGCGTGCTCCCGGACCGAGCAGGTGTTGAACAGGATGAGGGACGCCCCGGCCGGCGTGTCGGCGAGCGTGTACCCCTGCTTCTTGAGGGCGGCGACGACCAGCTCGCTGTCGAGCACGTTCATCTGGCAGCCGACCGTCTCGATGTACACACTGGGCGCGGGCTGGCTCATGGTCGGGGGTCCGTTGTCAACGGGGCCGAGGGGAAAGCCGTCAGGATACGGCCGGCGGCGGCGGGGCGGAAGGCGGGGTGCCGCGGAGCCGGGCTACCTCGGCTTCGAGTTCCCGGACCCGGGCCTCGGCGACCAGGCGACCCCGTTCCGCCGCGAACCGCTCCCGGGCCAACTGCTGGGCCTCGTCCGGCCGGGCGTACCGCTCGCCGGTGGCGGTGGCGATCAGCCGCACCCGGTCGTCCAAGTCGATCACCACCCGGAACCCGAGCCGGCTGACCACCCCGGCCCCCTCGTCCGACCGGACGATCCAGGCGTCGCCGTCGAGCGTCCGCAGTTGCAGCCGCTCCGGCAGGTAGTCGCCGGTGGTGTCCACCAGCAGGTACTCGGCGATCCCGAGGTCGGCGTAGATGACGGGCTTGAGCGTCAGGTCGCCCTGCTGGAAGGTCCGCTGGGACAGCACCTCGACGGCCAGCACCGGGGCCGGGCCGGTGGTGCCGACGCGGTACGACCGCAGGTCGGCCGGCAGCGGGGCCGGGGGTGTCACCACCATCACGTCCGGCGACACGTACGCCCACCGCCGGGTCGGGTGGTAGTACAGGTTCATGTTGGCCAACACTTCGTGGCCGGGCCGGCCGGAGAAGTGGGTCGTCAAGCCGAAGAAGAGGGCGTTCAGGGCGGTGGTGTGCGGCCACGAGTCGCCCATGTCTTCCTGCCCCTCGTCCTCGAACAGCACCGGCAGGTCGTAGGCGATCACCGGCAGCATGGCCCGGCTCATGGGGTGCCCCCCGCGGCCGTCGGCCGGCGGAACAGGGCGACGACGGGCACCGCGAACCCGGGCAGCAGCGGGCTGGTGAGGGTGTCGGCCTCGCGGAACAGGGTAACGGTGCCGTCCGCCCGGTGGACGCGAACCACCCGCGCCTCGGGGTTAGCCAGCCACACCTCGCGGACCCCGGCCCCCAACCACTCGTCGGTCTTGGCGTCCACCTCGTAGGCGTTGTCGTTGGGCGACAGCACCTCGACGGCGACTTCCGGGCAGGTGGTGCAGAACCCCTCGTCCTCGTAGGTCTCGACCGGCATCCGGGCGAACGAGATGTAACTCACGTCCGCCTTCCGCACCTGCTTCGGCTTGGCCGGGAAGCAGCGGTAGCCGAGTTCCGACTCGAACACCCAGCCGCCGTGGGTGTCGGCGTAATCGCCCAAATGCCGGCCGACCCGCAGGTTAACACGCGATGACTCCATGCTCACGTGCCGCTCCACGAGTTGGCCGTCGATCAGCTCGAACCCCTTGGCGTCGTCGCCCATCTCCAGGAACTCGTCCGGGGTGATCTCCCGCACCGCCACCGTACTCATGGCTCGTCTCCGGTTGTCGCCCCGATTGTACCCCGCCCTGCGTGCCGCGTGTCAGCCCGGTTTCCGCAGCCGCGCCCAGTACCCACCGTCGGCCGGCCGGCCGGGGATGCTGGTGTGGTCGGCCTCCACCCGCAGGTCGCGGAACGCCTGCCGCACCGCCTGCACCACCCCGCGGTTCTCATCCGGCTCGATGCTGCATGTGCTGTACACCACCACCCCGCCCGGCCGCACCGCCTCCACAGCCGTGACGAGCAGCCGGGTTTGCAGCCGGATGAGGTCGGGGAACTCCGTCGGGTGCAGCCGCCAGCGGGCCTCCGGCCGGCGGCCGAGGACGCCGGTGTTGGAGCACGGGGCGTCCACCAGGGCGGCGTCGTACGGCCCCGGCGGCGGCACCGTGTCCCGCTTGTCCACCAGGTGCGGGCTGACGCACCGTAGCCGCAGCCGCTCGCACAGGGTGACCACCGTGTCCAGCCGGCGGGGGTCCACGTCGCAGGCCACCACCTCGCCGCGGTCGCCCATGAGTTCCGCCAGGTGCGTCGTCTTGCCGCCGGGGGCGCTGCACAGGTCGAGCACCCGCCAGCCGGGCTGCGGGGCGACGGCACTCGCCACCGCCATGCTCGCCAGGTCTTGCACGGCGAACTCGCCGGCGTCGTACCCCGGCAGTTGCCGCACCGGTGGCGGGTCGGGCAGCGTCAGCGCTTGCGGATGACCGCCGGAGTCGGCGGCGATGCCGGCGGCGGCCAACGCCAGCCGGTACGCCTCACGGGGCAGTTGTTTTGCGTTCACCCGCAGCCACAGCGGCGGCGGGGCGTTGAACCAGAAGCCGAGCCGCACGCACTCGGCGAACCCGTGCCGCTCAAGCCAGCGGTCGGCCAGCCAGCGGGGCCAACTGAACGCCGCCGCCAGGTACGGGGCCGGCTGCGTGGCCGGGTCGGGCAGCAGCGGCTTCGCCAGCTTGCGGAACCGGCGGTCGCCGTCCAGCGGCACCGCGTCGGCCGTCGGCGCGTGAACGAACTCGTCCGTCACCGCCTCGGACACCCGCCGCAGCACGGCGTTGACGAACCCGCGGGCCATCGGCAGCGTCGCCTCGACCGTCTCGTGAACCGCCGCGTGGCGTGGCACATGCGTCAGGAAGGCGAGTTGGTACGCCCCCACCCGCAGCAGATCGACGAGCGGCTCCTGCACCTCGTGGAACGGCCGGTTGACGTGCGGCCGCACCAGCGCGTCGAGGGTGGCCCGCCGTCGCACCACGCCCAGCACGATCTGGGTGGCCAGCCGGCGGTCTTGCGGTGACAGCCCGCTGTCACTGATGTGTCGCTCCAGCACCTCGCCCACCCAGGCGTCGGCGGTGCGGGCGGCGGTCAGCGCCTCGGCGGCGACGAGGCGGACGTTCACGCCACCACCTCCGGCCCGAACCGGCCGCCGGCTTCCGTCAGGTAGCCGCGGACGAACTCGGCGGCCGACATCCGCTTCTTGCCGGCCGGCTGGAGTTCATGGAGCGGTAGTTGGTGGCAGTACGGCAATCCGCATCTTGCGGTTAGACCCATTTCGGGCAACACATCGAGCGCGCCGCAGAGGGCCAGGTCGCCGGGTTCCATGCGAACCGCTGGCTCAGCCCCGACCCGAGTCACGATCACCCGCAGCGGCGGCTTGCCCGGCCGGTGCAGAAAGGTGTACGCCGTCGGCCACGGCTGGAACGCTCGCACCTTGCGGGCGATCACCTCGGCCGGCTCACTCCAGTCGATCAACCCGCTCTCCTTCGTGAACTTCGGCGCCTTCGTCACGAGTGCAGGGTTTTGCGTCTCACCCGTCACCGGGCCGGCGGCCATTCGCCGCACCACGTCAACCAGCAAGTCCGCCCCAAGCGGGGCCAGTCGCGCCTCCAACTCGCCGGTCGTCTCCCCCGAGCCGATCTCGACCTCGGCCTTCGCCAGCATGTCGCCGGCGTCCAGCCCCGGCACGATCCGCAGGATGGTGACGCCCGTCCGCGTCTCGCCGGCCAGGATGGCGTGGGCGATGGGCGACGCCCCGCGGTACTTCGGCAGCAGCGACGCATGAACGTTGACCATGCCAAGGGCCGGCGTCTCGATGACGGCGCGACTCAGGATTTGGCCGTAGGCGGCCACCACGCACAGGTCCGGCTTGAGTGCCCGGAGCGCATCCAGCCCGTCCTTGTTGATACTCACCGGCTGTTGCACCGGCACCCCGGCCGCCGCCGCGATGACGGCCATCCCCCGGCCCGTCTGGCGGCTGCTGCCGCGGAGCTTCACCCCGTCCCGGTCCGGCTGCGTCACCAGCCCGACCACTTGGCTGGGGAACGCCCGCAGCAGGGCCTCGAAGGTCGGCTCGGCGAAGGTGCCGGTGCCCAGCATCACCAGTCGCATCGGTTTGTCTCCCACGTGACCCTCACCCTAGCAGATGTCGGGGAATCCCGTTCGCCGGCCGGAAAAGTGGCTCCGCCCGGCGGCCCCAGATTGGTACAATGCCTGCCACTCGCTCACACCTTGCGCCCCCGCCATGCGCCACCATAGGACGTGCCGGATGCCGCACTCCGACCCGACCGCCGGCCCGGCCGTTCCTCGGGCGTGCGACGACCGGCTGGCCGAGGTCGCACACGAGCTGCGGAACCCACTGGCCCCGATCCGCACCGCCGTCGAAACCATCCTCGCCAGCCCCGACCTGTCGCCGACGGTTCGCCACGCCGGGGAGGTCATCGGCCGCCAGGCCCGCCACCTCGGCCGGCTGGTGGACGACCTGCTGGACGTGGCCCGCATCGCCCGCGGCCAGGTGCGGCTGAGCCACGAACACCTCGACCTGCGGACCGTCCTGGCTGACGCGGTGGAAGCCGCCCGGCCGCCGTGTGACGCCCGCGGCCACACGCTCACGGTCGAGCTGCCGGCCGACCCGCTGCCGCTGGACGCCGACCCGGACCGATTGCGGCAGGTGTTCGCCAACCTGCTGACCAACGCCGCCAAGTACACGCCAGACGGCGGCCGCGTCACCCTGTCGGCGGTTGCCGTCGGTGGCTCGGCCGTGGTACGGGTGTGTGACACCGGCCTGGGTCTGCCGGCCGACCAACGGGAGCGGGTGTTCGCGCCGTTCACCCAACTGGCCGGCGGCCGGGACCGGGCGGCCGGCGGGCTGGGCATCGGCCTGGCCCTGGTGCGAAGCCTGGTCGAGCTGCACGCCGGCACGGTGACGGCGGCCAGCCCGGGGGTGGGGTGCGGCAGCACGTTTACCGTGACGCTGCCGCTGGCCGCTGCGACCGTCGCCCGCCGGGTGCTGGTGGTGGACGACCACCCGGACGCGGCCGACAGCTTGGCCGGGCTGCTGCGACTGATGGGCCACACGGCCGACGTGGCCACCGACGGGCCGGGCGGGCTGGCCGCGGTGCGGGCGCTGCGGCCGGACGTGTTGCTGTTGGACCTCAACCTGCCGGGGCTGGGCGGGGCCGAGGTGGCGGCGGCGGTGCGGGCCGACCCGACGCTAGCCGGGGTGCGGCTGGTGGCGGTGAGCGGCAACAGCCAGCCGCCGGCCGGGGTGTTCGACGCCTGCCTGACCAAGCCGGTCGGCCCGGCCGACCTGCGGCAGGTGCTGGGCGAAGGTCTTGGTGAGCGGGGGGCGTAAGCCCCCTGTTGCTGGGGGACAGCAACCGCCTGCCCCAGGTAACAGGGGGCTTACGCCCCCCGCTCGCCTTGTCGGGCCGTCGGCTTCCCGGCACAATGCCCCCTTCGCACTCGCTGGGGGTCCGCCGCGTGTCCCGCTCGTCCGTGGTCAACCTGCTCAAGTACGTCGTCGCGGTGGCCCTGCTCGGGTTCGTCATCGGGAACAACTGGACTCGGCTGAAGGAGCAGTTCAGCCAGCCGCCGGACGCGGTGCTGCTCGCCCTGGTCGTCCTCGCCTTCGCCGGCATCACCGGGGTGCAGTACGTCCGCTGGTACCTGCTGGTGCGGGCCGTCGGCCTTCCGTTCACCCTGCGGGACGCCGTCCGGCTGGGGCTGGTCGGCACCTTCTACAACGCCTTCCTGCCCAGCTCCATCGGCGGCGACCTGGTGAAGGCGTACTTCCTCGCCAGCGACCACCCCGAGCGAAAGCCGACGGCCGTGGCCACGGTCGTGTTCGATCGGCTGGTCGGGCTGTTCGGCCTGCTGCTGCTGGCCGGCCTGGCCGGCGGCGGGTTCTGGCTGGCCGGCGACCCCCAACTGACCGGCCGGCCGGCGCTCCAGCGGATGGTGCTGCTGTGCGGCGGGCTGGCCGCCGGCGGCATGGTCGGGTTCGTCGCCCTCGGGCTGATCCCGGGCAAACTGGCCGACCGCCTGGGCGCCGGGCTGGGGCGGGTGCCGAAGCTCGGCACGACGCTGGCCGAGGTGTGGGAGGCGGTGCGGCTGTACCGCGGCCGGCCGGGCACCGCCCTGGCCGTGGTCGGGCTGAGTGGCGTCGCCCACGTCGGCATGGTGGCCCTGTTCTACCTGTGCGTGCGGGTGTTCCCGCCGGCCGACCGCAACCTGCTGGCCGGGGTGGCCGAACACTGCGTCATCGGGCCGATCGGGTTCATCGCCCAGGCCGGCATCCCGCTGCCGGGCGGGGTGGGCGGCGGGGAGGCGGTGTTCGGCTGGCTGTACACCCTGGTGCGGGGGGACGAAGCGAAGAGCGTCGGAGTGGGCGGGCGGTTCACCCTGCGGATCGTCGAGTGGGGGCTGGGGCTGGTCGGGTACGTGGTGTTTCTGCGGATGAAGCGGGAGCTGCCGGCGGCCGACCCGGCCGCGACGTGACCCGCCCCCCGCCATCGTCGCCCGCCCTCCGCCCCGGTTTGGTCGTCGCCACCGCCGGCGTCGCCGTGCTGCTGTACCTGGACCGCGTCTGTCTGAGCATCGTCGGCGAGCAGCTCAAGCCCGATCTCCGCCTTACCGACGACCAGTACGCCTACCTACTCAGCGGCTTCCTGTGGTCTTACGCCCTGTTCCAACTGCCGGCCGGCTGGCTGGGCGACCGCCTCGGAGCGGGTCGGGTGCTGGCCGTGTACCTCGTCGGCTGGTCGGCCTGCACCGGGGCGATGGGGCTGGCCGGCGGGTTCGCGGGGCTGCTGCTCCTGCGGGTCGGCTGCGGCATGTTCGAGGCCGGGGCGTACCCGCTGGCCGCCAGCATCGTCAGCCGGAGCGTGCCGCCGGCCAACCGGGCGCTGGCCAGCGGGGTGGTGGCCGTCGGCGGCCGGCTCGGTGGGGCCGTCGCCCCGCCGCTGACCGCCTTCCTGGCGGCCGGCCTGGCCGACGGCTGGCGGCGGCCGTTCCTGCTGTACGGGGCCGTCGGCGTGGCCGCGGCGGCCGTCTACTTCCTGCTCGTGAGGCGGGCCGACGTGGCCGCCCCGACCGGCCCGCCGCCGGTGCGGGAACTGGCCGCCGACCGCTCCGTGTGGCTGTGCTCGCTGGTCCAGTTCCTGGCCAACTTCGCCTGGGCGTTCGTCATCACCCTGTTCCCGACCTTCCTCAGCCAGATGTACCAGACGCCGGTCGAGCAGCGGGCCTTCTACCAGTCGTTGACCCTGTACGCCGGCATCGGCGGGATGCTGCTCGGCGGCTGGCTGTCGGACGCGGCCGTGCGGCGGCTGGGGCTGCGGTGGGGGCGGGCGGCGCCGGTGGCCGCCTCCCGGCTGGTGGTCGGCGGGGCGTACCTGGGGCTGCTCGGGGCCGACGACCCGGTGGCCGTGACGCTGCTGCTGTGCCTGATGGCCGCCGCCACCGACCTGGGCACGGCCCCGGTGTGGGCGTGGGCGCAGGACGTGGGCGGCCGGCGGGTGGGGGCGGTGCTGGGGTGGGCCAACATGTGGGGCAACCTGGGGGCGGCGCTGGCCCCGCTGGTGACGCAGGCGCTCCGCAACCAGTACCCGGACGACCCGGCGGCCGGGTGGCGGGCGGCGTTCGTGCTGTTCGGCGGGGTGCAGGTGGTGGCCGCCGTCGCGGCGCTAGGGATTGATGCGAGTCGGCCGCTGGTGCTTGTGGATCGCAGCCCGAAGCGCTAGCGAGGACGACTCCCGGCCCGGCGCGAAGACGCCCTCGCTAGCGCTTCGGGCTGCGATCCTCTTCGGCCCCGATGCCGACCGCGTCTGACACCAAGTCCGCCCGCTCGACTGCGCCCAACTCGTCGGCCGCCGGCGGGCTGTGGAACGTCACGACGGCGGCGGTGGCCATCGGCCCGAACCCGCCGGTGCTGAACCCGGGGTCGGCGAACCAGTTCGGCCCGGCCGCCGTCCACTCGACCCCGTCGAGGTCGAGCCGGAGCCGGCCGCCGACCGGGGCGAACAGGCAGCGGTCGGCCGTCACCGCCAGCCGGCCGCCGGGGGCGAAGGCCGGCCCGCCGCACACCGCTGTCACGCGGGTGAGGGTCAGCCGGGCCTCGCCGTCGGCCCTCAGCAGCGGCCCGGCGACGGCCGCCCACGAGTGGGTGAGCGTCACCTCGGCCGGTCGCTCGCCGGCCGCCACCACCCCGCCGCGGCCGCGAACCAGCGTGTCGGCGAGCGTCACCCCGGCGTCGCCGGTCAGCCGCACGGCCACCGCCCCGGGGTCGGCCACGGTGACAGTACACCCCCTCAGGCTCACCCGCCGGCCGCCGCCCGCCAGCACTGCCGCCGCCGGCCGGGTGATTCGCACCGTCAGCCCGTCGAGTGTCACCTCGCCGTCGAGCAGCCGCACCACCGCCTCGCCGGTCGGCCGCAGGATTGGCATCGACCCGGGGTGTGGCTTGACGGTCAGCTTGCCGCCCTTCCACACCACCGGCGGCACGGCCAACTCGCCGTCGTGGCGGACCTGCAACTCGTCGCCTGGCTTGAGCGCCCGTACCGCCTCCTCGAACCGGGTGAAGGTGCCGCGGACCGGCTCCGACTCGCGGGCATCCGGCCACCACACCCTGACGCGACCGCCCGGCTCGGCGGCCGGCGGGCCGACCCGGAACGCCCGCCACGGGTCGGCGGTGTCGAGGTCGGCCAGCGGGTCGCGGCCGGCCCACGGCGGGGCCTTACGGTCGTCGCCGGCGTCCTGGAAGCGGTCGTCCCGGCGGGCGGCGGCCAGCGACACGGCCGGGCCGTCGACGGCCAGGGCGTCGGTGCCGTGGAAGGTGTTCGGCTCGGCCGGCCGGCCCTGGAACCGCGCCCCGGCCGGCCAGCCGGCGGCCGCCCGCACCACCGCCGGCCGCGGCGGCCCCTCGCCCATCATGACGGCCGTCGCGGTGGCCGGGTCGGCCGGCGCGGCGGCGAACACGCACCCGGCCGCCTCCACTGGCCAACCGGCGTCCGCCTCCAGTTCGACGGCCGCCCCGCGGTCGAGCAGGAACTTGCACCCGCTCAGGACGAGGGTGCCGCCGGCCCCGGCCAGCCGCACGCCGGCCTGCGGCGAGGCGAACCCGCAGCCGGTGAGTGTGGCCTTGACCGGCCCGGCGAAGGCCAGCCCGGTGCCCACCCGCTTGCCGAACAGGGTCCGCCGCACCGCCGCCGTGCACGAGCCATCCGTGCGGGAGACGACGATGCCGAGGGCGTCCGGCGGGGCGGTGGTGGCCTCCACCCGGCAGTTCTCCACCGCCAGCGAGTCGGCGTCGGCGACGGCCAGCCCGGCGGGGCGGTCCACCCCGTCGCCGGCCGGCCCGTCGGCCAACTCCAGCCGCAGGCCGCGGATGACCACATGGGCCACACCGGCGACGGTCAGGGTGCCGGGTCGCGGTCGCTGCCACCGCTCGAACTCGGCCGGCGGGGCGACGGCCAGCTTGAGCGTCGGCATCGCCCCGTCGGCCGCCTCCAGGGTGAGGCTCGGCCGGCCGCCCACCAGCACCCCGTCGGCGAGGCCGGTCAAGTCGTACGTCTTGCCGGTCAGCCGGACGGCCGTCACCTCGGCTCGGCCGAATTCCTTCACCAGTTCCTCGACCGTTGCCACCGACACCGGGCCGGGGGCCGGCGGTTTCGGCCGCTCACCAACGGCCGGCGGTTCGACCTGCGGCCGGGCCGGGGCCTCCCACGGCGGGGCGGTCGGCCCGGGGCGGGTCGGGGCCAGCAGCCCGATGGCGACGGCCACCGCCACCGCGGCGGCGGCCAGCCCGGCGAGCAGCCCACCGCGGCCGGGCGACGGCGGGACGGCGATGATCTGCGACCCCCGGGCGTCGGCCGGCAGGCTGTCCGTGGCCACCCCAAGCTCGGCGGCCAGCCGGGCGGCGGCGGCCAGCAGCTCCCGCGGGGTCTGGAACCGCTTGGCCGGGTTCTTGGCCATCATGCCGGCCAGCAACTGGGCCAGCCCGAGGGGCACCGCCGGGTTGAGCACCCGCGGGTCCACCACCGGGTCGTGCTGGTGCGCCCGCAGCTTCTGGGCGGCCGTGCCGGGCGGCACCGGCGGCCGGCCGGTGGCCGCGTGGTAGATGGTGCAGCCGAGGCTGTAGATGTCGCTCCGGGCGTCGGCCCGGCGGGGGTCCAGGGCCTGTTCCGGGGAGATGTAGTCGAAGGTGCCGAGGGTGACGCCGGACTTGGTCACGTCGCCGTCGATCGGGCGGCCGGACCGGGCCAGCCCCATGTCCACGATCTTCACCCGCCCGGCCGGGGTGAGGATCAGGTTGCTCGGCTTGATGTCCCGGTGGACGACGCCCCGCTCGGCGGCGTGGGCCAGGCCGGCGGCCACCTCGCAGGTGATGGCGGCACACTCGCCGGGCGGCAGCGGCCCGCGGCGGGCGATGGCGTCCCGCAGCGTCTCCCCCTCGACGAACTCGAAGGCGATGTAGTGCCGGCCGGCGTCCTCCCCGCAGGCGAACACCCGGGCGACGTTGTCGTGGTCGAGCTGGGCCGCCGCCCGGCCTTCGAGCTTGAACCGGGCCACCGCCTCGGCGTCGTTCACCTGGGCCGGCGGCAGCATCTTGAGGGCGACTTCACGGCCCAAGTCCACGTCCCGCGCCCGCAGCACCTCGGCCATGCCGCCGGCCCCGGCGACGCCGAGAATCTCGTACTGGCCGACCCGCTGGCCGGCGGCCGGGGTCTCCGGCGGCGGGCGGATGACGGTCGGGGCGTCGTCCGGCGTCAGGGCCAGCGGCACCACCGACGACCCGTGCGGCGGGGGCGTAGACGGCATGAGCGCCCCCGGTGAGCGGTGTGTGCCCGCGACCGCGGGCCGGATGGAGATGGGTCGGGGAGATTGTAGCTACCGGCCGGCGGGCACGGCCGGGCAGCGCGTCGGCTTGGCGAGGAATTCAGTGGAGCGGGGGGGGGGGGGGGGGGGGGG